>JADLAZ010000097.1 GCA_020849725.1 Chloroflexota bacterium
CTAAGCAGCTTCGGGTAAGCGTCTCGTACAATGGCGGGCAGGAGGGCCCGCCATGCCGAAGATCATCCGCGTGACCCTGACCGCTGACCAACTGGACGACCTGAATGCGCGCGCCCGTGGTCGGGGGCTCGCCCCCCACGAGCGCGAGCGCCTGGAGATGATCCGCCTGTCCCACTTGGGTCACACCATCCCCCAGATCGCTGCCCACCTCGGCCGCCACCAGCAGACGGTGCGGCGTGTTATCAGCGGCTTCCGGGCCGACGGCTTCGCCATCCTGGCTGACCAGCCCCGGCCCGGCCGCCCGGCCACCTTGACGGAGGCGGTGCTGACGGCGGTGGAGCGGCGGCTCGACGCCGATGCCGCCGCCGGCCGGACCTGGACGATGCCCCACCTGGCCGCCTGGCTGGCCGAGGAACACGGCGTCGTCATCACGCCGGGCTGGCTGGCCGAGCGGCTCAAGGCCCGCCGCTTCCGCTGGAAGCGCACCCAGTCCTCACTGCGCCACAAGCAGGCCGACCCCGACCTCCAGGCCACCAAGCGGGCCGACCTGGAGGTCTTGAAGTCTTGAAGGAGGGTGCGCTGGCCGACCGGCTGGACCTCCACTTCCTGGACGAGAGTGGCTTCGCGCCGACGCTGCCGACCACCTACACCTGGGCGCGGGCCACGGTCCGAGCGCGCGTGCCGTACGAGGCGCCGCAGCGACGGCGGGTCAACGTGCTGGGCGCCTGGGCGCCGTTCGGGAGCCGGCCGCGCTTCGCCTACACCAGTCGGACGGGCACGCTCGACAGCGCGGCCTTCCTGGAGTTCGTCTGGCAGGACGTAGGCGGGATGCCCACGCCGCTGGGGGAGGTCCCGGCGGGGTTCCGCCGGGCGCGCCGCTGCGTGGTCGTGCTGGACAACTATTCGGTCCATCACAGCCGGATGGTCACCGACGCCCTGCCCGGCCTGGAAGCGGCGGGCATCGAGCTGTTCTACCTGCCGGCCTACAGCCCGGAGTTGAACCGGATCGAGGGGCTGTGGCGCCACGTCAAGCATGACGAGTTGCCTGTGCGCAGCTACCCCACGGCCGCCGCGTTGCAGGCGGCGGTCGATCACGCCTTGGACCAGCATGTGATTGCACCCATTCATAGTACGCAAAACTTACCCGAAGCTGCTTAGGCCGCGTTTGGCGACCGCCGACCGCTGACGGCCGGCGTGGCAAGCCGGCCGGTGCTGCCGGGGAGCGCTATCGACGCGCCGCGCTAGCCGGCGACCGTCACCTGATCGTTGTCGTTCAGCGCCGCCTGGCCGTCGATGACGACCGTCTCACCGGCCGTGAGGCCGCTGAGTACCTCGACCATGCCGCCGCCGCGAATGCCGAGCGTGACCGGCTTGCGCCGAGCCTTGCCGTCGGCCACGGTGAAGACGTAGCTTTCCAGGCCGCGCGTCACCACCGCCTGCTCCGGCGCCATCAGCACCGCCGGCCGGTTGATGGCGGCGATATCGCCCTGCACGAGCATACCGGGCTTGAGCCGGGCATCTTGCGTCTCGGGAATGACGGTGGCGGTGAAGGTGCGTGAGGTCGGGTTGGCGGCCGGGCTGATGCCGTCCACCTGCGCCGGGAAGACGATGCCCGGATAGGCGGTCAGCCGCAGGTCGGCCTTTTGCCCCGGTTCCAGCAGCACGACCTGCGAGTCGTCGGCGCTCAGGCGGGCTTCCAGGGTTGTGCTGACGAGCTGGACGAGCGCTGTCGACGTCGACACGTTGGAGCCGACCGAGACATATTTCTGCGTGACGATGCCGGTGAACGGCGCGACGACGGTCGCCTCGCGCAGGTTGGCCTGGGCGAGGCGCAAGCCCGCCTCGGCGCCCTGGATCGCGGCCTGCGCCGCGGTGGTCTCGGCCTCGATGCTGGAAGGGTTCTGCAGCTTCGACAGCGAGGCGCGGGCATCAACTACATCGGCCTCCGCCGACGCGATATCGGCGGCATCCGGGCCGCTGCGCGCCTTGTCGAATGCCGCTTGCGCGTCGATCACCTGCGAGGTGGCGATCTGCAGGCCGGCTGCCTCCTGGCGCAGGCTATCCTCGTAGGCGATCTGGCGCGCCGCCAGCCCGGCCTCGGCCGAGCGCATGCCGATCTCTTTGGCCTCAAAGTCGGCCTTGTACGACCGCCGCTTGGTGTCGGTCCGGTTGTTGCAGCGCTTGTTGTCGTCGGGGCAGGAGGCGATGTTGGGGTCCTTGCCGGTGCGGTCGGCCTCGTCCCAGATCAGCTTGGCCGCACCAAAGAGTGCCTGCGCCTGCTGGAGCGACGCGGCGGCCTGCTCCATGGACAGGCGCGCTTGCTCGCGGCTGTTGGCAAGCGCGCTGGTGCTGCGCACCCGGCTTTCCCGCGCCTGGGCGAGCTTCTGGCGCGCGCTCTCGATATCCTCGGCGCGCGGCCCGTCCAGCACAGCGGCCAGGTTGGCCTCGGCGGCGTTGAGGGCCGCCTCCCCACGCGCCAGATCTTCAGCGCGCGTCGTCGTCGTCTGCAGCTTTGCCAGGCTAGCCTTCTCCTTGGCCACGGCCGCCTGGGCCTGCGTCAGCGCGACTTCCAACTGGGTGCGGTCGAGTTCGGCTAACACCTCGCCGGCCTTCACCTCGCGACCGACCGTGGCCGGCAGGCGCACGATGCGAGAGCTGACGCGCGGCGTGACCTCAGTCTGGTCGGTCGGGCGCAACTCGCCGCTGAGGCTGACGGCGGCTTTCAGGTCGCCCACCGTCACTTTGGCGACGCGCACCGGCGCCGGGGCAGCCGTCAGCACGGCCGGGCGCTGCCAGGGTAGGATGCTGGCGCCCAGGAGCAAGACGACCAGCAGGCTCAGGCCGGCGATGGCGCGGGTGGCGCCGTGGGAGGCATGGCGGAGCATCCGGGATGACCTCCTGATCGGGACGAGCTAGACGCGGTGGTCCGGTGGCGCGGCGACCGGTGTTGCCATTGTACACGCTCATCCACGCCTGCGCCGTTCCATCGGATGCGGCGTGTGGCCGGCGCAGCGTCCGTCGTTGCGGCGCCGCCCACCGTGCGGAATAATGGTCACGTTGCGAGAGGAGTGTGTCGTGCCCTCTGCTGGGCAGCCTGCATCATCGCTGACGGGTTTGTTCGAAGCCACCTGGCGTCCGCGAAAGTCGGTTACGGTCCTGTGGCGGCGCGTCGACACGATCAGTCCGGAGGCCTTCGCCGCGGTAGCGGCCTGGGCGCGGCTGGCCGTCGATAGTGTGCCCCTGCCGTGGCTGGACGCGATGGCGACCAACGAGGCGGCGATCGAGGCAGCGCCGGCCGTCGCCGAGCTGGACAGGCTGTTGCAGCTGGCGCCGCCGTCGGCGGTGGCCGACACGATCGAGACGCTGCGCGACCTGATTTGGGAAGCCAGCGACTCGAACAGCGATTGGCTGGCATGGCGGCCCTGTCGCGTCTGCGGCCGGCGCTGGGCGACGCTGCCGCTGGAAGGCGTGTCGCTCTGCCCGCGCCACTACGCGCCGGCCGTGCTGCTGCCGCTGCTGCGTGAGGAGATGGCCACGTACAGTGGTTTTGTCGATCACACGGCGACCCTGGAGCGGCTGGCGCGCACGCGGGCGCCGTTGACCACCGCCGATCTGGCCCTGGCTGGTCCGCCGATCACGAACGGCGCGCGCGGCGGGTTGTCGCCGGTCCATGGCAGCACTCCGCCGGCCGACACAGTCGCCGAGCCGCTGGCTGGCGACAGCACTGAGCCGACCGCCGTCAGCCACTGATGGTCCCGGCCGGGCCGCGCCGCCGGCCTGCCGGCGGCGATCAGGCGTCTGGCTCGTCGGCAGGCCCAGCGGGGTCATCGGCCGGCAGCACTGCCGGAGCTGCATCGCGCGCCTTCTGTCGCTCGGCGCGCAACACGGCGTAGAAGGCGAGCATCTGGCGGCTCAGACCCTCGCCATAGCCGCTCAGATTGACCACGCTCGTCCGGCCACGCACACCCTGCTTCTCCCGCACCTCGATCTCGCCGATGACGCTCGGCAGCACACCTTCCCGACCACCGCGAATCAGCAGGTTGTTGGGCGAGCTAGCCGGCAGGGCACGGTAGCCATGCTCGGTAAAGAAGCGCCGGCCAAGGCCGACGATCTCGCGCGGCGGCAGCGGCAGGATCACCGTCTTCAACACGGTCGTCCGTTTCATTTCGGCGCTGACGGCAGCCTGGTCCATCGTCCATCCTCCAGCGTCCAGCATAGCCGTCGGTTGGCGCCCACGCAACGGTGGTCAGCGTGGTGTAAAGTTAACCGGGTGGCCGGCAAAGTGGCACTCGCGGCAAATCTGACGCGCCGGCGCTGTGTCGTAGACGCAGCCGTCGCACGCGCTGGCGCGAAAAAAGACGGCGAACAGCCGCGGGTCCATCGTCGTCAGCGGGCGCGCCATCGCCAGCCGCTTGTACTCGGCCACGACATCGCGCTCCAGATCGGTCGGCAGACAGTCGGGATAGCGCACGCGCCGCACCTCCTGGCTGACGCGGTCGCGGTAGACCAGCGTTCGCTCGCTATCGGTCGCTTCCTCGCCGACCAGCACGAACACGCCCCAGTCGGCTGCCGCGCGGGCCGAGAGGTATTGCAGCAACCGCGCCTTGTCCAGCGTCCGTGGCGACAGCCGCTCCAGCAGCGGGAGCACGCGCTGCACGACCTCGCGCGTGGTCATGGCCACACTCCTTGGCAGACCGGGATCCGGCACGGTCGGCTGCCAGCCGGATGACGGCGGCACGCCGTCACGAGTACACCCGCGCTCGGGCCGCGCTCGTGTTCGCAGCCTAGCACACGCACCGGGCCGCGGCGTCTACCCGGTCGAGGCAGACCACCCGCCAGGTGGCGACGCGCTCGTTGGGCGCGTCGCCCGGTCCGGGCATCCCCCAGCAGCCATGGCAGGAGGTCTGATCGGCGTGCCGTCATCCAAGCCCGCATGGGCCACCTCCCTCGATGTCTCACCTCCTGCCGTCAATGTATTGCCACCGGCCGCCGCCGCGCCCGCTGCTAGGCTACGCCGTTATACCTGCGCCGGTTGGGCGCGGCGGAGCAGTGGGGCCGGCAGGGGCTGCGCTCGGGTATGATGACACGTTACCCGGCGGTGGGCGTCGGTACGGAGGATGGGCGATGAACGTCTCGTGTCTGCAAGAGAATCTGCAGCGAGGGCTGGCGCATGTGACGCGCGCCGTGGCGACCAAGAGCACGCTGCCGGTGCTGGGCAACATCCTGCTGGCGACCGATCGCGGCCAGTTGAAGCTGGCCGCCACCAACCTGGAAATCGCCATCACGTGCTGGGTCGGCTGCCAGATCGAGGAGGAAGGCGCGCTCACCGTGCCGGCCCGCCTGCTGGCCGACTTCATCGGCAGCCTGCCGAACGACCGCGTCTCCCTCCAGGTTGACCGCCGCACGCAGGCGCTGCTGGTGCGCTGCGCCCGCGCCAAGGCGACGATCAAGGGCATCGACGCCGAGGACTTCCCCGTCATCCCCACCGTCGAGGATGCTGCACCGACGGCGCGCATCGAGCCGGAACTGCTGCGTGAGATCATCGGCCAGGTCGTCTTCGCCGCCGCCACCGACGACAGCCGGCCGGTGCTGACCGGCGTGCAAGTGCGCATCGAGGGCAATCACCTGACGATGGCCGCCGCCGACGGCTTCCGCCTCTCCGTCCGCGCGGCCGAATTGGCTGAGCCGGCCCAGACCGATGTCGACATCATCGTGCCGGCGCGGGCGCTCAGTGAGCTGGCGCGCACTGTCGCCGATCAGCCCGGTCCGGTCGAGATCACCGTCACCGGCGCCCGCAATCAGGCGCTGTTCCGGGCCGGCAACATCGACTTCGTGTCGCGCCTGATCGAGGGCGCGTTTCCCGACTACCGCAAGATTATCCCCAAGGATTACACCACGCGCAGCGTCCTCGACACGCAGGAGTTTCTCAGCGCCACCAAGCGCGCCTCATACTTTGCTCGCGACAACGCCGATATTGTCAAGCTGATGCTGACGCCGAGCGAGGCCGACCTGACACCAGGCAACCTGACCATTGCCGCCAACGCCGCCGAGGTCGGCGACAACGCCAGCGAGTTGGACGCCGCCATCGAGGGCACGGCGGGCCAGATTGCCTTCAACGTCCGCTACCTGAGCGATGTCCTGACTGTCGTCAAGTCCAGCCAGGTGGCGCTGGAGACGCAATCGGCCAGCAGCCCCGGCGTCGTGCGCGCTGTCGGCAGCCAGGACTTCACCCACGTCATCATGCCGATGCACCTGGCCACTCGGTAAGACCGAGTGATGAGTGATGAGTGATGAGTGGAGGTAGACCAGGGAAGCTCGGCGTGCCTGAGCGGTGTTGCTTGGCGAGCCATCGAGGTTGTGCATCAGTCTCGGTTCACCATGCATCGCATGTCACCGCACGCATCATCCATCTCTCTCATCACGCATCACGCATCACGCATCACGCATGCATCTGATGCGGTTGGTGCTGGAGGAGTTCCGGCTCTACCAGCAGTTGGACCTGGTGGTCCCGCCTGCGGGGCTGCGGATCTATGGGGCCAACGCATCGGGCAAATCGTCGCTGCTGGAGGCGGCCTTCCTGCTGTCGACGACCCGCTCGCCGCGCGCCAGCGTCGAGCGCGAGCTGGTGCGCTTCGGCAGCGGCCAGCAGTACGGCCTGCCGCCCTACGCGCGCATCGTCGGCGATCTGCGGACGCTGCACGGGCCGCACCACCTGGAGCTGGTGCTGGCGGCCGAGACTGCCGCGGCCGATGGCAGCGGCGAGGCCGGGCTGACGCGCAAACGGATCAAGGTCGACGGCAACCCGCGCCGCGCCCACGACATGGTCGGCTTGCTGAAGGTCGTGCTGTTCACGCCGGAGGACCTGGAACTGGTCACCGGTGGCCCCAGCGGCCGGCGGCGCTATCTGGACGTCACGCTCTGCCAGCTCGACCCGATCTACCTGCGCTCGATCGCGCGCTACGGCCGCGTGCTTCAGCAGCGCAACGCCCTGCTGAAGCAACTGCAGGAGGCTGGCAGCCGCCTGACCCAGCGCCAGGCGGTCGAGCAACTCGCCTACTGGAATGACGAGCTGGTCCGGCTCGGCGCGGCCGTCGTGCGCCGCCGCCACGACCTGATCCGCCAGCTCGATACGCTGGCGCGGGCGAGCTACGGGCGCCTGACGGACCGCGACGAGGCGCTGCACGTTGGCTACGACTCGTCGGTCGATCTGACGGCAGTCACCGCTCACGCCGACCGTCTCGCCCCTGACGAGCGCGAGACGCTGATCGCTCGCGACTACATCGCCCAGCTCGAACGCACCTACCCCGAGGAGTTGCGGCGCGGCGTCTCGGTCGTCGGCCCGCACCGCGACGACGTGACACTTCGGCTGGGGCGTATGCCGGTCGGTCCCTACGGCTCGCGGGGCCAGCAGCGGCTGGCGGTGCTGGCGCTCAAGCTGGCCGAGGTCGACCTGATGCACGCCACCACCGGCGAGTGGCCGGTGCTGCTGCTGGACGACCTGGCCTCCGAGCTGGACCCAGCCCACCGCCGGCTGGTGCTGGAGACGGCGCCGGCCGAAGGCAAGCAACTACTCGTCACTGCCACCGACCGGGCGATGCTGGACCTGCCGGGCCTGGCCGCCCTACCCTGGCTGCGGGCCGAGCACGGCCGTGTCGTGCCGGAAGCGTAAGCCAAGTCCCATCGGCGCGATGCTGCCGCGGCGGCGCCATGAGCGTCAGACCCGGCACGCACCGGACGTCTGTGGCGGTCGTCACCAGAGTGAGACCGCGCTCCAGCGCGGTGGTGGCGATCAGCGCAGCGTTCGAGCGTCGATCAGGTGAGCATGTAGGAGTGGGTGACTTTCTGGCCGCTCTCCACCCGGACGAGGCCGATCAACGGGTGGTCATCGTGCGCCGTGAGGTAAGCCTGGCGCGGTGGCGAGGTCGCCACCAGCTCACTCCAGATCGCTACTCGCCGAGCAGCGTGTCCTTGAGCTTGTCGAAGAAGCCGCGGTGCTTGTCGGTGTGGTCGTCGTCGGGCGACGCCGGCGGTTGGGTGACCGCGAAGGTCTGGCCGAGCTGCTGGAGCAGGTCGCGCTGCTCGCCGGTCAGGCGAGTCGGCGTCGTGACGCTGATGGTGTAGATCAGGTCGCCGCGCCCGCTGCCACGCACGAACGGCACGCCGCGCTCGCGCAGCCGGAAGGTGCGACCGCTCTGGGTACCCTCGGAGATTTTGACCGTCGTCGGCCCTTCCAGCGTCGGCGCTTCGATCTCCGCGCCGAGCGCTGCCTGGGCGATGTTGATCGGTAGCTCGACGAGCAGGTCATTGTCGTGGCGGGTGAAGACCGGGTCGGCGGCCACCCGAAGTTGGACGAACAGGTTGCCGGCCGGCCCGCCGAACAGGCCCGCGTCGCCCTCGCCGCTGAGGCGGAGCTGGGCGCCGTCATCGACACCGGCCGGCACGCCGATAGTGACGGTGCGCTTCAAGCGCGTGCGGCCCTCGCCGCGGCAGATGGTGCAGGGCGTCGGCACGATCCGGCCTTCACCGTGGCAGCGGTCGCAAGTGGCGACACTGACGAACTGGCCAAGGATCGTCTGCTGGGCGCGGCGCACCTCGCCGCTACCCTTGCAGGCTGGACACACCTGGGTGCTCGTGCCCGGCTCGGCACGCTGCCCCTGGCAGTGGCCGCAGATCTCCAGCCGCTCGATCTCCAGCGCCTTGTCGGTGCCGAAGACGGCCTCGCGAAACTCGAGCGCCAGCACGTAGCGGCGGTCGGCGCCGCGCTGAGCGCGGGTGCGCGGGCCGCTGCCCGCTCGGCCAGCCGCGCCGCCGAAGAAGGCGTCGAACAGGTCACCGAACGGGAAGTCGCCCATGCCCTCGAATGGCGTGCTGCCAGCCTGGCCGTTGGCCGCGGCGTGGCCGTAGCGATCGTAGATGGCGCGGCGCTGCTCGTCGGATAGTACCTCGTAGGCTTCGTTGATCTCCTTGAAGCGGGCCTCCGCCTCGGGCGCCTGGTTGACATCGGGGTGGTACTGGCGTGCCAGCCGGCGGAACGCCTTCTTGATCTCGTCCTTGTCGGCCGAGCGCGTGACGCCCAGGACTTCGTAGTAGTCTCGCTTCGTCGTCGACACCGCGCTTACATCTCCCGCCGGCCCGTCAGCGCCCGGCTCAGCGTCAACTCGTCGGCGTACTCCAGGTCGCCGCCCATCGGCAGGCCGCTGGCCGGCCGCGTCACCCGCACCCCGGTGGCGCTCAACTGCCGGAAGAGGTGCATGGCCGTGGCCTCACCCTCCATGTTCGGATTGGTCGCCAGGATCACTTCCCGCACGCCCGGCTCGGCCACCCGCCGCAGCAGCTCCTTGATGCGGAGCTGATCCGGCCCGACGCCGTTCAAAGGATTAATCGCCCCGTGCAGCACATGATACAGACCCTTGTACTCGCGCGTGCGCTCCAGCGCGACGATGTCGAGCGGCTCCTCGACGACGCACAGCATCGACCGGTCGCGCTCCGGGCTGACGCAGATCGGGCAAGGGTTGTGGCTGGCCTCGGTGATGTTGAAGCAGACTGAGCAGAAGGTGATGCGCTCCTTCAATTCGACCAGCGCGTCGATCAGCGCCTGGGTCGCCTCCGGGCCGGTGCGCAGCAGGTGATAGGTCAGCCGGGCGGCGCTCTTGGGGCCGATGCTCGGCAGCTTGTTGAACTCGTCGATCAGCCGCGCCACAGGCTCGGCGGTGATGCGCACGCTCATCGCGGGGCTCCCTGCCACGACCGCCGACCACGCGCCACCAGTGGCCAGGACACAGTACGGCAGGCATCAGTATAGCACAGCCCATCCCGGCCGCCGGGCGGGATGGCACTCCATCCGAATGAGTGCCAACGCGGCGCGCGCTGATGCTGCCGGTCGGGACTGGCGCCGGGGACGTCAGCGGACCAGCAGCGCACCGGTCAGTCGGCTGGTGGGGCCAGCACCGCCGGTGACCAGGGCCGCGCCATCGGCCAGTGTGGTCGCCGTGTGGCCGAAGCGAGCTGGCGTCACTGCGCCGGCCGGCAGCCACACACCGGCTACGGGGTCGTAGCGCTCGGCGGCGGTCAGGCGCCGGCCATGCGCCAGCCCCCCCACCACCAGCACCGTCCCATCCGCCAGGAGTGTCGCGGTGTGCGCGTGCCGCGCCAGTGGTGGCCCGGGGACCGGCGCCCAGGTCAGCATCGCCGGGTCGAACAGCTCGGTGTCGGGCACATGGCGAATGCGATCGCCGCTGCTGCCCTGCTCAGTCAGCCCGCCGACGACGAGCACCGTGCCGTCGTGCAGCAGCGTCGCCGTGTGCGCCAGCCGCCCCTGCCGCAGGCGCTCGACGGCCGACCACGCGCCGGTAGCCGGCACATAGACATCGGCCCGTGCCTCGTCCTCGGCGCCGCCGGCGACCAGTACCCGGCCGTCGAGCAGCAGCGTGGCGGTGTGGCTGGAGCGGGCGGCCGGCAGCGAGCCGGTGGTCGTCCAGACCGGTGCGCGGCTGGCCACCACCGGCCGCGCCCGCCTGGCCACATCCTGGCTGACCGGTGCGCGACCGGCGAGGCCCCCACCCGCACCTGGTCCGACCAGCAGCGCCAGCAGCACCATCAAGCAGCGCATGCGCCCGGACATGCTAGCCATCGTCGCGCCTCCCTGCTCGACCACGCGCCGGCGAGCGACCCCGTCGCTCGCCGCTCGTCGCCTCTTCCACCGGCCATGCGATCACCACCGTAGGCGCACCGGGCTGGTTCAGCCACGCCCAGCCCCGGCACAGTCGCCGACACACCTGCCCACACAATGCCGACAACCGCGCGGTGGCGTTGACCGGCCCGGGGCGGCATCGTTCGAGGGAGACGTGGTATCCTTGTCCTATCATCGATCGTTGACGTCGAATGCTGCCCGAGGAGTGTCGCGGTGACCACCGGCGGGGCGTCCACCTTTGGGGCGCTGCTGCGCTCCTGGCGCGTGGCGGCCGGCCTGACGCAAGAGGCGCTGGCCGAGCGCGCCGGCCTGAGCGTGCGCGCCATCAGCAGCCTGGAGCGGGGGGAGCGGCGCCAGGCCCACCCGCACACGGTGCAGGTGCTGGCGCGGGCGCTGCGGCTGTCGGTGGCCGATCGCGCCCGGCTGGCGGCGGCGCGGACGCACGGGCCGGCGCCCGCGCCGGAACCACCAGCGGCGGAGCCGGCCCCGCCGCGCGCCGGCCACCTGCCGGCGCTGCTGACCAGCTTCGTCGGGCGCGAGCGAGCGGTGGCCGAGGTTGGCCGCCTGCTGAGCCGGCACCGGCTGGTGACACTGACCGGGGCCGGCGGCATCGGCAAGACGCGGCTGGCGCTGGTCGTCGCTAGCCGGTCGAACTCTGCCTATGCCGACGGCGTCTGGTTCGTCGATCTGGCGCCGCGGACCGACCCGGCGCTGGCGCCCCAGGCTGTCGTGACCGCGCTGGGGCTGCCGGAGACAACGCAACTGCCGGTGATGGACCGGCTGATCGCCTATCTCGCGCCGCGCCGCCTGCTGCTCGTCCTGGACAACTGCGAGCACCTGATCGGGGCGTGCGCGGCGCTGGCGGCGGCGCTACTGGCGGGCTGCCCGCACCTCCACTTGCTGGCGACCAGCCGCGAGCCACTCGGCATCACCGGCGAGGCGGCCTGGCGTGTGCCATCGCTGGCGCTGCCGGCGGCCGATGGCCCGCTCACCGCTGGCCGGACGATCCGGGCCGAGGCGGTGCGGCTCTTCGTCGAGCGCGCCGCGCTCGTCCAGCCCGGATTTGCCGTCACCGACGACAACGCCGCACTCGTGGCTGAGATCTGTCGCCGGTTGGACGGCATTCCGCTGGCGCTGGAGTTGGCGGCCGCCCGCGCGCGGATGCTGCCGCTGGCGACGATCGCCCAGCGGCTGGACGACCGCTTCGGGCTGCTGGTCGGCGGCGACCGCACGGCGCTGCCCCGGCAGCAGACGCTGCGGGCGATGCTCGACTGGAGCTATGACCTGCTGGACGCGCCGGAGCGGGCCGTGCTGTGCCGGCTGGCCGTCTTCGTCGGGAGCTGGACGCTCGCCGCTGCTGAAGCGGTGGGCGCGGGTGACGGCATCGCGGCGGACACAGTCCTCGATCTGCTGACGCGCCTGGTCGACAAGTCGCTGGTGCAGGTCGACACGGCGGAGGTAGGCGAGGCGCGCTTCCGGCTGCTGGAGACGGTGCGCCAGTACGCGCTGGAGCGGCTGACTGCGCTACCGGAGAGAGCGGGCGAGGCCGATGCGGCGCGCGCCCGGCACGCCGACTATTACCTGACGCTGGTCGAGCAGGCGACGGCGGGCGGGCGTGGCGGCTCCACCGGCTGGGCGGGTCGGCTGCGGCTGGACTGGGGCAATATCTTCGCGGCGTTGCGCTGGGCGGCCGAGCACGGCGCGGTCGAGCGGGCGCTGCTGGCGTGCGGCCGCCTCATCGAGTTGTGGATCCTGGCCGGCCAGTACGCGGCGCCGCGTGGCCTGCTGGCCGACCTGCTGGCGCTGCCGGACGCGGACGCGGCGACGCTGGGGCGAGCCAGGGCATTGCTGTGTGCGGCCGAGCTGGCCTTCTCGCAGGGAGACACGACGGCTGCCAGGACCTATCTCGACGAGGCGCTCCCGATCTGCCGGGCGCGCGGCGACGAGCCGGGTCATGGCTGGGCGGTGGTGTGTGCCGGCTGGGTGACGGTCCTGGCCGGCGATGTGGCGACAGGTCGCGCCCAATTGGAGGCAGCGCTGCCGCTCGCTCAGGCCAGTGGCGACCCGCTCAATCTGGCCGTAGCGCTGCACTTCCTCGGGTACATCGCCGCCGTCCAGGGGGAGACTGCCCGCGCGCGGACACTGCAGCACGACGCCCTGCGGCTGGCGCGGCAGTCCGGCAACCCGCGCACGATCGCGTCAGCACTCTTCCGACTCGGGCAGATTGCCATGGTCGACGGCGACTATCCGCTGGCGCGGGCACGCTACGTCGAGGCGGCGATGACCATCAGCCCCCTGGGCTACCCGGTCCTCTTGTCTGGCCTGCTGCGCAGCCTGGCGGCGCTGGTGGCAGCCGAGGGACGTCCACTCCAGGCGTTGCGACTCGCCGGAGCGGCGGATCGCCTCGGCGCGGCGACCGATGTGCCGGCCGCCCGGCTGGACTTGATCGATGTGACAGACCGCCTGGCGCACGTGCGCGCGGCGCTGGGCGATGCCGCGGCTGCAGCCGCCTGGGCGACGGGGCAAGCGATGACGCTGGACCAAGCCGTGACGATGGCGCTGCGTGGCGATGATTCGGCCTGAGCCGGCACATCTGGCTGTGCGACCTGGCTCGCCTGGCGCTGGTCGAGGGCGACGCCTGCGCCGGGGCTGCGAGCTGGCTGCGGGGTGAGACGTCGCCTCGTCCGGCCGGGTGACGCCTACAGCGTCCCGCGCAGCGCCACTGCCCGCGCCGGGTAGTCAGTGATGATGGCGTCCAGGTCCAGCGCCAGCAGCCGGCGCAAGTCACCGTCGGCGTTGGCCGTCCAGGTGACGACGGCCAGGCCGTGCTCGCGCGCGGTCGCCACCAGCGCGGCGTCGACGGCTGGGTGACGCGGCGCGACGCCGGCCGCGCCCAGATCCAGCGCTGTCGCCAGCGTCGTGGCAGACCATCCAGGGCTGAGCAGCCAGCGCCGCAGGTGGGGCGCGGCGGCGCGCATCGCCGCGAGACTCGCTGGATAGAACGAGGAGATGACCACTTCATCAGCCATGCCGAGCTCACCGACCAGCGCCGCCACGGCCGGCTCGATGCCCGGGTCCTTGATCTCGATGTCCACCAGCAGCCGGCCGCGCGCCAAGCGGAGCGCCTCCTCCAGCGTCGGCACGCGCTCGCCCGCGCCGGCATCGAGCGCTGCCAGCGCCGTGTAAGAGAGATCGGCCACCCGCCCCTGGCCACTGGTGGTGCGGTCGACCGTGTCGTCGTGCATGATGACCAGCGTGCCGTCGGTGGCCGGCTGCACGTCTAACTCGATGCCGTCGGCGCCCTGGTCGGCGGCCAGCGCAAAGGCGCGCAACGTATTCTCCGGCGCCTCGCCCGAAGCGCCGCGATGCCCGAGGATGGCGGTCGTTGGCATCGGTTCCTCCTGTGCGTGCCGCCCGCGGGCACGTCGCGGACCTGGGGCGGCGCTGGCATTCTACCCCGCGCGGCGGAGAATCGTCGTCAATTCACACGTCCTTTCTACTATTCTCCTACCGGCATCCGATGCCGGTCTGCTATGCTCAGGCCGAGACAGACGGCGCCGGCGCCGACACGGTCGCGCCCGGCCCCCGAGAGACGCGATGGTGCGGTCCTGGAGTGCGGCGCGCGCCACGGCCACGGAGGCGCCGATGAGCGATCGGCGCGCGCGCCAGCTTGGCGGCGTCGCGGCCCTGATGATCCGCCTGCGTTACCTGATCCTGATCGTCACGACGGTGGTCGTTACCATCGTCCCGACCGTCATGGAGGGGGCGCAGGCGATCGTCTATGGCGTCATCGGCGC
>JADLAZ010000098.1 GCA_020849725.1 Chloroflexota bacterium
CAAGATGAGTCCTCCAGGCGCCTCGTGCGCCGAAGGCCCCCGGCAGATCACCGGGTTGCTAGACCGCCCGTGTACGCGCCGTGAGGCGTTCAGCGGAGCGGCCCTAATGGCCAAGCGCCGTTCTTCTGCTCGCTCCGCGAAGGAGCTGAGCGCTCGTTGGCTCCAGTCGCGCCGGGTTCTCTTCTCTCACCGTCGTCACGTGGTCACGTGCCACGTAAAGAGATGCTCGTGCCTCACAGCGGCGTGGACCCACCCGGTCCCATCCCGAACCCGGTCGTGAAACGCGCCAGCGCCAGATGGTACTGCCCTGCGTGGGCGGGAGAGGAGGCCGGTGCGAGCATTTCTTTCGTCGCGGGGTGGAGCAGCGGCAGCTCGTCGGGCTCATAACCCGAAGGTCGGGGGTTCGAATCCCCCCCCCGCTATTGCCAAGGGCCGTCATCAAGGGCGATGACGGCCCTTCGCTTTGGCCCGCGGTCGCCAGACGCCGCTCGATCGTCTCGGTCTGGTCGGGACGTGGGCGCGAGCGGTCGATGGCTCGGTACAATGGCGGTGGCCAGCCGGCCCGGCCGGCCCGGCGAGGCAGGGGGCACTGCGTGAGCAAACGTGTGTCGGAGCCGGTGACGGTCGCGCTCGGCACGCCGCTGACGTCCGGTGACGCGTACCGGTATCAGCGGCGACCGACCCATGTGGTGATGGTCGGCGACGTCGGTGTGGGCGGGACGCTCCCGATCCGGGTGCAGTCGATGACGACGACACTCACCTCCGACGTGACGGCCACGGTTGCCCAGACGCTCCGGCTCGTCGACGCTGGCTGCGAGATCGTGCGGGTGACGACCCCATCGACCCAGGATGCGCGCGCGCTGGGTGAGATCAAGCGCCGGCTGCGGGCCGAGGGCGTGCGTGTGCCGCTGGTGGCCGACATTCACTTCAATCCTGCCTCGGCTATGGAAGCGGCCAACCATGCCGACAAGGTGCGCATTAACCCCGGCAACTACGCCGACAAGAAGTCCTTCGCCGTGCGCGAGTACACCGACCAGGAGTACGCACTGGAGCTGGAGCGCATCGCCGACCGCTTTCGGCCGCTGGTGGAGCGGTGCCGCCAGCGCGGCGTTTCTATGCGCATCGGCGTCAACCACGGCTCGCTGTCCGACCGCATTATGAACCGTTATGGCGACACGCCGGCGGGCATGGTCGAGTCGGCGCTGGAGTTTATTCGCCTCTGCGAGGATGCTGGCTATCGCGACGTCATCTTCTCGATGAAAGCCAGCAACCCGAAGGTCATGGTGCAGGCGTA
Source organism: Chloroflexota bacterium (assembly GCA_020849725.1). Next base: position 1,295 of record JADLAZ010000098.1, read on the forward strand.
CCGGCTGCTGGCTGCCCGGCTGGACGCCGGCGGGCGCACCTACCCGCTGCACCTGGGCGTGACTGAGGCCGGCGGCGGCGCTGATGGTCGTATCAAGAGCGCCATCGGCATCGGGGCGCTGCTGGAAGATGGCCTGGGCGATACAATCCGAGTATCGCTGACGGAGGAGCCGGAGGCCGAGATTCCGGTCGCGTTAGCATTGGCCCGCCGCTACACACCGGGCGCCGGCGGCCTCGCCGCGATGCCAGCCGCGTACCCAGTGGCGCTGCCGGCCGTGACGCCGTTGCCTGACCACCGCGACCCGCACCATTTCAAACCGCGCCCGGTGGCCGAGTGCCGGATTGGGCCGGCGCCGTATGGTGGGCTGCGGCCGGCGCGGGTCGTCATGGACCTGCCCGACCGTCCGGGTGGGCTGGCGGATCCGGCCACCGCCGCCCGGCAGATGGTGTTGCCGGTCGGCATGGCCGGCTTGCGGCCCGACATTGTCGTCGCCGTCATTGGTGATGCCACCGACCTGGCGGCGCTGCCGGCCGTCCTCCATGGGCTGGGCGACGACCCGGCCGCACCCGGACTGCTGGCCGACATCAGCGCCGCTCCCGAACTGGCCACGTGGGTGGCAATGCTCGCCGGAGCCCTGCGCGTGTGCGAAACCGTGGGCGATGAGAACGGCGTGTTCGCGGCGGCGCTGGCGGCCGCGCGCGCGGCGGGCGTGCCGCTGTGGGTTGAGGTGACACAACCGGGCAATTTGGACGAGTTGCGCGCGCTGGCCGCGCGCCACGCCTACCCAGTGGTAGACCAGGCGTTGGCGCGTGCGGCGGTCGTGCTGGCGGCCGACGGGCCGGGGCTGGTGCTGGCGATTGCGGCTGCCGATCGCTCCTATCTGATCTGGGCGGCGCGTCTGCTGGACAGCCGACTGCGCGCCCTTGGCAGCGGTGTCCCGATCCATCTCCGCGCCACGGCCGCGGGTCCGGGCGACGAATCGCTGCTGGAGTGCGCCATTGGCCTGGGCGCGCCGCTGATCGATGGCATCGGGCAGAGCGTGCAGATCGAGGGCGATTTGCCGCGCACCCGCCGGCTGCGGCTGGCCTACGATATTCTCCAGGGCGCCGGCGCGCGGGCGACCAAGACCGAGTTCATCGCCTGCCCCAGTTGCGGCCGGACGCTGTTTGATCTCCAGGCGACGACGGCCCGCATCCAGGCGCGCATGTCCCACCTCGTCGGCGTCAAGATCGCCGTCATGGGCTGCGTGGTCAACGGCCTCGGCGAGTTGGCCGATGCCGACTTCGGTTACATGGGCAGCGGCGTCGGCAAGATCAACCTGTTCGTCGGCCGCGAGTGCGTCGCGCGCAACCTCCCGGCCGAGGAGGCCGACGAGCGGCTGGTCGAGTTGATCAAGGCTCACGGCCGCTGGGTTGATCCGCCGGCCGCCGCCACCGGCTCGAGCGGCGGGTAGATCGCCGCCAACGCCTCAGCCAGTCGCGGCGCCGTATCGAGTGCGGCCACCTCCGCCGGCGTGACCTGGTGCGCCTCGGTATGCTCCCAGTCCAGCACGATCGCGGCCGGGGCCAGCAGCCGGTCCGCGCCGCCGTCCTGCCGCAGCAAGAAGCAAGCCATGACGTGGCGCTCATCCATCGCGCATGCCGGGCGTGCGGACGATGCCGTAGGCGCGCATCGTCTCCGGCCACAGCAACCAGATCAGGCCCAGCAGCGGCTGCACCAGCGGGAAATAGCCGTAGTCCGCACCGAAGTGGCGCCAGACGGTACGACCGATCAAGTCCGGCTGCGCCA
>JADLAZ010000099.1 GCA_020849725.1 Chloroflexota bacterium
AGCGACGGCTGGCGCCAGGAGATCGAGCACGCTAGACTGCATTCGGCCCTCCTCTGCGACGAATAGTGCGCTTCACACACGCCTATCCTAGCAAAGGAGGGCTGCCCTGTAGAACGCATTCGCCCTGAACAATCAGCACGGTCGTTGACGATCCGCTCAGTCCCATGCCAGTATGCCGTCTCGCGGACGGCGTCGGCGTACGCCCTATCGCCCAAGTGTGACGCCGGCGCCATGACGACGCACTCGTGCCCGTGGTTCGATCGGGATCAGCAGAGGGAAGCAGCCCATGGTGATGCGGCCGAACGCGGTCAAGCAACGCCTCGCTGCCGGCAGTCATGCCGTTGGCACGATCATCCCGACCAACGCGCCGGCGCTGATCGAAATCTCGGCGCTGGCTGGCTTCGATCACGTTATCATCGATGGCGAGCATGGCAACGTTGGCGTGCGCGACGTCGAAAACCTGGTGCGCGCCGCCGAGGCGGCCGGCATCACGCCGCTGGCGCGCGTGCCGACGAACTCATCGATCGACATCTTGCGCTACCTGGACGTCGGCGTGCAGGGCGTGATGGTGCCGCAGGTGCGCACGGCTGCCGATGCTCAGCGCGCCGTCGCCGCCGCCAAGTACTTCCCCGAGGGGCAGCGCGGGCTGGGCGGAACCCGCGCCGCGGCCTACGGCCTGGCTGGACCCCAGACCGAGTACGTCATCGCCGCCAACCGCGAGACGATGGTGCTGGCGCTACTCGAAGACAAAGCGGCGGTTGCCAATCTGGATGAGATCCTGGCCGTGCCCGGCATCGACGTCTACTTCATCGGGCCGGCCGACCTGGCGCAGTCGTACGGTTACCCCGGCCGTGCCGACCATGCCGACGTGCAGGCCGCGATCGACACGATCATCCGCCGCACCATCGCCGCCGGCAAAGTCGTCGGGACGAACGCGCCGAGCGGTCCGGCAGCAGCAGCGCTGCGCGGGCGCGGCGTGCGCTACCTCTGCACTGGCCTGTGGGGGCTGCTGGCCGGTGCGGCACGAGGCTACCTGTCGCACCTGCCCACGAATGAGACATGATGGGCCACCTACCCGCTGGATGCTGGACCTACCACGCGTGGCCGGTCGGGAGCGGCGCATGAGCGCTGTCGATGGGCGCGTGATCGACCTGCTGGCCGCGCTGGTGCGCATCGACTCGGTCAACCCGACGCTCGTGCCGGGAGCGGCCGGTGAGGCAGCGGTCGCCGCCTACCTGGCCGACTGGCTGCAGCAGTGGCCCCGGCTCGCGGTCGAGGTCGTCGAGGCCGCGCCGGGGCGGCCAAACGTCGTCGCCCAGCTGCCCGGCACGGCGACCGGGCCGACGCTGCTGCTCACCACACACCTGGACACCGTCGGCGTCGAGCACATGGACGCACCGTTCTCCGGCGAGATCCGCGACGACCGCCTCTACGGCCGCGGCGCCATGGACATCAAGAGCGGAGTGGCGGCGATGGCGGGTGCGCTGGCGACGCTGGCCGAAGGGCAACCGCTGGCCGGCACGGTCATCCTGGCGGCGGTGGCCGACGAGGAGGCCGAGTCGCTCGGCACCGAGCACCTGGCGCGGACAGTGCGCGCCGACGCAGCCATCGTCCTGGAGCCGACCGACCTGCGGCCCTGCCTGGCGCACCGCGGCTTCGTCTGGCTGGAGGTGGAGACACACGGCCGGGCCGCCCATGGCTCGCGCCCGGCCGAAGGCATCGACGCTATCCTCATGATGGGTGGCTTCCTGGCTGAGCTAGCCGCGCTCGACGCGCGCCTGCAGCGCGGGCCGGCTTACCCTCTGGTCGGCCCGGCGTCGCTCCACGCCGGCACGATCCGGGGCGGTCTCGGCCCCAGCATCTATCCCGACGCCTGCGTCGCCGGCGTCGAGCGCCGCACCATCCCCGGCGAGACACCGGTGACGGTGGCGGCCGAGATCGACGCCATCCACGACCGGCTGCGCGCTACCGACCCGCGCTACCAGGCCGAGACGCGCGTGCTATTCAGCCGGCCGCCGTATGAGGTCGACGCCATCGACGGGGCTCGCCTGCTAGAAAACCTGAACGCAGCCATTGCGGCACGAACCGGCGTGATCCCGACGCCGATGGGCCACGCCGCCTGGATGGACTCGGCCATCCTGGGCGCGGCCGGCATCCCAGCGATCGTGTTCGGCCCCGGCGGCGAGGGGATGCATGGTGCGGTCGAGTACGTGCGGCTGCCGGAGGTGCTGACGTGCGCGGCAGTCCTGGTGGACCTGGCTCAGCGCTTCTGTGGCGTATCGCCCTGACCCGGCCGGCGCGCCGGCCCAACCCGACGCAACGCCCCCGACACGGTAGAACGCACCATCAGGAGGGAACGCATGCAGGCCATCCGGATCTCACGGCTCGTTGACGGCACCGGCGCGGCGCCGGTCGAGCAGGTGACGGTGCTGATCGACGGCGACCAGATCGCGTCGGTGCCGCCCGGCGGGCGGATACCAGATGATGCGACCGTGCTGTATGACGGCCCGGGCACGCTCCTGCCGGGTCTGATCGACGCGCATGTCCACCTGACCTTCGACGGCGGCCCGGACCCGGTGGCGACGATGAAGGCCGAAGACGACCCACTCCTGCTCGTGCGCGCCATCGGCGGTGCGCAGCGGGCGCTGCGGGCCGGCATCACCACCATCCGTGAGGTCGGCGCGAAGAACGACGTCATCTTCGTCGTCAAGGAGGCGATTGACAGCGGGCTGGTGATCGGGCCGCGGTTGCTCGTCGCCGGGCGGCCGATCACGTCGGTGAAGGGGCACTGCTGGTTCATGGGCGGCGAGGTTGCCAACGCCGACGAGATGCTGGCGCTGATGCATCGTCAGATCGACCAGGGCGCCGACCTGACCAAGGTGATGGCCAGCGGTGGTGGCATGACCGTCGAGTCGAACGTGCGCGAGCCGCAGTTCACCGCCGGTGAGTTGTCGCGGCTGGTGGCCGAGTCGCACGCGCGCGGCCGCCACGTGTCGTCGCACTGCCATGCCACTGCCAGCATCGCCAACAGCCTGGAGGCGGGCGTCGACACGATCGAGCACTGCTCGTGGATGACCTATGACGGGACCGAGATCGACGACGCGCTGCTTGCCGAGCTGGCCCGCAGCGGCATCCATGTCGTGCCGACGCTGGCGCCGATCGCCATGGCAGTGAAGCACGGCCGGATCGGCCGAATGGCCAGCGGCATGGACGCGACCGCATTCTACGCGCACCGGCTGAACAACGTCCGCCGGATGCGAGCGGCCGGCGTGCCGATGATCGCCGGCTCCGACGCGGGTGTGAACTACCTGCCGCACGATGGCGGCATCGAGGAGATCATCCTGATGGTGGACGCCGGCTTCACGCCCGTCGAGGCGATCCAGGCCGCCACCGGCCGCTCGGCCGCCGTCATCGGCCTGCCGGCGGGTGCGCACACAGTCACGGCTGGCCAGACGGCTGATCTCGTCGTCGTCGCCGGTGACGTCGCGGCTGACATCACTGCCATCCGCTCGCCACGGCTCGTGCTGCGCTCGGGCCAGGTCGTGCATCGCGTCGCCTGACAGCGCCCGCACCAGCTGGCCGCCGGTCCCTGTTACCGGACCGGCGGCCAGCCAGGTAGATGAAGCCTTTGGCAGCGCTACCGCCGCCGGCGCCAGCCGACGGTAACCAGCATCGCCACCAGGAGTATCAGACCCGCGGGCCAGGCTGCCATCGCGCCAGCGCCGGTAGGTGGCAGGCGCTCCGGGACGACGACTACAGGCCCACCGGTGAGCGGAAGCGTCTCTGAAATAGGCGTAACCATCGCCTCGGGCGTAGCCGTCGCCACCGGCGTCTCGGTCGCCACCGGCGTCCCAACGGCCTCTCCCGTACCCTCGGAGGGTGTTGGTGTCGGCGTCTTGCTATCGTCACGCGGTGTTGGCGTCCGGGTCGGCGTGCGGGTATCCGGTGTCGGCGTGGTCGTCGGGGTGCCTGGTGCAGGTGTCGGCGTGGGTGTCGTTGGCGCGCTGACGACGAAGCCGAAGTCGACTGTCATGTTGGCGCGCGCGTCGACCGTGCCCTGGTCGGTCGCTGCCAGGTCCGTCTCACCAATCGGCTCGCTCAGCCCAGGTCCCAACGTCACGACGCCGGACCGGATACCGTTCGTTGGTGAGGGGGTGATCCCCAGGCCGTTGTCGTTGCGATCGATGTCGTCGTTCGGATCGACCTCGTCGACGCTGCTGCTGACGTAGCCGGCCAGTGGGCCGCCACTGAAGTTGCTCGCCGCGATCTCGACGACATAGTTGCCCGCGGGCAGCTTGTCAAAGCGGTAGTGGCCGTTTGCATCGGTGGTCGTCGTCGCTAGCAGGGTCGTGCCGCTGCCGTTATACAGCCGTACCGTCACACCGCTGACGCCCGGCTCGGTCCCATCCTGGACCCCGTTGTCGGCCACACCGCCGCCGGCGCCGCTGTCCAGCCAGACTCGGTTGCCCAGGCTGTACGGCACAAACAGGCCGAAGTCGACGGTCTGATCGCTGTTGGCGTCGGGCGTGCCCGCATCCGGATTCGGCGACGGCAGGTCTGTCTCGCCCGTTGGCGCCTGGCCGGGCTGCAACGTGAACGGCTTCGTGCGGATACCGTCACCGACAGTCGTGCCGTTGTCGTCCTGGTCAACCGGGACCGCATTTACCTGTGGCGTATCCGGGCCTTCAAATGGTCCCGTAGCCGAACCTGGCGCGCCAGTGCTGGAGGTATAGCCGCTCGGCGGCGAGATCTCGACAATGTAGGTGCCAGGGCTCAGGTTGCTGAACAAATAGAACCCGTTCGCATTCGTGGTCGTGGTTGCCAGGGCTGGACCATCCGGCGTGCCATCGCCGTTCGTGTCAGCGAACAGACGCACTGTCACGCCACCGATGCCACTCTCACCGGCCTCTTGGCGCCCGTCGTTGTCGAGGTCCTCCCACACCCGATTGCCCAGACTTAGCAGAATGGGCGGGGTCCCAGTCACCGTCGGCGTGCTGGTCGGGGTGGTGGGCGTGCCTTCGGTCGGGGTTCCTGTCACCGTCGGGGTGGTGGGCGTGGTCGGCGTGCCCTCAGTCGGGGTCTGGGTCGGCGTGGTCGGCGTGCCTTCGGTCGGCGTCTGCGTCGGCGTGGTGGGCGTGCCTTCGGTTGGGGTTCCTGTCACCGTCGGGGTGGTTGGCGTGCCCTCAGTCGGCGTCTGGGTCGGGGTGGTCGGCGTGCCCTCGGTTGGGGTTCCAGTCACCGTCGGGGTGGTCGGCGTGGTGGGCGTGCCTTCGGTCGGGGTTCCAGTCACCGTCGGGGTGGTCGGCGTGCCCTCAGTCGGCGTCTGCGTCGGCGTAGTCGGCGTGCCTTCGGTCGGCGTCTGCGTCGGCGTGGTGGGCGTGCCTTCGG
>JADLAZ010000100.1 GCA_020849725.1 Chloroflexota bacterium
GCTGGTCAATCACCGCCGCCGGCAGCGGGCGGTGTAGGAGCCAGGCGCACGATGGCGAGCGCACGCCCCGCGACGGGTCAAGTTGCACTCCTGGCCCCCTCTCCCTTATTACGAGCGAACTCTACTGTCGACAGACAGGCACGGGAAGCGGCGGCGGCCGGTTCGCCCCTCACCGCAACCGCAGCGAGGGTTGGCATGGCGCAGCGCCGTCTGATGTGCATTCTGGCTCACCCCGACGATGAGTCGATGGGGCTGGGCGCGACGCTGGCGCGCTATGCCGCCGAAGGCGTGACGATCTCGCTGGTCACGGCGACACGCGGCGAGCGCGGCTGGCAGGGGCCGCCTGCCGACAACCCTGGTCTGGCGACGCTCGGCCACGTGCGCGAGACTGAGCTGCGCGCCGCCGCTCGCGTCCTGGGTCTAGACGAGGTCCACATCCTCGACCACATCGACGGCGATCTGGACCAGGCCGTCCCCACGGTGGCCCTGCCGCCGATCGTTGGCGCGGTGCGGCGCGCCCGGCCGCAGGTGGTCGTCACCTTCGGTCCCGACGGCGCCTATGGCCATCCCGACCATATCGCGATTTCGCAGTTGGCGAGCGCGGCTGTCGTCGCGGCGGCCGATCCGACCTACGCCGACCCGGGCCACCAGCCGCCCCATCGCGTGGCCAAGCTCTACTACGTCGTCGATTCCGAAGCCTTTGTCGCGCGCATCACACGCCTGCTCGGCGGCCCACTGACGATGGCGATCGACGGCGTCGAGCGTGGCCTGGTCGCCTGGCCCGACTGGGCGATCACGACGCGCATCGACGCCATCACTCACTGGCGAACGGCCTGGCAAGCGGTGCAGTGCCACCGCTCGCAACTAGCCACGCTCGGGCCGCTGGTCGATGCCCCCGACGAGGTCCACCAGGCAATCTGGGGAATAGGAACGTTCTATCGAGTGTTCAGCCTGGTCAACGGCGGCCGCGCGCTGGAGCACGACCTGTTCGCGGGCCTGCCGTAAGCCGTCAATCGTCAGCGGACCCGTAGACCCGTCGGGGCAGCCCCCTGTGGCCACCCCGAACACCTCCAGCCCCAGGAGGACAACGATGACCATGCCACTGATAGGTCGGCAGATCCAGGAGCTCATGGGCGCGTCGGCGTCGTTCTTAGCCTTCTTCACCGAGTCGCCCTACGCGCAGCGACGCCATGAGGCCGGTGTAGCCGACTTCGCGCTCGGCAACCCACACGACATGCCGCTGCCCGAGTTCGTGACCGCCGTGCGACAGGCGATCGATCCGCGCGACAAGGACTGGTTCGCCTACAAGAACAGCGAGCCGGCGGCGCGGGCCACGGTCGCGGCGGCGCTGCGCGAGTGGCGCGGCGTCGCCTACGCCGAGGACGACATTCACCTGACGAACGGCGCGTTCGCCGCGCTCAGCGTCGCGCTGCGCGTCGTCGTCGACGCCGGCGACGAGGTCATCTTCGTCAGTCCACCGTGGTTCTTCTACGAGGCGCTGATATCGACGCTCGGTGCGCGGGCGGTGCGCGTGCGCGTGCGGCCCGACGACTTCGATCTGGACCTGGCCGCCATCGAGGCGGCGATCACGCCGCGCACGCGCGCCATCATCGTCAACTCACCGAACAATCCGACCGGGGTCATCTATCCGCCGGCGACGCTGGCGGCGCTGGCCGACCTGCTGACGCGCGCGTCGGCCGCCAACGGCCGGCCGATCTGGTTGCTGTCGGACGAGGCCTACAGTCGGATCGTGTTCGACGACCGGCCGTATCACAGCCCGACGACCTTCTATCCCTACTCGTTCCTGATCTACACCTATGGCAAGACGCTGCTGACGCCGGGCCAGCGCATCGGCTATCTGGCGCTACCGCCGGAACTGCCGGCCGGCGAGCGCGCGGCCCTGGGGACGGCGATCCTGATGGCACAGGCGGTGACGGGCTACGCCTGGCCCAACGCGCTGCTGCAGCACGCGCTGCCGGACCTGGAGCGGCTGTCGATCGACATCGACCGCTTGCAGCGCAAGCGCGACCGCATGGTGACGGCACTGCGCGGATACGGGTATGACGTCCACAGCCCACAAGCCACGTTCTACCTGCTGCCGCGCTCGCCACTGGCCGACGACGTCGCCTTCTCGGCGCGCCTGGCCGAGCACGACGTGTTCGTGTTGCCGGGCGCTGTCTGCGAAGCACCGGGCTATGTCCGCATCTCGCTGACGGCCAGTGAGGCCATGATCGAGCGGGCGCTGCCGGTCTTCGCCGCCACGGTCGCACCGATCGGCGCGCACCGGTAGCCGGGAGCGTGGCCGGCGCCGCGCTGTCGGCGCTCCCCGACCAGTCGGGCGAGTGCGCCGCGCACGTTCGTCGCCAGCGCGGCGCGCTCGCCGTCATCGGCGATGCCGAGCAGCGCCAGCACGCGGTCGTCGAGTGCGCCGCGCGCGTCACTGGCGCCCGGCCCGGCCAGCGGCGCCCAGTCGGTCGCACTGGCGACGGCTCGCAGCGCCTCGGCCAGCGCCGCCCGCGAGTGCGGGTCGGCAGCGCGGAGGTCCGGTACGGGCACGGCCGCCGCCTGGCTCACCGCGTACTGCAGCGCGCCGTCGCCCAGGCTGCCGCGCCCACAGACTTCCATCACCAGCGCGCCGAGGCTGCTGTTGAGTACGGCCGCCAGCGCGGGCGCGAGCGCCGGCTCGGGCAGCAGCCCGTAGAAGGTCTGGTTCTCGACCGCTCCCTCGGGGTTAAGCCAGACGGCGTGCCGGGCGTGGATGAAGCGCGGCCACAGCAGCGGCGCCGGCGGCAGGACCGGTAGCGCGTACCAGGGCCGGCGCGTGGCACAGGTCGGCCGGTGATCGAGCCCGGCCGCGATACCGGCGGTGACGTAGCGGCGCGCGCCGGGCGGCAGCGCCGCCGGGGTCACCGCCGGCAGCAGCAGCACGTGCCAGGGCAGGGCCGCCAGCGCGATCGTCAGTCCAGTCAACTGGCGTGGCGATCGCACCACCGGCCGCAGACACTCCGGCTCGATCTCCCAGGCGGCGGCAGTGGCAGCCGACAGATAGAAGAAGCCATCGGCGCCAGTCTTGAGTGGGTAGCGCACGCGCGCCAGCCCGCCCAGCGACGTCCACCGGTCAGCGGTGCGGGCGAGCAGCGCCGTCAGGCAGGCCGGCGCGCGCAGCCAGGCCGACCACGACAGGAGGCGAGTGGTGTCCGCGGGAGCAGCCGGGAGTCGGCGGGTGGGCGGCGGCACAGCTCGCCGGCCGCCCGCCCCCGGTCGCGCCCCTGCCCCCAACCGCACCGGCGCGATGAGCCGCGCCTGCCAGGTGGCCGTCTCCTCATCGGTGGCAAGCGCATCGAGGCGGGCGACCAGGCCAGCCACCGCCACCGAGCGGTCGGGACCAGGCACGCCCAGCACGTCCGTCAACCGCCTACGCAAGCGAACCAACCGCACCGGCGCGCCAGTCGTCACGCCCGGACCACAGCGGCGAGCCAGCACCAGCACGGCGTGGACGCCAACCTCCGGAAACCAACGCTCGCCAGCCGGCTCGACGATGGCGTCCAGCGCGAAGTGGTCGAGTAGGAAGCGGCGCACGGCCGCGCCGTAGTCAGCCTCCAACCAGCTGGCCGGCGTAACGACCGCCGCGCGCTCGCCGGGGGCCAGCCACGCCGCCAGCGCCGGCCAGAAGTAGGCGTGCAGATCGGCGCGGCCATCGAGACCGCCGCGCGCAGCCATGGCCCAGCGGGCGGCGCCGTCACCGGCCAGCCGCTCGTGACGCACGAAGGGCGGGTTGGCGACGACGGCCAGCGTCGCGGCGGGCGGCGCGGGCGGCAACGCCAGAAAGTCGGCGTCGATGATGCGGGCGCCGGTGGCCGCCAGCGCCCGCCGGGCCAGCGCCGCGAGCTGGGGATCAGCCTCCACGCCGAGCAACGCCGGTAGCGCGCCACTGCGATCGGCGCGCCAGGCAGCGGTGCGCGCCAGCAGCCCACCCGCGCCACAGGCCGGGTCGAGCACGACGGCCGCCTCGTCGCGCACGGCCCAGCCGGCCATCAGGTCGGCCAGTGCGGTCGGCGTCGGCACCTGCCCACCCGCATGCACAGCCGTGGCGAGTGAGCGGTCGCCAGTCGGCTGGCCACTGCTATAATCCTGTGTCGGGGCCATCGCCCTGCCCCCTGTCCTCGCCCCCGCTGCCCGCCGAGGAGACGCGCGTGTCGCTGGCCGTGATCGGGTTCCTGGTACTGGTCACCATGATCGTGCTGGCGGCGCTGGCGGCCATTTTCATGACGCGCTGGACGCTGCACAAGTAGGCGCGACACGGAGCCGCCATGCGGGTGCTGGTGACCGGGGCCGGTGGGTTCGCCGGCCTGCATCTCTGCCGGCTACTGGTCGCGACGGGCTGGGCAGTCGACGCCGTCACGCGGCGACCCGCGCCGGCGCTGCCGGCGGCCGCGCGCCAGCACCGGCTCGATCTACGTGAGCCGGCGGCGACCGCCGAGCTAGTCGCGACAACCCGTCCCGACGCGATCGTGCATCTGGCCGGGCAGGCGTCGGTCGCGCGCTCGCTGGCGGCGCCGGCCGAGACGCTGACAGCGAACACATTGCCGCTGCTGCACCTGCTGGACGGCTGTCGCGCCGCCGGCCTGGACCCGACGATCGTCATCGCCGGCTCGGCCGAGATGTATGGCGACAGCGCCCGCGCCCACGCCCCACTGGCCGAGACCTGCGCGCCACGCCCGCTCAGCCCCTATGCCGTCAGCAAGATGGCCCAGGAGGCGCTCGGCCAGCAGCACCACCGGCTCTACGGTCAGCGAGTCATCGCGCTGCGGCTGTTCAATCACATCGGGCCGGGCCAGCGACCTGGCTTCGCGCTGCCGGACTTCGCCCGCCAGATCGCCCGCATCGAGGCTGGCCACCAGCCGCCGCGGCTGTTGGTTGGCAACCTGGCTGCCCGCCGCGACTTCCTCGACGTGCGCGATGTCGCCCACGCCTACCTGGCCGCGATCGCTCACGGCCGGCCGGGCGCGGTCTACAACGTCGGCAGCGGTGAGGCCCGCTCGGTCCGGGCCGTGCTCGATCTGCTGCTGGCGCACGCGCGCGTGCCGATCGCGGTCGAGGTCGACCCGGCCCGGCTGCGCCCGGTCGATATCCCGCTGCTGCTGGCCGACACGCGCGCCTTCCAGAGCGCGACCGGCTGGCGACCGGTGCGGCCGCTCGACCAGACGGCCGCCGACATCCTGACTGACTGGCGGGCGCGCGTCGCCACCGACGAGGTGTGATGCGGTCCACCGGCCGCCTCGCGTCGGCGACCCCAATGCGCCACCAGGCTCGCCGGCACGTATGCAGGTCAGATGGCGCGCGGCCGGCGCGGTCGAGACTGTAACGCCGGCGCCGTATCGTAGACTGTAGCAGCAGATAGAAACGACCGAGCCAGCGTGGGAGCAGCGCCATGTCGCGGATACCGTCATCAGAGATCACGCCGGAGGCGGTCTATCGCTCGCGCCGCCAGTTCATGCAGGCGGCCGGTGTGGCGGCGCTGGGTGCGGTCGCAGCCGGCTGCGGTCTGCTGCGCCCAGCCGCGCCGGCCCTGCCCACGCCGCCGCCCGGTGCGACAGCGGCGACCGCCGACGAGCTGGGCAGCCCGCTGACGGGCTTTGACGCCATCACCACCTACAACAACTTCTACGAGTTCTCGACCGACAAGGACGCCGTCGCCGGGCTGGCCAAGGACTTCGCGGTCACCCCTTGGACACTGACGGTCGGCGGGCTGGTCAACCGGCCGCGCACCTACGGCATCGAGGACCTGATCACCCGCTTCGGCCAGGAGGAGCGGATCTACCGGCTGCGCTGCGTCGAGGGTTGGTCGATGGTTATCCCCTGGCTCGGGCTGTCGCTGGGCAAACTGCTGGACGAGGTCGAGCCGCAGGGCAGCGCCGCCTATGTCCGCTTCGAGACGCTCCATGACCCGCAGCGAATGCCCGGCCAGCGATCGGCCTGGTACACCTGGCCCTACGTCGAGGGGCTGCGACTCGACGAGGCGCGACACCCGCTGACGCTGCTCGGCACCGGCCTGTACGGCCAGCCGCTGCTGCCGCAGAACGGCGCGCCGGTGCGGCTGGTCGTGCCGTGGAAGTATGGCTTCAAGAGCATCAAGTCGATCGTCAAGCTCGATCTGGTGGCCGAGCCACCGACCTCGCTGTGGATGGCGGCGGCCGGCAACGAGTACGGCTTCTACGCCAACGTCAACCCGGCCGTGCCCCACCCGCGCTGGTCACAGTCGACCGAGCGCCGGATTGGCGAGACGAGCCGTCGCCCGACCCTGCCGTTCAACGGCTACGCCGAGCAGGTGGCGGCGCTCTACGCCGGCATGGACCTGCGGGCCAACTACTAATGACCCACTATGGCCGCTGAGACCCGCGCGCCGCGCACGACGCGGCGGCTGACCACCTGGCTGGTCGGGCCGGGCCTGCAGGTGGCCGCGCATGCCGGCGCACTGCTGCCACTGGCGGCACTGCTGCTGGACTGGGCGGCCAACGACCTGACCGCCAACCCGATCCAGGCAGCGACGCAGCGCACCGGCTACCCGGCGCTGGTGCTGCTGGTGCTGTCGCTGGCCTGCACACCGGTGGCCACGCTCACCGGCTGGAAGCGGCTGCTGGCGCTGCGCCGGCCGCTGGGCCTGTACGCCGCACTCTATGCCGCCATGCACCTGACCATCTTCGCCGTTATCGACTATGGCCTCGACCTGGCGCTGATCTGGCAGACGATAGAAGAGAAGCGCTTCGTCGTCGCTGGCTTCAGCGCGTTCCTGCTGCTCGTGCCGCTGGCGCTGACCTCCACCCGTGGCTGGCAGCGCCGGCTGGGCCGGCGCTGGAAGCGGCTGCACCGTCTCGTCTACGTCGCCGCGCCGCTCGCCGTCGTCCATTACCTGTGGCTGGTGAAGAGTGATATCCGGCTGCCGCTGGCGTTCGCGACGGCCGTGGTGCTGCTGCTGGCGTTGCGGCTGCCGCCAGTGCGGCGAGCCGTGGCTGGCTTGCGCACCAACTGGCCGGTCCAGCCGCCCCATAGCGCCGGTACGCTGGCCGACCGACCGCCCCGCCGGCAACCACGCGCCCAGCGGTAGCCGTCGCGGGGGCTGCCGTTCCATCCGTCCTGGACCCAGCACCCTCACAGCTCCCGGTACAATGTCGCCGCCGGGCGGGCCGGCCGCGTGAGGAGCGGGGTGTGAGCAGCATTCACTTCGGCACCGACGGCTGGCGGGCGATCATCGCCGACGATTTCACCTTCGCCAGCGTGCGGCTGGTGGCGCACGGCATCGCCGATGTGCTGGGCGCGGCCGGGGAGAATGCGGCGATCGTCGTCGGCTACGACACGCGCTTCGCCTCAGATCGCTTCGCCCAGGCGGTGGCCGAGGTGCTGACCGGTCGTGGGCTGCGGGTGCTGATGGCCGACCGACCGACGCCGACGCCGGCACTCGCCTACGCCATCACCCGGCGCCGGGCGGCTGGAGGCGTCGTCATCACCGCCAGCCACAATCCGGCCGCCTTCAACGGCGTCAAAGTCAAGACGGCTGCCGGCAGCGCCGCCGACGCCGCGGATGTCGCGGCGATCGAGGCCGCCATCGCGCGCTGGGAGGCGGCTGGCGCGCTGCCGGCGCCGCTGCCGCTGCGCGAGGCCGAGGTGTCCGGCCGACTGGAGCGGCTAAACATCGTGCCGGACTACCACGATCGCCTGGCCGCGCTGGTCGATCTGGAGGCGATCCGGGGCGCCGACCTGACGATCGTGGCCGACGCGAGGCCCGGCGCCGGCGGGGGGCAGTTCCCGACGCTGCGGGCCGGTGGCTCGACGCGCGTCGGCGAGATCAACGGCCAGCCCCACCCGGCCTTTCCGGGCCTGCGCGGCCCGGAGCCGGTGGCGGTGAACTTGACGCAACTCGGCCGCGTCGTCGCCGAATCCCACTCGGCGCTCGGCCTGGCGCTGGATGGCGAGGCCGACCGCATCGGCATGGTCGA
>JADLAZ010000101.1 GCA_020849725.1 Chloroflexota bacterium
CCAGGACGCGACCGGCCTTCAGGCCCAGGCCGGCGGCGATGGCATCGGCCTGGGACCGGGACTTCTTGACCGCCTCGTCCATCGCTTGCCGCTGCAGGGCGCTAGGGTCGGCGATCGTGAAGCGCACCCCCTGGAGCTGGTTGGCGCCGGCGCCGACGACCGCGTCGAGAATGGCGCCGACCCGGCTCAGATCGGTCAGCAGGACGGTGACGTTGTTGCTGGCGCGAAAGCCGACGACGGGCGGCTCGGCGCCGGGCCGTGTCGGCGCGTCTTGCACCGGGAACAGACTGATGCCGGACGTCTGGATGTTGGCGCGCGGCACGCCCAGTTCGGCCAACTTGGCCAGGACGGCTTCTGTCTTGGCATTGGACTCGGCCAGCGCGGCGGTGGCTGTCGGCTGGGTCACCTGGACGCCGACGCTGACGACGGCCTGGTCGGGCTGGGCCGAGGCGCTGCCCTCAGTCACGACGACGATGGCTGGCTCGGAGCCAGCCGGTGTCTGGGCGTCAACCACCGAGGCCGGCACGCGTCCACTCAGCGGGGTCAGAAGGGCAAAGATCGCGCCTGCCAGCAACAAGCAAGCCAGCCCGGCGGCGCCAGCAATGGTCATCAGGCGATTCATGCAGGTCTCCTTCTCGTGGCAGGGTGCGGAACCGGACCATTCCGGCCACCTACTATACTGACGCCATGGTGAGCGCTAGAGTTCCAGCGATGCGTGGCGGTATGCTTCCGAATGGTCTATCTTGGCACGCCATGCGCGGCTGCGATGCCGGGTCGCCGGGTCGCAACAAGGAAGGAGATACACGATGGCAGAGCAGGGCCTGCTGCTGGACGAGGCGCGCGATGCGGGACTCCATCCCGATCGCCTGCGACGGGCGTTCACGCTCCTGGACGAGTGGGTCACGGCGGGTGTCGTGCCCGGCGCGGCGGTGCTGGTGGCGCGCGGCGGCCGAGTCGCCGGTGAGGCGTACCTGGGCCTGGCTGACCCGGCGCGCCAGCGGCCAGCGACATCTGACACCATCTGGGGCCTGGCCTCGGTGACCAAGCCGTTCACCGCCACGGCCGTGCTGCTGCTGGTCGAGCGGGGGTGCCTCGCCCTGGACGAGGCGTTGGGCCGCCTGCTGCCCGAGTTCCTCGACGCGCCGGCCACCGCGTTCGACCGGCGTGCTGTTACGCTGCGCCACGTGCTGTCCCACTGCTCCGGGCTGCCCGGCTTCTCGGCGGATAATCTGGCGCTCCGCCAGGCGCACCGGCCGCTGGAGGATTTCGTGCGCTCCTTCGGCCGCCAGCCGGTGCTGTTCGTGCCGGGCGCCGCCCACTACTACAGCAATCCCGGCATCCTGCTGGCGGCCGAGTGCGTCGGCCGGGCGCTGGCCGGCACGCTCAAGGAGCGGGTCGAGACACCGGCGGTCGGGTGCTACCATGGCTTCGTCCAGGAGGCGGTCCTGGCGCCGCTCGGCATGGTCGACTCCGCGCTTCGGCCACCGCCGGCCTGGGACGATCGCATCGCCCGGGTGCTGGACACTGGCCAGGAGGGTCAGGACTACGAGATGACCAACTCGGCCTATTACCGGAGCCTGGGCATCCCCTGGGGCGGCCTGTTCAGCACGCCGCGCGACCTGGCGCGCTTCGTCGATCTCTTCCTGCCGGCGGCCGGGGGGCGCCAGCGGCTGGGTGTGTCGCCCGGTGCGGCCGTGCCGCGCCTGCTGGCCGCTGCCACGGTGCGGGAGATGACCAGCATTCAAGCTGAGCCACCCGACGCGCCGCCCGACCTTGCTCCGGAGCTGCGCGATGGCGTCCCGCCGGACGTGGTCCGGCCGCGGGTGGCCTGGGGCCTGGGCTGGGAGGTCAAAGGCGCCAAGCGCGGCAGTCGCAGCGGTGACCTGACGTCGGCGGCTACCTACGGGCATGGCGGCGCGACCGGGACGATGGTCTGGGCTGACCCACACCTCGACCTGACCTGCGTGCTGCTGACCAATCGGGCGCTGCGGAGCAAGGCCTGGGCGGCGCGGCCCTATATGACCCTGTTCAGCAACGCCGTCGCCGCCGCGGCGGACTGAGCGCCAGCGCCGGACCGGCGGCTCACCAGGAGCGTCACATGGAGCGCGTAGCGGACCTGGACACGCCGAGCGTACTGGTCGACCTCGATGCGTTGGACCGGAACATCGCCGCCATGGCCGCCGTGGCCGAGCGCGCCGGCATCGCGCTGCGACCGCACATGAAGACGCACCAGTCGCCGGACATCGCGCGTCGCCAGCTTGCGGCCGGCGCGGTCGGCCTGGCCTGCGCCAAGGTGAGCGAGGCCGAGGCAATGGCCGATGCCGGCATCCTCGACCTGTTCGTCTGCTTTCCGATTGTCACGGCCGTCAAGGCGTGGCGGCTCGCAGCGCTGGCGCGGCGGCCGGGGGTGACCCTGTCGGCAATCGCCGACAGCCCGACCGGTGTGGCGGCGCTGTCGGCGGCCTTTGCGCCCGAGGCGCGCCCGCTCGAGGTGCTGGTCAAGGTGGACACCGGCTTGGGTCGGGTCGGCGTTGCACCAGGTGAACCAGCGCTGGCGCTGGCACGCGCCGTGGCCGCCGCGCCCGGTCTGCGCTTCGGTGGCGTCTGCGCGCACGAGGGCGGCGCCTACAGCGTGACGGACCCAACCGAGCGCGCCGCGGTCACACGCGCCGCGGTGGAGCGCCTGATCGCGACGGCCCACCTGATCGAGGCCGCCGGCCTGCCCTGCCCGCGCGTCAGCGTCGGCTCGACTCCCGGCGCGGTCGCTGCCGCTGGCGTGGCCGGCGTCACCGAGCTGCGGCCGGGCAACTACGTGTTCTATGATGCGATGCAGGTCTGGCTGGGCGTGGCGACGGTGGACGACTGCGCATTGCGAGTGCTGGCGACGGTCGTCAGCCACGGCGCGCGCGAGCGGGCGGTCATCGACGCCGGCTCCAAGGTCTTCTCCGCGGACCGCGGTGTCCACGGCGCGGCGACGGCGGCCAGCCACGGCATCGTGCTGGGGCAGCCGGCGGTGACGCTGGCTGGCCTGTCCGAGGAGCATGGCTGGCTGCGCCTGGACCCGGCCGGACCAGACCTCGCCATCGGCCAGCAACTGGAGATCGTGCCGGTGCACTCGTGCCCGGTCGCCAACCTGGCGACGGAACTGGTCGTCGTGCGGCGCGGTGTCGTACTCGATCGCTGGCGGCCGACGGCGCACGGCAGCGTGCGCTAGCGCGATCGCGGCGGTTGTGGTGTCGGGCGGCATTACCAGCCAAACGTTGCCCGGAGCCAGGCGCGATTGCGGGCGACAGCAGCAGCGGGGCCAGCTCGGGCGGCGTCAGCCTCCTCTTCGAGCATCACCCAGCCACGGTAGTCGGTGGCGCGCAGCAGGTCGAGTACGCCGCCGATCGGGCAGATGCCTTGGCCCAGCAGCGCCCAGGCGCCAGCCGCGTCGACATCCTTGAGGTGGACATGGACGACCCGCGCCAGGTGACGCTTGAGAAAGGCAACCGGGTCGATGCCGCCGCGCAGGAGGTGGCCCGTGTCGGGGCCGAACCGGACCAGTCGTGGGTCGGTTCGCGCCAGGATCGCCTCGTACTCGGCCTCGGTGGCGATGACTGAGCCGTGGTGCGAGCTTGGGTGGAGGTGTGCTACCAGCCCGGCCGCACCCGCCATCTCGGCGAGCGCATTGTAGACTGTCGCCGCCTGGCGCAGCGCCGTGACGCGGTCGCCACCGTCGGGCAGCGCCGCACCGCCCAGGCCGAAGGTCGCGCAGCCGGCGGCCACCGCCCAGGCTACCGCCGCCTCGCCCGCCGCCAGCTCCGCCGCCGCGTGGGCCGGGTCGGTGAAGCCGGTCGGTGTCGAAAAGGCCAACGTCGTCAGCGTCAGGCCGCGCGCGGCGCAGGCGGCCCGGAGCGCGACCGGGTCGTCGCGAAACTCGCCGGCGATCGCCAGCGTCAACTCCAGGCCGGCATCGCCGGCCGCCGCGACGGCATCGAGAATGTCGGTCGTCGTGCCGGCCCAGGCGGGACCGAGCATCTGCCAGGTAAAGGTCTGGCAGCCGACACCGTTCAACCCGGCCGGCGTTGGGTCAGTCATTGGATGCATGCTCGCCGGCGCGCGGCGTCCGCAGCCAGTCCAGCACGGTCGCCCACTCGGCATCGGTCACCGGCAATGGCCGATCGAGGGCGGCGGGCGGCAGGTCGAGCGGCCGACCGGCGTGGGCGGCTGCGCCGGCGGCCAGCAGCGCGGCGAAGCCACGCCAGGCGGTCGCCAGCCGGTTGCGATGTGGCGGCCCGCCGTCGAGCCAGTCGAGCAATGCGGCGGTGAACGCCTGCTGAGCCGGCAGGTCGTCGCGCTTGAAGGCGGTTGCCACCCGCCCGGTCCGACCATCGGCCAGCTCATAGCCCCAACTGCCGTACTCGCGCCACCAGAATCGCCCGCGCTCGGCCCAGATATCCAGGTTGCAGCGGTGCGGGCCGTAGCCAGGCATGAAGTCCGGGTAGACGGCGGCGAAGTCGCGCGTGCCGAGCGGCGGAACGCCCTCTGGCGCGGCCTCGACCAGCAGGCGGGCGCCACCGGCCGCGCCGTAGCCGGCGAACAACCGGCGCGGACCGGGGTACTCTGGATTGTCCTCAACGCCGTCGGCCGTCGCCCAGACGCGGGTGAGGTCGTCGTCGCCGAGTGCCAGCAGGCCCAGGTCGAGCAGGTGCGGGCCGAGATCCATCGCCTTGCCCATCGTGCTGGCGCGCACGAAGTGGACCGCGCCCAGCCCGTCAGGCGTCAGTAGCCGGAGCAGCACGTCGGCGAACGGCATGTAGCGGCGCTGCTGGTTGACGACGATGCGCATCCGTGTCTGCCGGGCCGCGGCAGCCAGCGCCGCACCCTCACCCGGCGTCAACGCCAGCGGCTTCTCGATGACCAGCAGACGCACCCCAGCCGCCGCCGCCGGCCCGACCCAGCCCGCGCGCGGGACGAGCGGCGTCGTGACGGCGTGGAGGATGTCCGGCTGCTCGCGCGCTAGCATCGCCTGCCAGTCGGCATAGGCCGGCACACCCAGCGTCTCACGCGCCTCTGCTCGCCGCGCCTCATCCAGGTCCGCGACGGCGACGAGGCGGGCGCGCTCCCCCAGGCGGTCGTAGCCGCGCGCGTGGTGCAGGCCGCGCCGCGCTCCAACAATCGCTACTCGATACACCACGCCACTCCTCTCCTGTCGCCGGACCAGGATAGCGGCGCGCCGGCCGGGGCGCAACGACAGCCGAGCGCATCGCGTCCTGAGTACGACGCGCCCAGATATAATCAGTGGGTGTATCATGCGCGGCAGGCCTCTGGGATAGGTAGAAGGCGTCACGGCGCCATGGAGCCGGATGCCACTGCGGTCGGGAAATGCAGCCGAGGAGGGGGCATGAAAGTCACCGGCATCGAGACGATTTTGCTCGACAACATCCAGCCCTATCGCGGTGGCAGCAAGTGGCTGTTCATCAAGCTGCTGACCGATGAGGGCATCGTCGGCCTGGGTGAGCGCGTCACCGGCCATGCCAGCAATTTGACCTCGCAGATTGCGCTGCTCACCGAGCTGGCCGAGCAGTTCGTCATCGGCGAGAACCCGTTCAATGTCGAGCTGATCTGGCAGCGCATGTTCGCGGCGCGGCACGACTACCGCCACCCTGGCATGGACTCGACGCCGGCGCTGTCAGCGATTGAAATGGCGCTGTGGGACATCATCGGTAAGGCGACCAACCAGCCGATCTACAACCTGCTCGGTGGCCGGTACCACGAGAAGCTGCGCGCCTACGCCTACATGCCGGCTGAGGGCATCTGGGAGAACCCGGCCAAGGCCGGCGACGTCGCCCGGCAACTCGTTGCCGAGGGCAACTCGGCCTGCAAGATCGACCCGTTCATGCCGCTGTTTCCGCTGCCGCGGGACTTTCCACTCAAGACGCTGCGCCACGCGGCGAAGATTTTTCAGAGCATCCGCGAGGCGGTCGGCGACGAGCTGGAGATCGGCATCGGCACGCACGGCCAGTTCAGCACCGCGGGCGCGATCCGGGCGGCGAAGATCCTCGAGGAGTTCCATCCGATGTGGTTCGAGGAGCCGGTGCCACCGGAGAACATTGAGGAGATGGCGCGCGTGGCCGCCCACACCAGCATCCCCATCGCCGCCGGTGAGCGACTGGCGACGAAGTACGAGTTTGCCCGGCTGATCGAGCAGCAGGCCGCCCAGATCATTCAGTTGGACGTCGGCCAGTGCGGCGGCATTCTGGAGTCGAAGAAGATCGCCGCCATCGCCGAGGCGCACTACGCGATGATTGCGCCGCACATGTACCAGGGGCCGATCGCGGCCGCGGCGGCGGTCCAACTGGGCACGTGCTCACCCAACTTCCTGATCCAGGAGTGGAACGTCAACGACCTGCACAGCGAGATCTTCGTCGAGCCGATCCGGTTCGAGAGCGGCTATCTCACGCCGCCGACCGGGCCGGGGCTGGGCGTCGCGCTCAACGAGGCGGTCGTGCGGCGGCAGTTAACCCGCTAACCGGCTCACGCATGCTAGTGGGCGACTCGGCACCCGCGGCGACCGCCGACCCGGTGCGTCGCAAGGCGCGCGGCAGCGTCAACCCGATCAGCAGGAGGAGCAGGGCGATCCCGGCGACGACCAGCGGCCACTCACTCATCCAGTCGGATACCACCCAGTCGACCACGCATGCCTCCAGGCGTTGGCAGCAAGAAACCCATCCACATGACGCCCAGCCACCGGCTCGGTTGTGTCTAGCCAGCACGCGGGCGTGCGGAGAGCCGGCTGAGTAGCCCCGGCCGGCTCTTGATGGAGGGAGGATGGGGGAAGGCTTGAGGCTGATGTGGCCCGGTCGAGTGCCGGGTCAGCGGGGCGGTGGCGCTGCCGGGCGGCGTGGCTCACCGCAGTCGTCCATAGCAAGCAGCGTGCCAAGCCATGCGCGCGGGCGCCGGCGAGCCACCGAAGAGACAAAGCAACACCCGGCGCCAGTGAGTGCCCCGTTCTCACCGATGCCGGGTGTCTGATTACTTAACCAACCAGGCGCGATTTTGGATCACTTGGCCATTGCGCGCCGTCGGTGGCTAGCTCGAACTGCCGCCCGGTCAGATTCTTCTGAACTTCTGGAACCGGTTATGCGCCGTCACTTCGCCGACGTAGAGGTCGCCGCGCGAGTCGACCCAGCCGCTGTGCGGGCTGGCTGAGAACTGACCCTGACCGTCGCCCTGCTCGCCCCACTGGCTGAGGACCTGGGCGTCCAGGGTCATGATCGTGATGCGGCGGCCACCCTCAATCAGGTAGACGGTGTCGTCGGGCGTGATGTACAGGTCGTTTGGAGCGAGCAGCTCGCCCCACTCGCCGGTGTACTCGCCGTCGGCCGAGAAATGCTGGACGCGCCCGTTCTGCCGGTCGACAATCAGCACCCGCCCGCGGCGATCGACCCACACGCTGTGAACCGGCCAGCCGAACTGGCTGGGTCCCGTCCCTGGCTCGCCCCACGAGCGCAGCAGCGTGCCGTCGGCGGCGAAGCGGTGGACGCGGTGCTGGCCGTAGCCGTCGGAGACGAACAAATCACCGGACCCGGCCACGAAGGCGCGCGTCGGCTCATTGAACGGCTCTCCGGGCGCGCCAGGCTGGTTGGGTGTGCCCCAGGTGCGCAGCAGCCGTCCGTCGAGCGTCCACTGTGTCACCGAGTGGGTGTCGCGATCGGTGCAGTAGGCCGTCTGATCGGGGCCGATCCAGACGCCGTGCGGGTGCTTGAACGCGCCCTCGCCCCAGCGCTGGAGCAGCCGGCCTTCGGGCGAGAACACCAGCATGACCGGCTCCGGCGCGCGCTGGAAGACGAACACGCGGTCCTGGGCATCGCAGGCAACCATCGACACCAATCCGAGCGCCGGCACTCCGTCCGGGCCGCGGCCCCAGTCCGGCACGACCTGAAATCGATAGTCCCCACTCCCGTAGATCGTCTCGGCCATGGCGCTCCCTCCTCATGCTAGCGGGCTGACGATTGAAGCCACGGGCCAGTGATCGGCGACGCGGACCGCCTCGTCATGACCGGGCCAGGGCGGCATAGTGGCGATGATGATCCGCAGCGGCGCCGAGCCGGGGTTGCGAAACTGGAAGTGAGCGCCGATGGGGATGGTCAGCGATGTGCCCGGCGCGACGGCGATGATCGACTCCACGCCATCCAGCGCCCGCCAGACCTCACCCACACCATCGATGACGTGCCAGATCTCCTCGACGGTTCGATGCGCCACGGCGCGTGAGACGCTGCCCGGCGGGAGCGTGCAGTGCACCATGCTGGCGCACGTCGTCGCCGCCAGCAGCCGGATCTCCGACCCATCCGGCGCCAGCACATCGTAGGCGATCGCCATCCGGCCTGTGACGAAGGCCATGCCGCCCCTCCCGCGTCGCTGCTCGGCTGACTGCCCGGCTGCCGGCGCCAGCCTAGCACGCGGCGCCACGCCGAACAAGCGCCGCGTGCGGCGCGCTCGTGTATGCTGCGACTGTTGGCGACCATGGCCGGCGGCGCCGGCGCGTTGAAGGGGGCACGGGCATGGCGACACGGCATGGGACCGGGGAGTACATCTACGAGGTAGACGACCGCTGGGGTCAGTTACCGGCCGGCTGGAGCTTTGTCGATGTCGTCGGCATTGTCGTCGATGATCAGGACCGGGTGTTCGTCTTCAACCGTGGCGTGCATCCGATCGTGATCTTCGAGCGCGACGGCCGCTTCATCGACGCCTGGGGCGAGGGCGCGTTCACCTCGCCGCATGGCCTGCAAATTGGGCCGGACGGCACAATCTACACCGTCGACAACGGCGACCATACCGTCCGCGCCTGGTCGCCCGACGGCCAGCCCAAGTTTGTCATCGGCACGCCCGGACAGCCGGCCGACACCGGCTTTACGGGCAGCCTGGACACGATCGTTGGCGGTGGGGCGTTCAACAGCCCGACCAATCTCGCCGTCGCGCCGGATGGCAGCCTCTACGTCACCGATGGCTATCAGAACTGCAAGGTCCATCACTTCTCGGCCGATGGCCGGCTCCTGCACTCCTGGGGCGCGGCTGGGCGTGGGCCGGGCCAGTTCCGGCTCGTCCACGGCATCTGCGTCGCGCCCGACGGCGCGGTCTATGTCGGCGACCGCGCCAACAACCGCGTGCAGGTATTCACGCCGGCCGGTGAGTACATCCGCGAGTGGCGCAACGTGCGCCAGCCGGACGAGGTGCATCTCGGCCCGGATGGCGCCTTTTACGTGGCCGAACTGGGCTGGAGCGAGGGAACGAGCGGCCACGGCCTGGGCGCGCGCGTGACGGTGCGCGATGCCGCTGGCGCCGTGCTCAGCGCCTGGGGCGACAGCGGTTCGCCGGAGGCGAGCGGCAACTGCGCCGCGCCGCACGGCATCCGGGTCGACTCGGTCGGTGATCTCTACCTGGGCGAGGTGACGTACACGGCGCGCGTCAGCGCGAAGCTGGTCGGACCGAGTTGCCATTGCTTCCAAAAATTCGTTCGGGTCCGATAGGGTAGACCATCCTCACGGGGAGAAGTGCCGGCGCGCAGATCGAGCAGCCGCCGGCGCCGCCCCACATCGACGGTGATGACCGCCGGCACGGCCGTGCTGGCGATCAGGCCCATCGAATGACCGATGACAGCCCCCAGGCCATCGCGGTCAGGATCGCGCAGGTCGCGACGAGGAGAGCTACTGCCGCCAGGGTGATCGCCGTCAGCCAGCGCGTGCGGCGCGCCGCGCGGAGCGGCGCTGCCGGCGCCGCGGCCACGACTGGTCGCCCGATGCGGCCCAGCGGCGCGGCGCAGACGCCGCAGTAGCCGCTGCCGTTGTCCTGAACTGCACCGCACCGGTCGCAGCGCATGGCCGGTCTCCTCTTGCGGCCGACACCATAGCAGCGGCAAGATGGGGTCGACAAGCGCCGTTCGGTGCGCGCACGAGCGCCAAGCCAGCAGGGACGGGACGGCGCCTGGTCATGAGGGTCAGCGCGATGCCTGGTTTAATCGAGTGCATTCCGAATTTCAGCGAGGGGCGTTCCGCGACCGTCGTCGAACGCATCGTGGCAGCGATGGCGGCCGTTGCCGGCGTGCGCGTCCTCGACTACAGCCTGAACCCGGACCATCACCGCTCGGTCGTGACCCTGGTCGGGTCGGGCGCGGCGGTGGCCGAGGCCGCATTTCGGGGCATCCAGGCGGCGCGCGACACGATCGATTTGCGTCAGCACGCGGGCGTCCATCCCCGCATCGGCGCGGCTGACGTCGTGCCGTTTGTGCCGCTCGCCGGCACGCGACTGGAGGCGTGCATCGAGCTGGCCCGCGCGCTGGGTGCGCGCGTCGCCGCTGAGCTTGGCATTCCTGTCTACCTGTACGAGGCGGCCGCGACGCGGCCGGAGCGGCGCGACCTGGCCGAGGTGCGGCGCGGTCAATACGAGGCGCTGGTGGCGGCGATCGAGACGGACCCGTCCCGCGCGCCGGACTTCGGCCCGGCGCGCCTGCACCCCAGTGCCGGCGCGGTTGCCATCGGTGCGCGCCGGCCGCTGCTGGCCTTCAACGTCAACCTGCGCACCGACGACGTGGCGATCGCCGAGGCCCTGGCGCGGGCCGTGCGCCAGCGCAGCGGCGGCCTGCGCTCGGTCAAGGCGCTCGGCGTGCGCGACGCCGGCCAGGCGCAGGTGACGATGAACCTGACCGACCCGCGCGCGACGCCGCCGCACCGGGCGCTGGCGCTGCTGCGCGCCGAGGCGGAGCGCTACGGTGTCGCCATTGCCGGCAGCGAGATTGTCGGGCTGGCTCCGCTCGACAGTCTGCTGCAGGCAGCCGAGCACGCGCTGTCGCTGAGCGACTTCCGGCGCGAGCAGGTGCTGGAGTGGCAGGTGCTGGCGCAGTACGGCCCGGATGCGCCAATAGGGGAGGCCGATGCTGTGGAACCAGAGGTGACACCCTACCTCGAGGCGCTCGCATCAGCGGCGCCAACGCCGGGTGGCGGCAGCGCCGCGGCGCTGGCCGGCGCGCTGGCGGCGGCGCTGGGTGAGATGGTCGCCAACCTCACCGTCGGCCAGGAGAAATTCGCCGCCGTTGAGGATCGCGTCCAGACGGCGCTGACGGAATTGACCCACGCGCGCCGGCAGTTGACGGCGGCGATGGCCGAGGACGCCGCTGCCTTCGACGCCTACATGGCGGCGCGACGGCTGCCGCGCGCCACACCCGAGGAGCGCGCCGCACGCGCGGCGGCGGTGCAGACGGCGACGCTGGTGGCGGCGCAAGCGCCGCTGCGCGTGGCGCGGCAATGCCTGGCGCTGCTGCCCTGGCTCGACACGGTCGCTGAGTACGGCAATCCGAACGTCGCGAGCGATGCCGGCGCTGGCGCGATCCTGTCCGACGCGGCCGTCCGCGCCTCCGCGCTGAACGTGCGCGTCAACCTGCTGGGACTGGCTGATGTGGACCGCCGCGCCCTGTTGACGGCCGAACTGGCGGAGATTGAAGCGGCGGCCGCGACGCAGGCGGCCGCCATCGTGGCGCGCGTGACCGTCATCATTGGCGGCGCACCACCATGATTGGCGGCGGCCACCAGCACCTACTCGTCTGATCCGCGCACGAGCCGGATGACGATCAGCACCAGCAGGAACGCCAGCACCACGCCACCGATGATCGTCAGTTGCTTGTTGCGAGCGATCACGCCCTGGCCCTTATCGATCAGGGTGCGCACATCGGTCTCGCTGAGGTAGACGCCGCCGCGCTCGAACGTGTCGGCTGCCACGGCGGCGACATCGGCGACCGGGCCACCGGCGACGCTGCCGCGCTCGCGGATGGTGTGGGCCAACTCTTCGGCTTTGACGGCGGCCTTGTGCAGGCCGGCGTCGGCCGCCTGCTCGGCGGCGGCGACGACCTTGCCGGCCTGGTCCTCACTCTTGCCGACGAGCATTTGGAGCGCCTCGGTCGCCTGGGTCGTCGCGCTACTCACCGCCTTCTCAACGGTCGCGCGCGCGCTGTCGGCCGAGCCGACCGTCGCGATCTTGTCGGTGTTGGTCGTGTCGGCCACGGCGGTGGCCACGCCGTTCGCTTCACGCTTCACGGAATGAGTGTCCATTGCCCTCTCCTTCCCGGCCCGGCACGGTCCAGGCCGTCTCACTCTATGGTACCCTCCAGCCGCCGCATGTGGATGATGGCGGTGCTGCTGCCGCGCCGGCAGCGCCGGCTGCCGCGGGCGAGGCCGGACGACTGAGGAGGAACGATGAAAGTCCTGTTCGTCATTCTCGACACGCTGCGGGCCGATCACCTGGCCCCCTACGGTGGTCGGCCCTACGGCTATCCGGTGTTGACGCCGCAGATCAGCCGACTGGCCGAGCGGTCGCTTGTCTTCGACAACCACTGGGTCGGGTCGCTGCCGTGCATGCCGGCGCGGCGCGAGTTGATGACCGGCCGCCACAACTTCCTGGAGCGCGGCTGGGGGCCGCTGGAGCCCTTTGACGACGTCTTGCCCGATCTGCTGCGGCGCACTGCCCAGCCGGTCTTCTCGCACCTGATCACCGATCATTACCACTACTTCTACCTGGGTGGCGAGGGCCACAACAACAGCTTCAGCAGTTGGCAGTTCGAGCGCGGCCAGGAGAATGACTTCTGGATCAGCCGCGTCGATCTGCCGGCACTGCCCGAGTCGATCGGCCGGCTGGCCAAGCGCCCGCAGCACGCGCTCAACCGGCTGGCGCAGCGCGAAGAGCGCGAGTTCAGCGGCGCGCGCTGCGTCGCCCATGCTACCCAGTGGCTGCACGACAACCGCGGCAGCGACAACTGGTACCTGCAACTGGAGCTGTTCGATCCGCACGAGCCGTTCTACGTCGTCCAGGAGTATCTTGATCTCTATGGCGACACCTGGGACGGGCCGCTGTACGACTGGCCGGACTACGGCGTGTGCGAGGACGACCCAGCGGCGATCGACCATATCCGCAAGTGCTACGCCGCGCTGCTGACGATGACCGATCGCTGGCTCGGTCAGCTGTGGGACACGATGGACGCGCTCGACCTGTGGCGTGACACGATGGTCGTGCTGTCGACCGACCATGGCACGATGCTTGGTGAGCATCGCTACTGGATGAAGAACGATATGCCCGTCTACAGTGAGATCGCGCGCATCCCGCTGATCGTTCACCTGCCCGGCTCGCGCCGCGCCGGCGCGCGCGTGTCCGCGCTCACCCAGACGACGGACCTGATGCCGACCTTTCTCGACTACTTCAACGCACCCCGACCGCCGCACCTGCACGGCGTCTCCCTGCGGCCGGCGCTGGAGGGCGATAGCGCCATCCACGACTCGATCATCTTCGGGTACTTCGGCATGGCCCTCAACGCGACCGACGGACGCCATGTCTATTTCCGCAACCCGGCCGCAGAGTCGACGGTCGTGTACGCCTACACCAGCATGCCGACGCAGTTCCACGGTTTCATGGCCCGCGAGCAACTGGCACAGGCCGAGATGGGCCGCTACCTCAGCCACACGTACAATATCCCGGTCTACCGCGTGCCGCAGGGCGGGCGGCCGCCGTTCACCCAAACGGGCGCGCCGCCGCACCGCCACGGCGGCTACCGCGACGCGGCCGGCGCCTATGACCCGCACCACGAGTTGTACGACCTGATCGCCGATCCGGCGCAGGAGCAGCCGGTGCGCGATGTGGCGCTGGAGCGCCGCTTCTGCGACTTGCTGCGCGCCCATCTGACGCGGGTCACCGCGCCGCCGGAGCAGTTCGGCCGGCTTGGCCTTTAGGCTGAGAGCCGGTACGGTGGCATGTCCCTGCCGTCCCTAATGTGCCAGATGCCCGACGCCGAGCGATCGCGCCAGCACACTCACTTGCCGCCACGTCGCATCGTCGACCGGGATGCCGTCGCGGCGGCGTATCTGCTCGGTGTGCCACTCGATCGCGCCGGGGTAGTAGACTCGGTCGAAGCCGGCGGCGGGCGGCGTCGCCTGGTAGTCACGGGCAAAGGCGGTGACCTCGGCACGGAACTGGTCGGGTGGCCGGAAGGCAGCCGGGTTGATGACGACCATCAGCGTACCGTCGTTGTGCCGGCCGCTCGGCTCGACGCCCCAGCCCAGGCCGGTCAGGATGCCGGCAAAGACCTCGACCATGAAGCCCAGGCCGGCGCCCTTGTGGCCCTGGTTGCCGCCGGTCGGCAGCAGCGCGCCGCCCTGGAAGAAGGCAGCCGCGTCGGTCGTCGGGCTGCCGGCCGCGTCGACGATCCAGCCGGCCGGCACTGGTTGGTTGCGGTTCTGGTAGACCCTCAGCTTGTTCGCGGCGGCGGCGCTGGTGGCCATATCCAGGAAGACCGGCGCCTCCAGATCGCTCGGCAGCGCGATGCTGATCGGGTTGGTGCCGAGCTTCGGCTCGCGCCCGCCGAAGGGCACGACCTGCTTGGGGCCGCGCCCCGAGTCGCAGAACATCATGCCGATCAGGCCGGCGCGGGCGGCCATCAGTGGGTAGTCGGCCACCCGGCCGACGTGGTTCTGGCGGAAGACGGTCACGGCCGAGATCATCAGCGCGCCCGCCTTGGCGATGGCCAGGTCCATCGCCCGCTCCGACACAACCTGTCCAAAGCCCCAGTGGCCGTCGATGCGGGCCGTCGTCGGCGTCTCGTCGAGGATGTCAAACGGCGCGTTCGCGACGACATCGCCGGCGCGCAGCCGATCGATGTAGGTCGGCAGCAAGATAACGCCGTGCGAGTCGTGGCCGGCGAGGTTTGCGCCGACCATGTGGCGCGCGACGATGTCGGCTTCACTGGCGGCGACACCGGCCGCCTGGTAGACACCGGTGATCAGGTGGGTGAGGTGGTCGGGCGCGATGTTCGGCATGTCCCTCTCCCTGCGCAGCGGCCGCGCATCGCCGGCAGCCGGTGCCGTCGGGCGCCCGGCCCAATTCTCGCACACGCCACGTTCAGTCTGGCAATGAGGTCGGACGTGTCCGTTCGGACAGTGTCCTGGTCAGCCGGAAGGACAATAGCGGCCCTGTCCAACCGGCTGATGCACTGCCCGCCCGGCCAGTCTATTCTGGGTCCAGGCGGACCTGATCGAGCGGTTTGGTCCCTCCAGCGCTTATCCCATCTCCCCCAGCGAATACCCTCCGCGCCATCATCCCGGGCGCGGAGGGTGTTTGCTTTGGCGGCGAGGTCGGGTTCCCGGCCGTGACCGGCCGGGAGTGCTGATCACGACGCTGTGTTGTGGACTGGAGCGGTCGCAGTCGCCGCGACCAGCGGTGGAGTTTGAACCGTTGCCCGCGCACCCATTGCCAGCGCGCGCTCAGGGTCGAGAAGGCCGAACAGTTGGATGCCCTTGGCCACGACGCCGGTCCAGCCGGTCTGGTGACTGGCGCCCAGGCCGGCGCCGTTGTCGCCGTGAAAATACTCGTAGAAGAGCAGGTGATCGCGCCAGTGTGGATCGGTCTGGAACTTCTCCGCCCCGCCGAAGACCGGCCGCCGGCCGTGCTCGTCGCGCAGAAATAGGCGCGTTAGCCGGTCGCTCAGGTCGCGCGCTACCTCAAACAATGTCATGAGGCGGCCCGATCCGGTCGGGCACTCGACGCGGAAGTCATCGCCGTAGTAGAGATAGAACTGCAACAGCGCGCGGATGAGCAGCGCGTTGACCGGGAACCAGACCGGCCCACGCCAGTTGGAGTTGCCGCCGAACATGCCCGTGTTCGACTCCGCTGGCAAGAAGTCGACACGGTACTCTTCGCCGCCGACGCGCATGATATACGGGTCATCGGCATGCACCTTCGAGAGCGAGCGAATGCCAAATGGGCTGAGGAACTCTGACTCGTCGAGCATCCGCGCCAGAATGCGGCGCAGCCGCTCCGGGGTGACCAGCGCCAGCAGGCCGCGCCCGTCGACACCGAGGTGGTTCGGGTCCACGGGATGCATGCTGTCGCGCAGCTCTGGCATGCGGCGGAGCCGCTCGCGCAGTGCCGCGATGGCCACGGGAACCCGTTCGCGCTGCCACGCCTCAACTACAGTCGTGGCGCACAGGGGCAGCAGACCCACCAGCGAGCGGACCTTCAGGCGCTCGGCGCTGCCGTCGGGCCGGCGCAGGAGGTCATAGTAGAAGCCGTCCTCCTCGTCCCACATGCCGTACTGGCCGGGGCGATTCATCGCGGCCGCGATCCAGATGAAGTGTTCGACGAACTTGAACGCCATGTCGTCGTAGGTCGCGTCGTCGGCGGCCAGTTCGATAGCCAACTCGACCATGTTCTGACTGAACAGCGCCATCCAGGCGGTGCCGTCGGCCTGCTCCAGCGTGCCGCCGGTCGGCAGCGGTGCGCTGCGGTCGAAGACGCCGATGTTGTCGAGGCCGAGGAAGCCGCCTTCGAAGACATTCTTGCCGTAGCGATCCTTCTGATTCACCCACCACGTGAAATTGAGCGCCAACTTGTTGAAGGCGCGTTTGAGGAACTCCATGTCGGCTTCGCCGTGGAGCGCCTGCTCGGTGCGGTGCAGGAAGAGCGTCGCCCAGGCGTGGACCGGCGGGTTGACGTCGGAGAAGTTCCACTCGTAGGCCGGGATCTGGCCGTTCGGGTGCAGGTAGCGTCCGCGCAGCATCAGGTCCAGCTGCTGCTTGGCGAAGTCGACATCGACGACCGACAGCGCCAGCGCGTGGAAGGCCAGGTCCCAGGCCGCGTACCAGGGATACTCCCACTTGTCCGGCATCGAGATGATGTCCTGGTTGACCATGTGGAACCAGGCCGAGTTGCGCGATGGCCGACTACCGGCGGTTAGGGGATTCGCTCGCCGCTCATCCAGCCAGCTGTCGGCGTCGAAGTAGTAGAACTGCTTCGTCCAGAGCATGCCGGCCAGCGCCTGGCGCATAACGGCCGCTGCGTCGGCCGACGTTCCTGGGGGCGTGATCGCCTGGTAGAAGGCGTCCGCCTCGCGCAGTCGACTCGTGACGGTCTCATCAAAGGCCGCGTCGAACGCCGCAGATCCGGCCGGCCACGCCGCCGGCGCGCGTCGGCAAAGCCGCAGCCGCACGACCGACTTCTGGCCGGGAGCGATCGTCAGCCGGACATGCGCCGCCGCCTTGGTGCCGCGCTGGTCTGGGTTGACCGCGGCCGTTTGGCCGCCGACCACGAAGTCATTGATGCCGTCCTTGACGTACGGGCTGGCGTTCGGGTACTCGGGGAAGAGCCGGGCGTTGTTGGTCTCGTTCTCGGTGAACAGCAGTGGCGCGTCGCCCTCGACGTAGAAGTATGAGGCGCCCAGTGTTGCATGGATGGCCTCGACGACACCGGCGCCGGACGGCCCAGCGACCCGCGCCAGCGCCGGCTTCGGCGCCGGGCGCGCGATCCACGACGACCAGTCGTTGCGGAACCAGAGCGTCGGCAGGAGGTGAAGGTCGGCCGGCTCCGACCCGCGGTTGACGACCGTGATCCGCGCGAGGATGTCCTCGGGATCAGCCTTGGCGTACTCGACGTAGACGTCGAAGTAGCGGTCGTCATCAAAGATGCCGGTGTCGAGCAGTTCGTACTCGAACTCGTCACGTGTCCGCTGGCGATTGGTCGCGACCAGATCGTCGTACGGAAAGGCCGCCTGTGGGTACTTGTAGAGGTACCGCATGTACGCGTGTGTCGGCGTGCTATCCAGGTAGTAGTAATACTCCTTGACGTCCTCGCCGTGGTTGCCCTCACTGTTCGTGAGCCCGAACAGTCGCTCCTTGAGGATTGGGTCGCGCCCGTTCCACAGCGCGATGGCAAAGCAGAGGTGCTGCTGGTCGTCGGAGAGGCCGGCCAGACCGTCCTCGCCCCAGCGGTAGGCGCGCGAGCGGGCCTGATCGTGACCGAAGTAGGCCCAGGCGTTGCCGTCGTCGCTGTAGTCCTCGCGCACCGTGCCCCACTGGCGCTCGCTCAAGTAGGGTCCCCACCGGCGCCAGGTCACACCCTGCTCGCGCGCTTCGCGCAGTCGGGTCACCTCAGCCGTCGTTGCATCCATGGTGGCTATGGCTCCTTTATACCCACACGCACTGGCCGGCAACCGCGCTCAAGCGGCGGCCATCGCTTACGGCCAGGCATTTAATATCATGCAATGGATTGGCCTGTGACATAACCGGCCGGACGGGCCCACCGGGAGCGCGGTTGCTGGTGTCCCGGGTGGCTGGTAGGCTTCCCGCCGGCGGCGCGGGCCGCCGGCGGCGCAAGGTGGGGCGATGCGGCAGCGGCTCGCGCAACTCTGGCAGTATCGGAACCTGGTTGTCGATCTCGTGGCGCTGGACCTGAAGGTGCGCTACAAGGGGTCGGCGCTCGGCTTCCTGTGGTCGCTGCTCAACCCACTGCTGATGATGCTCGTCTTCACCGTCGTCTTCGACGTATTGTTCCGCAACAACATCGCCCGCTTTCCAGTGTTCATCCTGGCGGCGCTGCTGCCGTGGACGTTCCTGTCGACCAGCGTCACGCGCGGCACGACCAGCATCACTCAGAACGCGGCGCTCATCAACAAGGTCTACTTCCCGAGCGAGGTCTTTCCGCTCGCCGCGGTCTTCTCAGCGATGGTCAACTACTTGCTGTCGCTGCCGGTGCTGTTCGGCCTCATGTGGCTGTTCGGCATCCCCTTCACGTCCGCGCTGCTGATGCTGCCGGTTATCATCGTCATTCAGACGATCTTCTGCGTCGCGGTGGCGCTGTTCGTCTCGGCGCTGACGGTCCAGTACCGCGACACGACGGTCGTCATGGACGTGCTGCTGCAAGCCTGGTTCTTCCTGACGCCGGTCTTCTATCCGGTGCAGGCGGTGACGGCGCAGTTCCAGA
>JADLAZ010000102.1 GCA_020849725.1 Chloroflexota bacterium
CGCTGATTCAGGCGCTGCGGGAGGGCTGGATCGGCGGGGCGTGCCTGGACGTGGTGGAGAAGGAGCCAGCCGCCCCCGACAACCCGCTGCTGACCATGCCCAACGTCCTGCTGACCCCACACACGGCTAACTACTCGAATGAGGCGCTGGTCGATCAGGTGCGGCAGGGCGCCGATGAGGTGCTGCGCGTGCTGCGCGGCGAGTGGCCCCAGAATCTGGTGAACCCGGCACTCAAGGCGGCCGGCCAACCGCCGCTGGGACAGGGATGACGGGAACCGCGACTGGATGCGAACAGACGCGAAGGAATGAACGTAAACAACTATTCGCGCCTATGCGCGCCCATGCGCGGTTATAGAAGCAGGGAGGAGTAATGGCGCTGGAACTGGGCGGTTTGCACCATCTGACGGCGGTGACAGCGCATGCTGCCGACAACGTCGCCTTTTACACGCGTGTTCTGGGGCTGCGGCTGGTGAAGAAGACGGTCAATCAGGACGACGTATCGGCCTATCACCTGTTCTACGCCGACGCCGCCGGCAGCGCCGGCGCCGACGTCACCTTCTTCGACTGGGCGATGGCCGTGCGCTACCGGGCCGGCGCCGGGGAGATCGCCGCCACCGGGCTGCGCGTGGCCGGACGCGCGGCACTGGACTGGTGGGCCGACTGGTTGCGCGATCACGATGTCACCACCACGTCGGGCACGGACCCGCTCGGCCGGTCGACACTGACCTTCACCGATCCCGAGGGCCAGCGGCTGCTGCTGGTCGATGACACCAGCGCGACCGTGGCGGCCGGCGTACCGTGGGCCGGCAGCCCCGTGCCGCCCGAGCAGCAGATCCGCGGGCTGGCGACGGTGACGCTGGTCGTGGCGCGGCTGGCGCCGACGGTGGCGCTGCTGACCGGCATCATGGGCTTCCGCCAGGTGTGGCACGCGCCGGGGGCCAACGGCGCCGAGGAGGCCGTGTTCGCCTGTGGCCCGGGCGGCCCGGGGGCGGAGGTGCGGGTTGTGGCCGCGCCGGGCCTGCCGCCGGCCCGGCCGGGTCACGGCGGCGTCCATCACGTCGCCTTTCGCGTCCCGACCGACGCCGCCCATCAGCAGTGGCAGGCGCACTTGCGCGCGGCCCGGGTCGGGGTCACCCCGGTGATCGACCGGTTCTACTTCCGCTCGCTCTACTTCCGCGAGCCGGGTGGCATCCTGTTCGAGATCGCCACGGACGGGCCGGGCTTCGCCACCGACGAGCATCCCGAACACCTGGGCGAGCGACTGGCGCTGCCGCCCTTCCTCGAGCCACGCCGCGCTGAGATCGAGGCCGGACTGCGCCCGCTGTGACCTCTGCCTGCATCGGGAGTGCCCGTGAAGATCACCCGCGTCGAGACGATCACGACACCGGACTACCCGAACATGCTCTGGCTGCACCTGCACACCGATGCGGGGCCGGTCGGGCTGGGTGAGGCCTATTTCGGGCCGGCAGCAGTCGAAGGCTACCTGCACGAGACGGCCGCCCCCTACCTGCTCGGCCAAGACCCGCTGGCGATTGAGCGGCATCACTATCAGCTCGGCCGGCGCCTGCAGAGCCGGCTGACCCATCGCGGCATGGGCGCCGAGACGCGCGGGCTGGCGGCGGTCGATTTCGCGCTGTGGGACCTGTTCGGCCAACACATCGGCCGGCCTCTCTACGCCTGCCTCGGCGGGCCGGTGCGCGAGCGCATCCGCCTCTACAACACCTGCGCCGGTAGCGGCTACTTTGTGCGCCGCTCGGCGCGGGCCGGCGCCGACCTGCGCTCCACCTGGGGCATGGATGACCAGCCGGCCGGCTTCGAGGACCTGCGGATGTGGCAGGACCAGGATCGCGCCGGCGACCTGGCCCGCGAGCTGCTGACGATGGGCATCACCGCCATGAAGATCTGGCCCTTCGACCAGTTCGTCGAGGCAACACTGGGCCAGCACATCACGCCGGCGCAGATCGAGCAGGGACTGCGGCCGTTCCGCCAGATTCGCGAGGCGGTCGGCGCCCGGATGGAGATCGCCGTCGAGTTGCACGCACTGTGGAGCTTGCCGGCGGCGATCCGCATCGCTCATGCGCTGGAGGAGGTTCAGCCGCTCTGGTACGAGGACCCGATCCGCAACGACACCATCGAGGCGGTCGCCGAGTTCGCCCGGTCGACGCGCGTGCCGACGACGGCCTCGGAGACGCTCGCCAGCCGCTGGGCCTTCCGCGAATTGCTGGCGCGCGAAGCCGCCGGCATCGTCATGTTCGATCCCGGCTGGGTCGGCGGCATCAGCGAGGCGGTCAAGGTGGCGCACCTGGCCGAGGCCTATCAGCGACCGTTCGCGCCGCACGACTGCAACGGCCCGGTCGTGTTCGCGGTCGGCGCGCACCTGTGCCAGGCGTTGCCGAACGCGCTGATCATGGAGGGTGTGCGCGCCTTCTACCTCGGCTGGTACCGCGATATCGTGACCGACCTGCCGGCACTCGACCAGGGCACGATTTCCGCGCCCTCTGGGCCGGGCCTGGGTTTACGCTTGCGCGACGATTTCCTGGCCGGTGAGCGGGTGCGAGTGCGAACGTCGGCGCTGCCGGCGTAGAATGTGCCGTCAACCTG
The DNA here is from genome assembly GCA_020849725.1 of Chloroflexota bacterium. Next base: position 2,602 of record JADLAZ010000102.1, read on the forward strand.
GAGGCCGGTCCGATGCACCCGCTCATCGCAACCCATAGCGCGGCGATCGCTGCGCTCTGCCGCCAGCATGGCGTGGCACGGCTGGAGATCTTCGGCTCAGCCACCGGCGACGACTTCGACCCGCACCGGAGTGATGTTGACTTGATCGTCCGGTTCATCGATCCCACGGCGCCAGGAATCGCACGCCGCTACTTTGACCTAGCCGAGGCACTTGAGCAGATGCTTGGCCGGCCAGTGGACCTGCTGGTCGACCAACCGCTCACGAATCCCTATTTCGCCGCGTCAGTGTCACAGACACGCGAGAGCATCTTTGAACAATCCACCGAAGAAGCTCCTGTTTGACATTCGTGCCGCGTGCGACGAACTCCAGTCGTTCCTGGTCGATGTGACCCGCGACGACTATCGCACCAACCGGCTCCTGCGCCGCGGCGTTGAGCGAGACCTCGAGATCATCGGCGAGGCGCTCGCGCAGCTGCGTGTGGCCAATCCCAGCACCTTCGAGCGCATTCCGGCGGGAGCACAGATCGTGGCGATGCGCCATCGCTTGATTCATGGCTATGCGCAGGTCAGCGACGATATCGTCTGGGATACCGTCCAGCGCGATATCACTCCGCTGCGCCAGGCAGTCCAGGCTTTGCTTGATGCGTAAGCCGCGCCTCGGTGGAGGTGTCGACCACGATTGCGAGCGTATCAAGGGCGCGTGACCCGCGCGCCTGGTTCGTCAGCGTGCGCGCCGTGCGCACATCTGGCTTGCGCGACTGGGATTGCCTCGCCTACGCTAGCAGCCCAATGCCGACGCGAGGGCGGCCAGGCAGGGGAGGGCAGATGTGGACAAGCTGCGGGGCGTGCTGATCGGCTGCGGACACATCTCACGCAGCCACCTGCCTGGTTGGGCGGTGTCGCCCGACGCCGAGATCGTCGCGGTGTGCGATCTGGACCGGGGCCGGGCCGAGGCGCGGGCGGCGGAGTTCGGCATCGCGCGGGTCTACACCGACCCGGCGGCGGCACTGGCGGCCGAGCGGCCGGACGTCGTCGACATCGCCACCCGGCCGGAGACGCACCACGAGCTGATCGCGCTGGCGGCCGGTCAGGGTGCCCATGTCCTCTGTCAGAAGCCGCTGGCGCCGACCCTGGCCGCGGCCGACGCGATGGCGGCGCTCTGCCGCCAGGCGGGCGTTCGATTTATGGTCCTTGAGATGTGGCGCTGGCTGCCCTGGTACCGAGCGATCGCGGCGCGACTGGCGACCGGCGAGATCGGGCCGGTCCACTACGCGCGCTTCCAGGGCGGGCGCCACGCCTTCCGGCGCGCCCGGCCGATCAACGACACGCAGCCGTACTTCGCCGACATGCCGCAGTTGCTGATCTACGAGATGCTGATCCACTGGATCGATACGGCGCGCTACCTGCTCGGCGACGTGACCAGCGTCTACGCCCGCACGACGCGGGTCAACCCGGCTATCGCCGGCGAGGACGTGGCGCTGGTGGCGCTGACGCATGCCGCCGGCGCGTCGACGCTGCTCGACCACTCCTGGGGCACGGCGCCGGAGCGCCGCCAGCAGCGCCGCCGCGATGGCGACGTCCTGATCGAGGGCCGTGACGGCTCGTACCGCTTCGACGACGAGGACGGCGTCCTCGTTCACCTCGACCTGGCCGGCGACGAGACCATCGTCGGTCGCTACAAGGAGGCCGGCGATCCGTTTCTGGCGGCCTTCGCCGCCTGCATCGGCGACTTCGCCGCCGGCGTGCGCCAGTGCCGGCCGTTCGAGTCGGAGTACGACGACAACCGGCGGACGCTGGCTGCCACGCTGGCGGCGTATGACAGCGCCCGGAGCGGACAGGCAGTGCAACTCTGACGCTCTGGCACTTGGTCGTGGATAATACTGGGATGCTGGCATCGCCTTGCCGGCTGCAGTCGGTGAGGCGATGCGTCAGACGCCAGTGCAGCGGGCGACACGCGAGATCGGGAGAGATGTCACCATGGCCAAGCGACGCCGAATCGAGACGACGCAGCGCCCGGAGGCCGCCCCAGACTCGGTGCTACGGGCCTTGCTGGATGCTCCGAACGATGATGAGCCGCTGACGCCCGTGGATGAGGAGGCCCTGTCCGAGGCGTATGATGAGTTGCGCCGCGGGCTTGGCGTACCAGAAGCTGAGGTGCGGCGCCGGTTGGGCCTGGAGTGAGATCGTCAACGCTGGTATGCGCGCCCGCGAGGGAGCACGCGCAACACGGATAGTTGGCGGGTAGCGGCGTCAAAGACGAAGATCACCCGCCAGTCGCCGACGCGTAGACTCCGTTCCCGGCCGCGGTCGGTCAGCGGTTTCCAGGAGCCTTGCCCGGTCGCCGCGAGGTTCCTGACCGCATCAAGGACCCGCCGGGCGACCTGCTTATCGAGTCGTTCCAGGTCTCGAATGGCTGCTGGCAGATACTCGACGTCCCAGACTTGCCAACTCACGGTGCGGTCTCACCCCAAGAAAACAATCAAGGCGAACTTCATGATAGCTTAACAGTTTCCAGATCCGATCGCTACTTCATCGGACCTAACTGCTGCTTCAGCCAGGCCAGCTTGGCCAGCCCCTGCAGGCGGCCGCCGCCCTCGTGGGCGGCCTCGGGATAGGTGCGCAGCTCCTTCGGGCAGGTCAGCGCGTTGTAGAGCGCGTAGCCGGTCTCCGGCGGGCAGACGTCGTCCTTCAGGCCGAGGCTGACCAGCGTCGGGCAGGTGATGCGCGGCGCAAAGTTGAGGATGTCGTAGTAGCTGATCGTGCGCCAGACGGCGGCGGCCCGCGCCGGCTCCTGGCGCAGCAGGTCGGAGATCTCGGCGTAGGGGTAGCTCTCAGTCAGGCGCACGGCATCGCGGATCGCGCACAGGAAGGGCACGTCGGGCGCGGCGGCGCGCACCTCCGACCGCAGCGCCGCCGTCAGCAGCGTCAGCGCGCCACCCTGGCTGCCGCCGATGACGCCGACGCGGGCCGGGTCCACCCCATCCAGGCTCAGCAGCGTGTCCAGGCCGCGCCAGCAATCCATGTACACTCCCCGGTAACCGTAGGTTGCCGGGTCGTCGATGCCGTCGACCATCAGGCCGGGGAAGCCAGGAAAGTACAGGCCGTTGCTGCGGTTGTGGCCGCGCACGCTGAGCGACAGCACGGCGAAGCCCTCGCCGGCCAGCGCCCGCTGCGGCATCGAGTTGGCGCTGTAGCCAGGCACCATCAGCAGGCCAGGATGCGAGCCAGGCGCGGCTGGACGGACATACCATCCGAATAGGCGCACGCCGCCGTAGCTGTCGACGTGGACCTGGGCGACGCGCACGCGGTCGGTCGAGCGCAGCGCGTCCGGCTCGACCGTCAGGCGCGGCGGCGTCTCGGCCAGCGTCGCGGCCGTCGCCTGCCAGAA
>JADLAZ010000103.1 GCA_020849725.1 Chloroflexota bacterium
GACGCCGGTGACGATCGTCGAGCCGATGCGGGTCGGGTCCGGCGCTGGCGACAGCGTCACAAACTGCCGCGTGACGAGTTCACCAGTGATCATGAAGAGCGCTGAGCCGAGGCAGATCAGCATGTTCGTGCGCAAGCCGGCGACGTGACCTTTGATCTCCCGCTCCAGGCCGATCACGCCGCCAAGGACGATGGCGACGACGATGCGCGTCGTGAGGTCGATCTCGGTCGCGAGGTCGATCACCAGTGCTGCCTCCTGTGCGGCGCTGACCCGCTGCTTCAAGGTAAGAACGAGCAGGCCGGCCGCCGGGCGTCCTGGTGCGCGGCGTCGATGGGGCGCGCACGAGCCTGGTCGACGTGGAGGTACTCACCGGCGAGCAGGTGGCGCGGCGGCAGGCAAGGTCTCAGCACCTGTGCGAGGCCGACCAGCCGGTTGCCGCCGGCCTGCAGCAGACAGGCGAAGTGGCCGTGACGCCGCCCACCGGCCACCGACCCGGACCTGGCTACCGCGACAGGGCGCCCGCGTTCATATGGTGGCGTGGCGCCGGTGGCGGACAACGCCGCACGGTCGCACGGGTCGATGGCTCTGACCCACTCGTCTCGCTGAATCCAGGAGTGGCACGGAATGTGTGCGTGCGGCAGTGCCGATGGGGCGCCGTGACCGCGTGAGTGGTGTCCTTGCCCCGCTGCTGGAGGCCGAAATTGACAAGCGACCGTCCGGATGCTCGAAATCACAACCCGTCTCCCTGTAGGTCAATGGGTTAGGTGACGTGTCGTTGCCAGAAGGCTAGCCCGGTGTCAGGTGTGGTCCGCACTCGTTCGCGCTCGCCAGCGAGCGCACCACTGGAGCGTATGGGTGGACGGGAGGCAGGGCAGGCGTGGTGACAGTCCTTGTGGCGGAAGATGACCCGATTATCGTCGAGGTGCTGACCGAAGCGCTGGAGGGCGAAGGCTATCGCGTCCGGTCGACGGTTGGCGGCCAGACGATCGCGCTGGCGCACGAGGCAGCACCGGCGCTGGTGCTGCTCGACCTGCAGATGCCCGGCATGGATGGCATCGAAGTCTCCCGCCGCCTGCGTGCCGACGAGCGCACCCGGCACATCCCGCAAGTGCTGATGTCGGCCGCCTACCGACTGCGCGCGCACGCCCACGAGGTAGAGGTGGACGCGCTGCTGACCAAGCCCTTCAGCCTCGACAGCCTGCTCGCGCTCGTGCGAGACCTGGCCGGTCCAGCGCCAGTTGCCTGACGGACCAGACGCGCGCCACTGCCAGCTAGGGGCGTGACGGGCAGCGCATTCAGGACACGGGCTCGCTGGCGCTCAGTTCGGCACGCTCCATTCAGCGACATGCTCCAGCCATGCATGCCCTGTGAGCGCGAGCCGCGGTATGAGGCCGGCAGGAGCAGCCGCGCCTGCGTGGGGCGGCCGGCTGACTTACAGGCCGACCACCGCCAGTTCCTCGATGACCTCGACGACACCGGGAACGCGGCTGGCCACGTCCTCGGCGCCGTCGATATCGTCCAGCGTCAGCACGGAGCCGCGCAGGTAGACAACCCCCTCGCGGACAGCCACATCGATGGCAAGGTCAGTTGTCAGCGCGTCGCGCCGCAGTGCCAGGCGCACGCCGTCGGCGATCGCCTCGTCGCCCAACTGACCGTCGAGCGCCGACGGTGGGACGAGAGCATCGACGCCATCCATCGCGGTCGGGGCGAAGCCGCCCAGCACCTCGACCTGGCCGTCATCGCCAATCGTCACCACCGGGTCGGTCGGCGGGAAGAAGACAGCTTCGCCGTCTTGCCGCGGATCGATGGTCGCGCCGGCCGCGTCCGCCATCGTCACCGGGCTGGTCTCCAGCACCTGATCGGTGAAATCCGGCTCCAACTCGCTGTTCGTGCGCACCTCCTGCACCGTGTTGGGCAGGTCGATGGCCGCCGGCCAAGCGCCGGCCGCTGGGGCGGTCTCCGGCCACACTTCGTCGACTTCCAGATCGTTGGCCAGGTGGCGCCCTGGAGCGACGGCCCGCGCCACGTCGGCCGCAGCCGTGCGCGCCTCCAGCGTATCGACGCGGCCGACCAGGCGCAGCGTGGCGCCGTCGTCCTCGACGACAATCGGCAGGCCGACCTCGGCCAGCACCTGCACGATGCGCTGTGACAGTATCCCGGCATCGGGCTGCACTGCGTCATCGATCATGTCGGGTCCTCCTCGTGCATCTCGGCCAGCGTGGCGGACGCGACTGCCCAGCCAGTCATCAGGCCAGGCATCGCTGCCGGCAATCGGAACGCAAGGACCGTGCCGCTGCTGCTCCCTGGTAGGGGTGGCATGAGTCTTGCGCCGCTGACCCTGGCTGCGGCCGGCGTGCAACCGCGCGGTCAAGCGCACACACCGCCACGCGCCAGTGCCCGGGAGACAGCGAAGGAGGACAGCATGCTTCCGTACCAGGCGGTCGAAACCCTCGGACAGCAGGAATGGCTCGATTCGACGGACGATGCTATTCAGCGAGCCGTATCCGGCGCCTACGAGAGCGCCGGGCCGATCGGCCAGGTGGCGAAGAACGCGCTGCATGGCGTCTGGCTCGGCCATGCGCTGCACCCGGCGCTGACTGACATTCCGATCGGCGCCTGGACGGTGACACTGGCGCTCGATCTGCTGGAAACGCTGGTCGGCCAGCACGACCTTGGCCCCGGCGCCGATGCCGCATTGGCGATCGGCCTGGCCGGTGCGACCGGCGCGGCCCTGACCGGACTGACCGACTGGTCGGCGACCGACGGTGCGGCGCGGCGCGTCGGTCTCGTCCACGGCCTGCTGAACGCCGGTGTCACCGGCCTGTACGCGCTATCGCTGCTGGCGCGCTGGCGCGGCGACCGGGTCAATGGCCGCCGGCTGGCGCTACTCGGCTACGGATTGACGATGGTCTCGGGCTATCTGGGCGGCCACCTCGTCTACGCTCAGCGGATCGGCGTCGATCATGCCGCGGCCGAGGACGCGCCGCACGACTACACGGCTGTGCTGCCGCTGGCGGAGCTGCCGGATGGGCAGCCGCGCCGGGTCGAGGTCGATGGTGTGCCGGTGATGCTGGTGCGGCGTGGTGAGCGCATGTTCGCGCTGGCGGAGCGCTGCGCCCATCTGGGCGGCCCGCTGGCCGAGGGCAGCCTCGAGGGTGACAGCATCCGCTGTCCCTGGCACGGCTCACGCTTCGATCTGGCCTCGGGCTGCGTGTTGGAGGGTCCGTCGGCGCTGCCGCAGCCGCGCTTCGACGTGCGCGTGCGGGAGGGCCAGATCGAGGTCCGCCTGGCCGATGGTCCACCGGACGCGACGGCCGATGGCGCGGCCCACCTGCCAGCCGCCAGTACCGCCGTCCCGGACGAACCGGCCGCCGCCACGCTGCCACCACCCGAGGTGAGGGACCGTCCGTTCGCGCACTAACCGCGTGACGTGCAGTCCTCGACGGGCGCCAGCCAGCATTCAGGCGCACCGTGCTGCGCGACGGTGGTCGGTGATCGGTCTCCACATCTCTGCGGTGCTTGCCAGAAGATCCGCCTCTGAACGCGTCAGGCAGATGGACTCGGGTGTGGGTCAGGAAGACGAGCGCAGCGTGCGCTGGATTGGATTAGTGCCCCCTGACCGAAGCGCCAGTCAGCAGGCCGGCCCGCTCCAGCGCGCCGCGCACCGCCACGCGCTCGTCGTCGGCCAGCGGCAGCAGCGGTGGGCGAACGGTGGCGCTGTCGAGGGCGCCGAGCATGACCAGCGCCTCCTTCGTTCGCGCGCGGTACTGCGGCACCGGTGGCGCGAAGATGGCGTCGGCCAGCGGCTGGACAACCGCCGAGATGGCGAAGGCGGTGTCCCAGTCCTTCGCTCGCGCCGCCGCGATCATGCGCACTTGCTCGGCGACGGCCAGCGTGCCGAAGCCGATCAGCGCGCCGTCGGCGCCGAGGACGAACGAGTGGCAGATGAAGTTATCGTTGCCGGTCAGCAGCGTGATCCGGCGCGGCGCGGCGTCGAGCAGCGCCCGCATCTGAACGAACTTCAGCGCATCGAACGACGCCTCCTTGATAGCGACGACCGTGTCGATACTCAGCAGCGCCGCCATCACATCGGGGCCGTAGAACGCGCCGCCGAGCGCCGGCTGCAACTGAAAAAGGACCATCGGCAGCTCGACGGCGTCGGCGATGGCTGCATGGTAGGCATAGGGGATCTCCGGCGTGAGCGGCTGGCCGAAAAAGGCCGAGATCGGGAAGATCATCATCGCGTCGGCGCCAGCGGCGCGCGCGTCTCGGGCGTGGTCGATCGCCGCCCGCGTCGACGGGCCGCCAATGCCGGCAATGACGCCGCAGCGCCCGTTAACGTGCTCGACGACCGTCTCCAGCACCGCCCGTTTCTCGGCGCGCGTCAGGTGTGGCCCTTCGCCGGTGTCGACGTTGATCGCCAGCGCCACCGGCCCCTGCGGCGCCAGCCAGTTCAGGTAGCGGCGCAGCGCCGGCAGATCCGGCTCGTCGTCGGCGGTCAGGGGCAGGACAGTCGCCGGGATCAGGCCGTGGAGATCGAGCGGCATTGCATCCTCCTCGTGTGCCAGGTGGTTGGCGCGACTGAATGCGCCGGCTAGCGGAAGGCGGGGATGACGTGCTGGGCGAGCAATTCCAGCGAGCGCATGATGTGGGCGTGCGGCATGCCGGGAAAGAAGAGACGGCAGATCAAGTGGTCCATGCCGATCGCCGCGTGGATGCGGCCGATGGTGGCGATGCACTCGTCAGGGTCACCGACGATGAATCGGTCGCGGCCGATGGCGTCGTACTGGCTGACCGCCGCGCCCTCCTGGGCCATCAGCGGGTGCGACCAGCCGCCGCCGTACTCGTCGCGGTAGTTGACCAGCAGGTGACGCTCGGCTAGCTCGCGCGCTTGCGCGCTGGTGTCGGCAATGACGACCTCGCGCGTCAGCGGCGCTGGTACGGTGGCCGGGTCGCGGCCGGCGGCGCGCAGGAAGTCGCGATAGGTTGCCTGTGCCTCCAGCACCTTGTCCAGCCGGGCGACTGGACCGGGCACCCACGCGTCGGCCAACTCGGCGGCACGCTGCAGCGACAGCGGCCCCCAGCCGCCGATCCAGATCGGCACGCCGCCGGGCGTGAGTGGCTTTGGCTCGAGGCGGGCGTTCTCGATCTGGTAGTGCTTGCCGGTGAAGGTGACCTCGGCCTCGGTCCACAGCCGGCGCATCAGCTGGATGGCCTCGGCCGTGCGCGCGCCGCGCGCCGCCAGCGGTGCGCCATAGAGTGCGAACTCGTCGGCCTTGTAGCCGATGGCCAGCCCGAGGATGAAGCGGCCGTTCGACATGATGTCCAACAGGGCGGCGTCCTCGGCCAGTCGCACGGGATGGTAGAAGGGCAGAATCGCGACGTCGGTGCCGAGCGTCAGCCGGCTGGTGCGCGTGGCGAAGCCAGCCAGCACCATCAGCGGCGAGGGCCAGTAGTGGTCCCGAACGCTGTGATGCTCCTCCATCCAAACCGAATCGAAGCCCAGCGCCTCGGCGCACTCGACCTCGCGCAGCGCTTCGGCGTAGAACCGCCCACCCTCGGTGGGGATGAAGCCAAATCGCATCACACCCCCTCGTCGCAGCGCGGCATGCACATCGCCAGATCAAGGGTCGATTATAGCCTGATGCGGACCGTTCTCGGTGTCAGTACGGCGGCGTGTACTCGCCCCAGACGTCACGCAGCGCGAAGCAGATCTCGCCGAGGGTGCAGTCGGCCAGCAGCGCGGCGCGGATCACCGGCAGCAGGTTGTCCGGGCTGCCTGCGGCCTGGCGCAGGCGGTCGAGTGCGGCCAGGGCCGCGGGCGTGTCGCGCGCCTGCCGGTAGGCATCCAGGCGGGCGATGTGGGCGGCGATGGCCACCTGGTCGAGACGCTGCAGCGGCGGCACGGCCGAGGTGTCGTCGGTGTACTTGTTGACGCCGACGATGACGCGCTCGCCACGCTCGATCTCGGTCTGGAGGCGGTAGGCGTTCTCGTGGATCTGCGCTTGCTCGTAACCGGACTCGATCGCGGCGACCGCGCCGCCGAGCGCGTCGACCGTGGCCATCAGCGCGTGAGCCTGCGCCTCCAGTGCGTCGGTCAGCGCCTCGATCAGGTAGGAGCCGGCCAGCGGGTCGGCGCTGTCGGCGATGCCGGTCTCCTCGGCGATGACCTGCTGCGTGCGCAGGGCCAGTGTCGCGGCGGCCTCGGTCGGCAGCGCCAGCGCCTCGTCGAACGAGTTGGTGTGCAGTGACTGCGTGCCGCCCAGCACCGCCGACAGCGCCTGCAGGGCGACGCGGACGACATTGGTGAGCGGCTGCTGCGCCGTCAGCGTCACGCCGCAGGTCTGGGTGTGGAAGCGCAGCATCTGCGACTTCGGGTCGCGCGCCCCGAATCGGTCATGCATCAGCCGCGCCCACAGCCGGCGGGCGGCGCGGAACTTGGCCACCTCCTCCAGCAGGTTGGAGTGGGCGCCGAAGAAGAACGACAGCCGCGGGCCGACGTCGTCGACGCCAAGCCCGGCTGCCCGCGCCGCCTCGACGTAGGCGATAGCGTGGCCGAGCGTGAAGGCGATCTCCTGCGCCGCCGAGCAGCCGGCCTCGCGGATGTGGTAGCCGGAGATGGAGATGGTGTTCCAGGCCGGTAGCTGGTCGTGGCAATAGGCGAAGGTGTCGGTGATGAGGCGCATGGAAGGGCGGGGCGGATAGATGTAGGTGCCCCGCGCGACATATTCCTTGAGAATGTCATTCTGGATCGTGCCGCCGAGCCGGCGCGGGTCGGCGCCGCCCTCCTCGGCCACCAGTTGGTACATCAGCAGCAGGATCGCTGCCGGCGCGTTGATCGTCATCGACGTTGTCACCCGGTCGAGCGGGATGCCGGCGAACAGGCGGCGCATGTCGTCGAGCGTGTCGATGGCGACACCGACGCGGCCGACCTCCGGGCGGGCCAGCGGGTGGTCGGAGTCGTAGCCCATCTGCGTCGGCAGGTCGAAGGCGACCGATAGGCCGGTCTGGCCGCGCTCCAGCAGCAACTTGTAGCGCGCGTTGGATTCTTCGGCGGTGGCGAAGCCAGCATACTGGCGCATCGTCCAGCGCCGCCCGCGATACATCAGCGGGTGGATGCCGCGCGTGTAGGGGTACTGGCCCGGATCTGGCTCGGGCGCGCGCTCGGCGGCACGGTAGACCGGTTCGATAGTGATGCCGCTGTCGGTGACGACGGGCCGCTCGGTGGCGGCGGGGCGCGGGGCGCTCATCCGGCCTCCCTTCCCGACGTCCGGTGCGTTCGCGCCAGCCTGGTGCTCGCTGCCGCGCGAGCCGGCTGGCCCCGACGCCCGGCGCCCATGGCTCCATTATAGGCCGTTCCTCGTTGACCCTCGCCCGTGGCTGTGGCAGCGCTCAGCACCCAACGTCCACACATCACCCGACCTGCACCAGCTCGGTCAGCACGCCGCCGGCGCTGGTGGGGTGGATGAAGGCGATCTGCCAGCCGGCGTGCAGGCCGGGCCGGGGAGCCCGGTCGACGAGGCGTGCGCCACGGGCGGTCAGGTCGGCCAGCGCCACGGCGATGTCATCGACCTGGTAGGCGATGTGGTGCAGGCCATCGCCCCGGCGCTCCAGGAAGCGCGCCAGCGAGCCGGTGAGCGAGCGGGGCGAGAATACCTCCAGCACCTGATCGCCGACGGCGATCAGCGCCCCCTGGATCTCGTCGGTGGCCAGCCGCTCCGGCGCGGCGACGAGGCCAAGTTGCGCCTGGTAGACAGCCAGCGCGGCGCCAAGGTCGGCGACGCAGATGCCGATGTGGTGGATGCGGCGGAATGTCGGTGTGGTCATCGTTGCCTCACGTGTGCGGCGCCGCGCCGACCGGCACGGGCGTGCGACTGGTTCGGCGCTAGCGGCGCCGACCGGTGACTCGGCCGGTGACGCGAGCGATGCGAGGGTGGCCGAATGCCTCCTCCTGCCGCCTGAGCCAGTGGTGGAGCCGGAGCGTCGCCAGCGCCAGCAGGGGCGTTAGCGCCAGGTTGAGCAGCCCGCTGAGCAGCGACAGGCGCGACAGCGTCTGCACCAACCCGGTCGCCGACTCGCCCTGGAGCAGCAGCAGCACCCCATCATGCGCCAGCGTGGCGACGAGCGCACCCGCCATCGGCAGCAGCAAGCCCAGGCTGAACCGGCTGTGGCGGCAAGCGACGCCGATTGGCACGACCGCCAGCAACGCCAGCGCATGCGAGCCATAGGGCGCGAGCGTGAGCGCGTCGAGCAGCAGGCCGGCGCCGAACGCCCACAGCGCGCCCTCGCGACCGCCTCGCATCACCGTCCACAGCAGCACCAGCACCAGCACCAGGTTCGGCCGCACCTGGACGAGGGTCAGGCGCGGCAGGACCGCCGCCTGCAGGAAGACGGCCGTCGCCAGCAGCGCGGCTAGCACCACGCGTGGCACGGTCAGCGCGTGCGCGCGGCCCGGTCCAGCGCGCTGGCGTGGGCCGTGCGTTCGAGCCGATCGTCGAGCGGCGGCAGCGGGGCCAGACCGTAGCGGCGCTCGACAGCGGCGGCGATCAGCCCATCAGCGACGGCCGGGTTCTTGGGCAGGAACGAGCCGTGCAGGTAGCAGCCAATGGCGTTGCGGTAACGCGCACCCTCGGTGCCGTCGCGGCCGTTGTTGCCGCGGCCGACGCGCACGAGGCCGAGCGGCCGCACGCCTGGGCCGAGCCAGGTCCGCCCGGAGTGATTCTCGAAGCCGACGAGCGTACCGAAGTCGCTGTCGATGATGACGTTGCCGATGTAGCGCTCGTCACCAGCCTCGGAGGTGACGTCGAACAGGCCAATGCCGGGCAAGCGCCGGCCGGTGGCCGGCTGGTACCAGTGCCCCAGCAACTGATAGCCGCCGCAGACGGCCAGGGCCGGCGCCCCCGCCTCGATCTCGTCGCGCAGCGTCTGCCCCTTGGCCCCCTGCAGGTCGGCCGCGACGGCGATCTGCTCCTTGTCCTGGCCGCCGCCGAAGAAGAAGAGGTCGAACTGCCCGGCCGCCAGCGTGTCGCCCAGTCCCACGGGCACGATCGTCAGGTCGATGCCGCGCCACTGACACCGCCGCTGCAGCGCCATCACGTTGCCACGGTCGCCGTAGATGTTCATCGTGGTGGCGTAGAGAAAGGCGAGCGCCAGCTTCATGATCCGAGCATCTTCCCTCACTCGGCACGCGCCGCTCCGGCCGGCGCTGCCATCATACGGTCGCCCGCCGCCCGCCGCCAACCGCCCGCTGACGAGAGGCGCCCCTCACGTTCGCGGCGCCCAACGAGCTGAAATAGACTTGGTAAAATCGCAATGCGATGATAGAACATTAGCTATACGATGACCTGGACTGGACCGGCCAGATTCCGGGTATATCGCCGGTTGAGCAGGAGGCACGATCCATGTATGCCGTCATGCGCCTGTACACCCTGGGGAAGGCGGAGGACCTCGACGAGATCGTTCGGCGGGCCGGTGAGGGCTTTGTGCCGCTCGTGCGCGCCGTGCCCGGCTTCGTCAGCTATAGCATCGTCCAGTCCGGCAACCAGGCGGCGACGATCAGCATCTTCGAGGACCGAGCCGGCGCCGATGAGTCGGTGCGGGCCGCGGCCATGTGGGTGAAGCAGTACCTGGGTCCGCTGCTGCCCAACCCTCCGCGCGTCACCGGCGGTGAGATTCGGGTGCGAGTTGTCAACGCTGGCGTGCAGCCGGGCTTTGGTGTTGCCCGCCGCTACTCGGTCAATGTCGCCGCCATCGGCGAGATTATGCGCCGCGCCGAGGCGGAGTTCGTGCCGCAGCTCAAGCGTCTGTCCGGCCTGGCGCGCTACTCCATCCTCGATGAGGGCGATGGACACATCACGTCGCTGTCCGCCTTCGACAGCCAGGCGTCCGCCGACGAGTCGACCCGTGTCGCTGGCGCGTGGGTGCGCGACGCCCTGGGTCCGCACGTCTACGGCGCGCCCGACGTACTCGCCGGTGAGTTCAAACTGGCCGTCGTTGCCTGATGCGAGGGCGGGCGACGGCGTGATTGGCCGGTCGCTCGGCCGGCCCGGCCGCTGCCCGCGCCGTGAGTACCTTGTAGCGCGCGTCCGACCAGGCGACGGCCACGTTGCCGAAGACACGCGCGATCTCCGGCTCGTAGGGTAGGAAGCGGTTGGCGACCAGGAACAGCCGGCCGCCAGGGCGCAGCACCGCCGCCGCGCCGGCGATGAAGCGCGCCGTCGTGGCATAGGCGACGGCGCGGCCGACGTGAAATGGCGGATTCGTCACGACCACGTCGAAGCGTTCGCCGGCGATTGCCGCCGTGCCGTCGCTGGCGATGACGACGGCGTTGGCGATGCCGTTGGCGGCCAGGGTGCTGGCGGCCGAGCGCAGTGCACCGGCGGAGATGTCGACCAGCGTGACCGCGCCGCGCGGGCCAGCCAGCCGCGCCGCCACCGCGCCGGCGATGCCGCTGCCGCAGCCGAGATCGAGAACGCGGTCGCCCGGCGCGATCGCCATCGTCTCGATCAGCGCGACTGTGCCGGCGTCGAGCGCCTCCCAGGCGAACACACCGGGGCGGGTGTGGATGGTGAAAGTCGTGCCGCGCAGCACGACCGTGCAGGCGTGGAAGACGGCATGGTCCAGGAGCGGGTCGTCGAACGCCGCCAGCCGCGGCGGTGGCACGGCCGGGCGAACGGCGACAGCGATGCGGTGGCCCTTGCCGTAGGCCAGAGTCGTCAGATTGCCGAACAGCGCCGCGGCGTCCCGCAGCGCCGGCCGGATGCCCTCGTTGCTGCCGCCGGCCAGGTAGAGCCGGCCACCGGGCACGAGCGCGCCAAAGGCGTCCCAGATCAACTGCCGTCCCGGCCGCGCGCCTATCGGCAGCCGGACGAGCGCGATATCGGCCGGCGCGGCCGGCAGCGCGGCGGCGCCGTCGCTCAGGTAGACGGTGGTGGTGGCCAGCGCGTTGGCGGCCATGGTCTGCTCGGTCGCGGCCTGGTCCAGAATGGTTGCCGCCGCCAGTCGCACCCGGCCGGCCGGGGCGCGCGCCGCGGCGACGGCGCCGACCAGTCCCGCACCACTGTTCAGGTCCAGGACGATCGCACCGTCGTCGATGGCCAGCGTGCCGGCCAGCAGCACCGCTGCCGGGTCGCGCGGGTCGCCGCTGCCGGCGGCCGCGACGAGCAGACGCCGCTCCGGTAGGTCGAACGGTAGCAGGTCCGAGCCGGGTGGCGCCGGCTCCCGGCGGACATCACGCCTGGGCATCGCCTCACGCGGCCCAGTCAAAGGGGCCGAAGCCGGCGGTCGGCGTCACCAGCGTCACCGTGCCGGTCGCCACCTCGAGGACGAACAGTCCGTCGCCACTCTGGAGCGCCAGCCGCTTGCCGTCTGGCGACCAGGCGGCGATCAGATCATCGGCGGCCAGCGCCGCCAGTAGCTCGAGTTTGCCGGTGTCGACGTCGATCAGCCACAGGTCGAGCGGGAAGCCGTGGGCGGCCACGGGCGGCGGCCAGCCCTGGCCGGTGGCGCGCGGCAGCGTGAGCGTCCAGCGCGGCGTTGCGCGCGGGCCACCGGCGGCCGTGACGACGAGTTGGCGGCCATCAGGCGAGAACCGTGCCGACCAGAGTAGGCCGAACGATGCGTCGCTCACCAGTGGCCGGGCGTTGCCGCCATCGTTGTCGGCCAGCCACAGCGATGGGACCAGTGCCGGTGGCGGCGCGCCCGGCTGGACCCGCGGGGCGTCGGCGGGCACACCGATGAAGGCCAGTCGCCCGTCGCTCGGTGCGACTGCCGGCGAGTCGGCGTCCGTTGCGATCACTGTGCGCGCGCCACTGGACAGATCGAGACGCAGCAGTTGCTGGACTGCCATGAGCTGGGCCTGACCGGCGGGCTTGTGGCTGAACGAGTAAGCGAAGTAGAGCGCTGTGCCATCGCTTGACCAGGCCGGGGCGCGCGCCAGCCCGCCGTCGATATCGTGAGTGAAGACGGCGCGCGGATTGGCTCCGTCAGTGCCGACGACATAGATATCCGCGCCAAAGCTGGCGGTGGGCGCCGGCACGGGGGTGAAGGTGTAGGCAATCTGGCGGCCGTCAGGCGATACGGCCGGGTCCAGCACGGTGCCCTTGCCCCGGCCGTGGAACACTTCCCGCGCCGGGGCGCGCCCATCCGGGTTGACGAGCAGCAGGCGGTCGCCGTCGGCGTAGACGATGCGGCCGCCAGCGGCGCCGGCCGGCACGGGCGCCGGCGCGCAGGCAGCGACGATCAGACCGAACGCCACCAGCAGCGCGAAGACGCGTGACATCGGCACCTGACCTTGGTAGCAGCCGTCAGGGCGCACTGGTGAGGAAGGCTCACCGCGTCGCACCGCGCACTGACTATACGACACCGGGCGCGGTCAAATCGCGGCCAGGCTGGTCGCCGTCACTCCGACTCGGACGCCGCGTGCGCCTGCCATGCGCCGAGCCTGGCGACGAAGCCTGGCGCCAGTGGTCGCAGCCGCTCCAGCAGGGTCAGGCGGTTGAGGTATGGTCGGGTGCGAGCAGTCGTCTGACGCCCAAATGCCTCCCAGACCAGGGCCGCCTGTCGGCTGCCGCAGGGCAGCGCGGTTGATGACCAGGACCGGGTCTGCGTCGCTGGGCTGACGACTCGGGTGCAACAACTGACGCTGACTGGTCGTGAAGAGGCGCTGTGGGGTGGGGCGGGCGAATGGGACGTGCCGCTCGTGCAGCCAGTCGGCCTGGCGGTCAACGAGGCCGGCGAGCTGTACGTCGCCGACGCGGGCGCCGGTCGTCTGGTGTGGCTCCGTCCACTCGCAGCCATCGACCGCTGACTGGGCCAGGGCCGCCAGCGACGTCAACGCAACGGCTGGTGCGCCGGCAGCCCGGCCCGCCGCGGGTAGGCCGCCGGCGTCGGCCCGACCTTGCGAATGACGACGATCTGGCGATCGTCCAGACCGGGCAGGTCGAGCGGCACGACACCGACCAGGTCGCCGCCCAGCCGGCGCAGCGCCCGGTCGGCCGCGGCGATCTCGGCCTCGACGCCGGTCGTCTTGGCCGCCAGCAGCCGCCCGCCGGGGCGCAGGAACGGCAGGCACAGCTCGACCAGCGCCGGCAGCGGCGCGACCGCGCGCGCGGTGGCCAGATCGAACTGCTCGCGCAGGTCGGGCTGGTGCGCCAGGTCCTCGGCGCGGCCGTGACGCGCCTCGACGCCGGCCAGGTCGAGCGCGGCCACCGCCGCCCGCAGAAACGCCACCTTCTTGCCCGTTGCCTCGACCAGCGTGACGCGCAGCCCGGGCGCGAGAATCGCCAGCGGCAGGCCCGGCAGCCCGCCGCCGCTGCCGACGTCGACCAGCCGGGCGGTCACGAGCGCCGCCTGATCGACGGCGCGCAGGAAGCCGACCGCGTCGACCAGGTGCAGAAGCTCGAACGCGGCCGGCTCGCGCACGCCGGTCAGATTGACGCGCTGGTTCCAGTCGAGCAGCAGCGTCCGGTAGCGGTCGAGCGCGGCGATCTGCGCCCCATCGACGGACGCGCCGACGGCGCCGACGGCGGCCCGCACCGCCGGCAGGGTCGCCGCCGGAGGACCGCTCACCCCCGACCCGCCGTGCCGGCCAGGGCAGCGCCACCGTGGGAGTGTGCCAGCTCGCCTGCCGCAGCGGTGATGTCGCCGGGGGTCAATCCGACCTGCGTGCGCAGCTCAGCCAGGGCACCATGCTCGACGAACGCATCACTCAGGCCGAGCGCGCGCAGGCGCACGTCGGACAGCCCGGCTCGGTGATACAGCTCACCGATGGCGCTGCCGAAGCCGCCGGCCAGCACACCCTCCTCGACGGTGATGACGCGCCCGATGCGCCGGCCCAGGTCCAGCAGCAGCGCCTCGTCGAGTGGCTTGATGAAGCGGGCATTGACGACCGTCGCCGCCACTCCCGCCCGCGCCAGGTCCTCGGCTGCCTGCTGGGCCACGGCGACCATCGCACCAACCGCCACGATCGCGACGTCGTCACCGGAGCGCAGCACCTCGGCCACGCCGATCGGCAGGATCGCCGGCGCGGCCGGCGGCTCCACGCCGGGGCCGGCGCCGCGTGGGTAGCGCAGCGCACTGGGGCCGTCCAGCGTCAGCGCCGTCGCCAGCATGTCGCACAGCTCGGCCTCGTCCTTCGGCGCCATCAGCGTCATGTTGGGGATCAAGCGCAAGTAGGCGATGTCGAGTGCGCCGTGGTGCGTGCGGCCGTCCTCGCCGACCAGCCCGGCGCGGTCGATGGCGAAGATGACCGGCAGCTTCTGAATGGCGACGTCGTGGATGATCTGGTCGTAGGCGCGCTGCAGGAAGGTCGAGTAGATGGCTGCCACGGGCCGGAAGCCCTCCACCGCCAGCCCGGCGGCGAAGGTGACGGCGTGCTGCTCGGCGATGCCGACGTCGTAGAAGCGGCTGGGATGCTGCGCCTGGAAGGTCGCTAACCCCGTGCCCGACGACATGGCGGCGGTGATGCCGACGATGCGCCGGTCAGTGTCGGCCAGCCGCGCCAGGCAAGCGCCGAAGATATCCTGATAGGCTGGCGACTTCTTCGGCAGCGGCGCCCCCGGCACGCCGGGCGGCGGCAGATTGTAGAGCTTGAGCGAGTCGTCCTCGGCGGGCTTGAAGCCTTTGCCCTTCTTGGTCAGGACGTGCAGGAAGAGTGGCGGGTCGATCGTCTTGGCCCGCTTGAAGATATCGACCATCAGGCCGATGTCGTGGCCGTCGATCGGGCCAAGGTAGGTGAAGCCCAGCTCCTCCCAGATCAGCGTTACCGGCGAGGCGAACTCCCGAATGCCGTGCTTGGCGCGCTTGCCCAGCTCGACCAGGTGATCGCCCTGCGGCAGGTGGCGCAGCATCTGCTCGACTCGCTCCTTGGCGCCCTGATAGAACTCGCCGGAGCGCAGGCGCGTCAGGTACTCGTTGAGGGCGCCGACCGACGGCGAGATCGACATCTCATTGTCGTTCAGGACGACGATCAGCGGCAGCTTGAGATGGCCGGCGTTGTTGAGCGCCTCGTAGGCCATGCCACCAGTCAGCGCGCCGTCGCCGATGACCGCGACGGCATGATACGGGTCGCCGCGCAGGTGCATGCCGGCGGCCATGCCGAGCGCGGCGCTGATCGACGTGCTGGTGTGGCCAGCGCCGAAAGCGTCGTGCTCGCTCTCCTCGCGCGCCAGGAAGCCGCACAGGCCGCCGTATTGGCGCAGCGTCTCCATGCGATCGTTGCGACCGGTCAGCACCTTGTGGGCGTAGGCCTGGTGGCCGACATCCCAGACGATGCGATCGTGTGGCGAGTCGAAGGTGGCCAGCAGCGCGACGGTCAGTTCGACCGTGCCCAGGTTGGGGGAGAAGTGCCCACCAGTCTTAGGGATGCACTCGATCAGGCGGGCGCGGACCTCGTCAGCCAGGACCGTCAATTGCTCGGTGGTGAGCCGCGTGAGGTCCTGCGGGCCAGTGATCGTGTCCAGGAACATCAGCGCTCCTATCGGATCGCCGCTCGCCGATCGGTTCGGTGAGCAGGCGCGTCCGGTTCCCAATGAAAGACGAACGACGGGCGTCGGACGGGCTCAGCCGGGCGTGATTGCGCCGCCAAAACCACCACAGTATACTATCGCGGCTGGTCGCCGTTGGCGTGGCGGGGGTGCGTGCCACCAGGGCAGCGCCGAGAAACCAGCGCCGGTCGTCGGCGTTGTTCGCACAGAGCCATGCGCCGCGAAAGGGTGTGCCGATCAACGCCGATTCTGTGGCCCGCACGATCGCGCACACAGCGTCCGACGCGATGGCTGCCGACGTGGTGGTGCTGGGCATCAGCGACCTGACGACGATCGCCGACTACTTCGTGATCTGCACCGCCGACAACGAGCGGCAGTTGCGGGCGATCCAGCGCGATATTGACGAGGCGATGACCACGCTCGGCGTCAATGTGCGTCGCGTCGAGGGCACGCCGGACTCGGGCTGGGTGCTGATGGATTGCGGCGATGTGATCGTGCATATCTTTGGCAAGGAGCAGCGGGCCTTCTACAGCCTCGATCAGTTGTGGGCCGGCGGCCAGACCGTGCTGGTTATCCAGTAGCCGACCCCGACGTGCGCCAGTACAGGAGCACCGGCGACTATGACGACCGCGGACCTCGCTCGTGAGCGAACCATCGTCTTCCTGACCGGAGCGACGTTCGGCGCACTGCTCGGCCTGGCGATTGGATCCTGGGTCGGCGATGCGCTCACCGGCGCAGTGTTGAGCGCCTGGCGATGGGTGCGGGAGGAGATCTTCCATCAGGAGGATGAGATCGACTTCGAGTTGCTGCTGCAGTAGCCGGCTCACGGGTGGCGTCCTTCCTGCCGGGTATTCACTGCGCTGCGGTTCGTGGATGTGTCCGCGCGGCCGGCGCTGATCCGAGCCAGCGAGGCCACTTCGGCCTGGACGACCTGCCGGGCCTGCCAGCGGCCCCAGTTCCAGGAGCGCCAGTCCGGCTCCGTCGACGTCTCCCAGCGACGCAGCAACTGGGCGGCCACGGTGCGCTGTTCGGCTGGCTTGAGTGCCGGCAACGCCGCCACCAGCGCCGGCGCCGCGTCGGCGCTCAGCGAGGCGACGTAGCGGGCGTCGAACGACTGCGCCGCGCTGGCCCGGCCGGCGTTGACACCGACGATGAGGGCATCAGGATTGGCCAGGTTGAGTGTCAGCAACAACGATGCCGCCGCCACCGCCGCGCCGAACGCGAACCGATCACGCCGGCCAGCCAGGGCCGTGGCGGCGAACCAGAGGCTGACTACCGCTAACCAGACCATCGCCGCCGCCGCATACAGGCGTTGCTCGGTCAGACCGTAGATGCTGGTGTACAGCCACAACCGCTGGGCGGCCGAGGCCAGCACCACCATCAGCAGCGCCACCAGGCCGCCGGCCAGCGCCACGAACAGGCGCGCGGCGGCGCTCGAGCGCGCCGCCTCTGCCCCCTCGTCACCGGCTCGGTCGCGCCGGAGCCAGTCGAGCAGCAGCAGCAGCGGCAGCGCCAGCGCGGCAACGGTGATCAGTTCGAAGAAGCCGCGCCGCGCATACTCGGCATAGGTCAACGCCGGGTCGGTCGCCACCAGCGCCGCGCCGCCGAACAGGTACGGCGCCTGAATCGCGACGAAGACGGCGAACAGCGCGTCGAGCAGGCCGAGCACGATCGCTAGCTCGATGACCCCGAGGCCGTAGCGGCGCGGCCAGGGGCCAATCAGGTCGGCCTCGCTCCTGGCGAGCAGTGTCTGGTGCAGCCAGCCGGCGACGACCCAGGCCGCGAAGCCGGTGACGACGACATGCGCGGCAAGTTCGGTGACGAGCCAGCGCACGACCTCATTGAAGACGTGCGCGAAGGCAGCGTCGGCGGCGGCAAACAGGCCGCCGAAGATGAGCAGCAGCGGTGCGGCGATGACGAGGCCCAGTCCGACTGACAGCGCCGGTCGCCGCCAGGCGCCACGCGGCAGCGTAGCCCAGGGGATCGACATCAGCGGTGGCAGGGGACCGCCGGTGCTGTAGAGGCTGCTGATCAGCGGTGCGCCCAGCCAGGTGGCAACGCCGGACACTCGCAGCCGGCCAGCGCCGGCACGCAACGCCAGCAGGGCCAGCGTGCCGCCCAGCGCCAGCAGGTTGAGGGTGGTCAGCATGCCCGAGTCGCGCCAGGCCAGCCCGCCGGCGAGCAGCAGCGCCGGCAGCGCCAGCCACCGGCCGGCGCCACTGAGCGGTGTTGCCCGCCAGCGCGCCACAAGTGCGCCCGCCAGCAGCAGACCGGCGACCCAGAGCGCCAGATTGACACCCCACGGGGCGGTGCGCAGCAGTGCGTCGGCGAGCAGTCCGACCAACAGCGCCGCCCCGAGCAGCGCCACGCCCAATTTCGTCGTGTCACTCATCGCCACCTCCGCTCGCGCGGCCACTCTGACGGGCCGCCGACTCGCAGCCTACGCCGCGCCGCGCCGCCTGCCGACGTTCTAAGGGCAGGGGGCTGACGCACCTGAGTGCTTGCCGCGGCGCGCGCCGGGTGATAGGCGTAGATGAGGGCGGCTTGGTCGCCCGCGCGGCGAAGACCCGCTGGCTCACGCTGACGGAGGTGGCGCGATCGTGCTCGACCTGCTGATCGTGGAGGACAACGCGCGCCTGCGGCCGGCGCTGGCGGCCGGGTTGACGGCGACTAATGCGGTGCGCGTTGTCGGCGCGTGCGGCAGCGGCGAGGAGGCTCTCGCCTTCTGCCAGGCGACGCCGCCCGCGGTCATCTTGATGGATGTGCAATTGGCCGGCGCGCTCAATGGCGTCGACGCGGCCGTCGCCATCCGCCGCGAGGCGCCGCGCCTGCCGGTCGTCTTCTACTCGATTCAGGACGACGACGACTACTATCGGGCCTTTCTGCGCTCGGGCATTCTCAGCCACTACGCCTACGTCCGCAAGTCGAACTATCTGCTGCCGGAGCTGATCGTGCCGCTGTTGCGCGACGCTGTCGCCGGCCGCAGCCTGATCGACCCGGAGATCGAGGGTCGGGTGCAGGCGGTGCGCCACAAAGACCAGCACGACCCAATGGCGCTGCTGGAGCCGAACGAGCAGGTCGTCGCCCGCCTGCTGGCCGATGGGCTGAGCAACGAGCAGATCGCTGACCGGCTTGGCTATCGCGACAAGCGCACCATCAGTCGCGTCAACGGCCAGATCTACGCCGCCTGGGGGCTGAACGACAGCGCTGTCGACGAGAAGATCGCTCGCACGCGAGCGGCGATCATCGTTCGCGCCGGCCGCCTCTACCGCTGGGACGATGACGGGCGAGTGATGAGTGATGTGTGATTAGTGAGGTCCTTCGCGCACGCCGATGACAGGCCAGACGATGCTTGACTGGGCAGTGCGGGCGCTGTCGTTGTTCAACACGATCGCGCTGCTGTGGTTGGGGCTGACCGTGCTGCTGACGACCGAGCGCCGCCGCTGGGGCGCCTGGCTGGCCGGTGGGGGACTGCTGGCTGCTGGCCTGTTGGTCGCCGCACACGCGGTCCTGATCGAGAGCGACCTGCTGGCGCTCGATCTGACCGCGACTCCCTGGTGGCGTCTGGCGTGGCTGGCGCTGGTCGTCGCGCCGGCGCTCTGGCTGGTGGTTATGGTCTGGTACAGCGGCCGGCTGGATGACGGCCGCCGGTGGCTGGCGCTGGCCGGGCTGGCGGCGGCCGGGCTGGCGGCTCTCGCCCTGGTGTTCGCCGGAGCGTCGGAATCGGGGCCAGAGTATCTGGCGCGTGGCGAATGGGTGGCGGTTGAACCGACACCCGGCGCGCTGATCGGGCCGGCCGTCGCCGTCGCCTACGGGACTGCCTGCATTGCTCTGGCGCTGCTGGCGCTGCGCCGGCCGGGCGACTCGGACCGTTTCATGGGCGACCTGGCACGGCGGCGCGCGCGCCCGTGGCTGGTGGCGACGTCGCTGGCGCTGCTGGCGCTGGTGCTGGTGGCCGGCCTGGTGGGCGCGTGGCTGCTGCGGGGCGGGCCGGCGCCGGTGGGGGTGCTGGTGGTGCTGGCGGCGCTCGACCTGGCGCTCCAGGGGCTGGTGGCTATCGCGGTCGTGCTGCTGGGGCAGGCGGTCGTTGCCTACGAGGTCTTCACCGGCCAGACGTTGCCCCGGCGCGGCCTGCGCCGGCACTGGCAGGCAAGCCTGGTAGTAGCGGCGACTGCCGGCGTGGTCATCGGCGGCAGTCTGAGCCTGCCGGTCGCGCCGGTGGCGCGGCTGCTGCTGGTGACGGTGCTGCTGGCGCTGGCGCTGGCGCTGTTGAACTGGCGCGCCTACATCGAGCGCGAGCGGGCGACGACGCAGCTGCGCCCTTTTGTCGCCAGTCAGCGCCTGGTCGAGCACGCCCTCGAGCCGGATCTGACGGTGGCCGATCCGGCGCCGGGCATCGGTCCACTGAGCGCGCTGCGCGAGGACGTGCTCGGCGCGCGGCTCGTGGCGCTGGTGCCCCTCGGGCCGCTGGCGCCGCTGGTCGGGCCGCCGCTCGTCGACCCGCCGACGGCAACGCTGGACCTCGGCGGCCTGCCGGACCTGGCGGCGACCGTCACCGACCCGGCGGTGCTGTGCCGGCCGCTGCCGCCGGGCGTCGGCGAGCCAGCCCGCTGGGTCACGCCGCTGTGGGGTGAGCACGGCCTGGTCGGCCTGCTGCTGCTGGGTGACACGCGCGATGGCGCGCTGTACACGCGGGAGGCGATTGAGGTGGCTCGCGCCGCCGGCGAGCGTCTGCTCGACAGTCGGGCTGGCGCGGAGCTAGCGCGGCGGCTGGTGATGCTGCAGCGCCAGCGGCTGGCCGAAGGCCAGGTGATCGACCGCCAGACGCGCCGTGTGCTGCACGATGAGGTTCTGCCGCGCGTCCACGCCGCGCTGCTGGCGCTGGCCGAGCCGGCGACAACAGGACCGGGCGAAGCGAGCGCGCTGCTGGGCGAGGTCCATCGCGAGCTGGCCAACCTGCTGCGATCGCTGCCGCCGGCCACGACGCCGGACCTGGCGCGTCTCGGCCTGCTGGGCGCGCTGCGGCAGGTGATCGATGGCGAGCTGGCGCGCGCCTTCGACGATGTGGTCTGGCAGGTGACGCCGGCGGCCGAGGCGGGATTGGCCGGCCTGCCGGCGCTGACGGCCCAGGTGCTGTTCGGGGCGGCGCGCGAGGCGATGCGCAACGCCGCCCGGCACGGACGCGACGCGCCGGCGCGTCCGCTGCGCCTGACGTTGGCGGCGCACGCGACCGATCAGCTCGTACTGGCGGTGCAGGATGACGGCGCCGGGTTCGCCGCCGGTGGCAGGCCGCCGGCTGGCAGCGGCCAGGGGTTGGCACTGCATGAGACGATGATGACAATCGTTGGCGGAACCCTGGCCATTGAGCATCCGGCGGCGGGTGGTGCGCGGGTGACGCTGACGGTGCCGCAGGATTGATTGTGGTGAACCGGTCGGGAGTGAATGCCGTATCATGAGTGAGGGGGTGCGCCACCAGGCTGGTGGTCGCGTCGGGAGGACAGCCGTGATGCGGGGCGGCGGTGGTGCTGGGGCCGGCGCCATGGGCGGTCAACTGATTGAGTTGCTGGGCGCGCTGGCCTCGTCGCGGCTGGACACGCTGCTCATGATCATTGTTGGCGTGGCGCTGATGGCGCTCATCATCCAGCAGATGCTGTCGGTCAAGCCAGCTCAGCCGCGCGCCGTGCGCCGCTCGACAACGTGCCTGCTGTGCAGCGGCCCGCTGGGCGACCAGGCGACCTACGTCGACCGGTACTTCCCGAACTGGATTGTTTGTAGCGCCTGTTACGCCGCACTGGCGCCGGCCCGCCGGCGCCAGTACCGGGCCGAGTAGTGGCGCCGGCGCGGGTTCAGCCGGGGTGAGCGTACTGGCCGGAGACGTCCTTCAGCGCCGTCTCGAAGGCCAGCAGCGTGTCCGGGCTGAACAGCACGAACATGATCGACAGCGGCTCGCCGCCGGCACGCAGGTGGCGGACGGCCTCCTCGATGGCGATGTGCGCCGACGGCTCCAGCGGGTTGCCGTAGATGCCGGTGCCGAGCGATGGCAGTGCGATCCGCTTGGCGCCGACCTCGGCCGCGCGGGTGAATGCGGCAGCATAGGCCGCGCGCAGCAGGTCGGCCTCACCAGCCCGGCCACCGTGCCAGACCGGCGCTACAGCATGGATGATCCAGCGGGCATGCAGGTTGCCGGCGCCGGTGATGACGGCGCTGCCGGTCGGGCAGCCGTCGGGGTAGCGTTGCCGCGTCTCGGCCATGATCGTCGGGCCACCGGCGCTCTGGATGGCGCCATCGACCCCACCGCCACCGGCCAATTGCGCGTTGGCGGCGTTGACGATCGCGTCGGTCTCAGCGGCGGTGATGTCGCCGTCGACCAGCTCGATCAACCCACCGCCGACGGCCCACTCACGCATCAGTCTCCTCCTCTCGCACGGCTTGCCCGGCTCGCTCCCTGCCGCACGCTGCATCCTGACGACAATGGACTCCCGACGCAGACTGCTGTCTTTCGCGGCCGGCCAGTGTGGCGATCACTCCTCATCGAAACCGCCGCCGTCACCCGCTGCCGGGAGATCGTCACCGGCGTCGACCTCGTCCATGACACGCTCCGGGTCTTCGCCGGCCTCGATGCGCGAGAGTGCCTGGTCGAACTCCGGCTCCAGCGGCTCGCCCATCTCGGCGCTCATGTGGCGTGCCCAGCGGGCTACGGCGCGGGGATCCTCGTCGTCCAGTCCGGCGAGCATACCGGTCGGATCCATATCGTCACCGTCACCTAGCTCGGCACCACCGTCGCCATCGCCACGACGCAGCACGCTCACGCGCGACATCAGCCGCGTCAGATCGGCGCTGCCGCAGCGCGGGCACGTGGCCGCGCCGACCGCGCCGAAGCTGCGAAAGAAGATGCTGACCTTGCGCCGACAGCCGCCGCAGCGATACTCATAGATCGGCATTGGAACCCCAGGAATGGGTGATGAGTGACAGTAACAGACAAGCAACTAGCAACGAGCAACTGACGGCTTGCGCCAGGCGAGGACCAGGAGCAGGAGGCCGAGCACGGCGGCGGCGACAATGAGCGCGATCAGCTTCGGCAGCGTGTCGTCGAGCAGCAGCGCCAGCGCGCCGAAGACGAGACACAGGCCATAGTACACGGCGACGACCTGCCGCTGCGAGAGGCCCAGCTCGTACAGCCGGTGGTGGAGGTGGCGTGTGTCGCGCTGCATTGGCGAGTGGCCACGCAGCAGGCGCGCGATGATGAGCCAGGCCACATCCAGGATCGGGATGGCCAGCGCCAGCAGCGTCGTCGCCAGCTTGGCGCCGCCGATGATGGCGATGCCGCCGAGTGCGAAGCCGAGGAACATCGCGCCGCTGTCGCCCATGATGATCCGCGCCGGATGCCAGTTGAACGGCAGGAAGCCGGCGACGCAGCCGGCCAGCAGCAGTGGCAGCAGCGCGATCGTGAACTGGCGGAACTCGGCCGGCTGACCGTACGTGTGCAAAAACAGGACGCCGCAGGCGATTAGTGTGACGCCGCCAGCCAGCCCGTCCAGCCCGTCGATCCAGTTGATCGTGTTCATCATGCCGGTCAGCCAGAAGACCGAGAACGGGATCGCCATCCAGAGCGGCAGCTCGATGGTGCCGAGCAGGGGCGCGCGGAAGTCGCTGATGATGATGCCATGACGCGGCCCCCACACGGCGGGCAGCGTCACCAGCAGCGCGGCGGCGGCCTGCCAGCCGAGCTTGACCGGCCAGCGCAGATCGGCGGCGTCGTCGGCGAGCATGATGACGAACACGATCGATGCGCCGATGGTCAGCAGCGCTAGCCGGCTGCTCTCCAACGGGTCGAATGTGCGATCGATGCCGAGGACGAAGGTCAGGCCGAGGCCGACCAGGAAGGCAAGATAGAGGGCGACACCGCCGACGCGAGGGAGCGGCCGCGTGGTGAGCGCATCCTTGCCGACTCGATCGACCAGCCCCAGCCGGGTGGCGATGCCTCCGACGACCGGCACGAGGCTGGCGCACACCGCCATCGGCACGGCAAAGGTGAGTGCCAGGATAAGCAGACGGGCGAGCTGGTCGCTCACCCGCGACTCGCCGCGCCGGTCCGCACCCGCGCCCGCCTGGTGACAAGGGCTGGCATGACGATGAACTCCTGCTCGACCGGCCCGCCGGTGCTGCGGGCAGTATAGCAGGCGTCCCGGGAAGCCAGGAGAACGAGGAGAACGAGGAGTGGCAAGGAGGGTCCAGTGAGCCAGTGGAACCGGCAGCCAGCTCTGGCCGACGTCGGCCAGTCCCCTCGCCTCCTGGCCTCTTGGCCTCCTGGTCAATTGGTCGATTGGACGTTGCGCGACCGGTGCAGCTCACCAATGATCGACAGGGATGCGACGAGCGTATCAAGGTGTTGGCCGAGGCACGCGGGGACCGGACCGACCGGTCACGCATCTGGCCCGTCCCGCTCGTCAAACCCTAGAAATTGATCGATAAACGTGCTATCATGACGACATCGATAGCAAGGGCGCCTTGACGGAGGTGCTTTCGCGACGCGGTGGCAAGTGGGTCGGTGTGACGCCGGACGCACTGCCCCTGGCCGATGCATCGTGACTGGGGATAACCATGGACGTATGGTGGCTGGGCGAGACGGCAGCCCACGATAGCCAGATCGTCGGCGGCAAGGCGGCTCGCCTGAGTCAACTGGCGGCACGGGAGACGGTGCCGGCCGGGTTCGTCATTCCGGCGCTCGCGCTGGCGTCGGCACTCACGACGGACGTTGTCGGTCCCGCGGTGCCCACCGCCGCACTGGTGACCCAGGTGGCGGAGAGCTACGCGCGTCTGGCTGGCGCGAGCGGCGCGAGGCAGCCGCGGGTGGCAGTGCGATCGTCGGCACTGGACGAGGATGGGCACGACGCCTCGTTCGCGGGCCAGCATCAGACATTTCTCAACGTCGTCGGCGCCGACCAGATCAGCGCCGCCGTCGTCCACTGCTGGGAGTCGGGTCGATCGGCCGAGGCACTGGCCTACCGGCGCCGGCAGGGACTCGGTGACGAGGCGGTGCGGCTGGCCGTGCTGGTGCAACTGATGGCGCCGGCCGATGTGTCAGCAGTCGTCTTCAGTGCCAACCCCATTAGCGGCCGGCGCGACGAGATCATCGTCACCGCCAGTTGGGGGTTGGGCGAGAGCATCGTCGGCGGGACAGTGACGCCGGACACCTTCACCGTAGGCAAGCAAGGGATGGTGCTGCGCGAGTCGCGCATTGCCGACAAGGCGCGCATGACCGTCGCTGGCGCCAGCGGAACGCGCGAGGTGGACGTGCCGCGCTTCCTGCGCGGCCAGCCGTCGTTGACCGCGGATCAGGCGATCGATATGGCGGCGCTGGCGATGCGGCTGGAAGCCGCGATGGGCTGGCCAGTCGACGTGGAGTGCGCCTACGCCGGCGGGCAACTCTTCCTGTTGCAGTGCCGGCCGATCACCACGCTGGCCAGCTTCGTCTGGTAAGCGACGATACACGGACGGGCGGCCACGCGGCGCCTGAGGACGATATCAGCTTGCGGGAGGGACTAATGACCGTCGAGATGGCCGCGCCACAGCCGATTCCGCTACCACCCGACTTCCCCGTCTCCTGGGTGACGCCGGAGGAGGTCACGTATTTCTGGGTCAACGAGCGCATGCACTTCCCCGGCCAGTTGTTCCCGATCGACGGCCTGATGCTCTCGATCGTCGAGGGCGGCTTCAATGCCAATGCGACGCACGTCGGCTTGCCGATCCGGTTCCGTCTGCGCCGCATCAATACCTTTGGGTATCAGGCCGTTGTGCCGGTGCCGCTCACGCCAGCGGAGATGGAGGCACTGGGGCCGCGTCTGCAAGCGACGTTGCAGGGACTGATTCAGTCGATGCCAGCACGATGGGCGACCGACCTCGCCGAGATCAAGCAGCACCTGGCCGCGCTGGCTGCCGTGGACTACGCTGCACTGACGCCGGCCCAACTCGTCGACAGCCTCGATGACGTGCTGGAGCGGACCCGTCGACTGTGGCGCATTCACTTTCAAACGGTCGTGCCAATGTTGTTGTCGATGGGCTTATTTGACGATATATATCAAGACTTGTTCGGCAAGGATACATTCGCGGCATTCCAGTTGCTCCAGGGTCAGGTCAACAAGAGTGTCGAGGGCGACCAGGCGCTGTGGCGGCTAAGCCGCCGGGCGCTGACTCAGCCAGTGGTGCGGCGCGTCCTCGAGGAGCGGTCGGCCGGCGAGGTCGTGGCGGCGCTGAGCGAATCAGCCGAAGGGCGGGCCTTCCTAACTGAGTTCCAGGCTTATCTGGCCGAGTACGGCGAGCGTGGACCGGACTTCCTGAACCTGGCGCGGCCGGCCTGGATCGAAGACCCGACGACACCGATCAAGATGCTCAAGGACATGGTTGGGCAGCCAGATCGCGACCTGCTGGCCGAGCATGCCGCGCTAGCCGCTGGGCGCGATGAGGCGATCGCCACGGCGCGCCAGCGACTGGCCGGCTACCCCGCGCCAGTGGTCGGCCAGTTCGAGGGGATGCTGGCGGCGGCTCAGCAGGCGGCGCTCATTCAAGAAGATCATAACTACTGGATCGACCAGCGTGGGCTGCATCAGCTCCATCGGGCGATCGTCGCCACCGGCGAGCGGCTCGCTGCTGCCGGCGCGATCGAGACGCCAGCCGATGTCTGCTACTTGACGTGGGAGCAGATGCGCGCGGCGGTGGGCGCGCTGCCGAACGGCGACCAGCGGGCGCACGTCCAGGCGAACCGTGCCGAGATGGACAGTTTCGCGGCCGTTGCGCCGCCGCCGGTGTTCGGCACACCGGCGCCACCGGACCCACACGCCGATGAGTCGCCGATGGCGCGGACCATGACCAAGTTCTTTGGCGGACCGCCGCGACCGCCTACGGAGCCGGGCCTGTTGCGCGGCAATGCCGGTTCTCGGGGGGTTGTGACGGGCCGGGCGCGAGTCGTGCGGTCGTTGACCGAAGCCGGCGCGCTCGAGCGCGGCGAGGTGCTGGTGTGTGAGACTACCGCGCCGCCGTGGACGCCGCTCTTTGCCACGGCCGCGGCGGTGGTGACGGATACCGGCGGTATCCTGAGCCACTGCGCCATTGTCGCCCGGGAGTATCAGATCCCGGCCGTCGTCGGTGTCGGCATGGCCACGGCAGTGCTGCGCACCGGCCAACTCGTCGAAGTTGATGGCACAGCCGGCACGGTGCGGGTGGTGGCGCCGGCATAGGGACCGACAACTGAGGTATGCGCCTCCGCCCCAGCGGAGCCTGCTGCCGTTCGCCGGGTCGTGCGTGGCGCGGCGGGCGGCGATGGGGCTGGGGGCGTCTGCTCGGGCGGCACGGCACACTGGTGGGAGCCTCATCGTGGCATCACGCGACCCAGGCGGGAACGTTGGTGGTCCACCGGCGCTCCAGATAGAGCGACCAGCGGCGGGCACGGTCGCCAGCGGTCGTCCGACTGCTGAGTGGATGCTGCTGGCGATGGCCGCGCTGGCGACGGTGCTGGCGCCGCTCAACTCGACGATGATCGTCGTCGCGCTGCCCCGCGTCATGGTCGACTTCGGCGCAGACCTGTCGACGGTCAACTGGCTGGTGACTGGTTACCTGATCTGCATGGCGGCGCTGCAACCGGTGGCCGGCGCGCTCGGCGATCGGCTCGGCCGGCGGGGGCTGATCGTCGGCGGGCTGGTCACGTTTGGGCTGGCCTCGGTCGGCGCGGCGCTGGCGCCGACGCTACCGGTGCTGTTGGTGTGCCGCTTGCTGCAAGGGGTGGCCGGGGCGCTGGCGCTGCCGAACGCGGCGGCGCTGGTGCGGGCGACGGTGCCGGCGGAGCGGCGAGCGGCCAGCTTCGGCCTGATCGGCTCGGTGGCCGGGCTGGCCGCGGCCGTCGGACCGCTGACCGGTGGCCTGGCGCTGCAACTCGCCGACTGGCGGGCGATCTTCCTGGTCAATGTGCCTCTGGTCGTGGGGGCGTTGGCGCTGGCGACGCGGGTCAGCCAGCCACCGCGGGGGCGGTCGGCTGGGCCAATCGACCTGGCCGGCGCGTTCGTGCTGGGCGTCGCTCTCATTCTGGCGGCCGTGTTGCTCATGGGCACGCGTGGTCCGCTGGCACTGTCGCCGGCAATCGGCTGGCCGGTGCTGTTTGGGCTGGCCGGGTTGCTGGCCTGGCATGAGGCGCGCCACCCGGCGCCGGTGCTACCGTGGCGGCTGCTGGCCAACCGAGGCTTTGCCGCTGCGGCCAGCGCCGTGGCGACGAGCAACCTGGCGAT
This sequence comes from Chloroflexota bacterium, assembly GCA_020849725.1. The sequence goes on from JADLAZ010000103.1 coordinate 27,761, forward strand.
GTACGTCACATTGCTCGTGTTGCCACTGCTGCTGAGCCAGCGTGCCGACAGCACCGCGCTGCTCATCGGTGGGCTGATGACGGTGCTGTCGGCGGCGATGGCGCTGGCGACGCCGTTCGGCGGCCGGCTGGCCGACCGCGTCGGCCGGCGCTGGCCGGCGGTGATCGGGCTGACGCTGCTGACGGTCGGCCTGCTGCCGTTCGCGGTCATCGGCGCGAGCATCGCCGTCGTGCCGGCCGGGCTGGGCCTCCTGGTGGCCGGCGTCGGGTTGGGCCTGGCCTCGGCCAGCCTGCAGACAGCGGCCGTCGAGGCGGTCGGACCGGAGTCGGCCGGCATCGCCGCCGGGCTGTTCTCCACCGCGCGCTACCTGGGCAGCATCGTTGGCTCGAGCCTGATGGCCGGCTTGCTCGCGTCGGCCGGCGGCTACACGGTCATCTTCATCGTGGTGGTCCTGGCGGCGGCACTGTCAGCCTTCGTCAGCTTCGGCCTGCGCGACCGGTGAGCAGGGCTGGTACGCCAGGCGGCGTGGCGAGCCAATCGGTCCTCTGTTCCTTGTACTCTCCCAACGATTTCCCCACGCCGCCTGGCTCGCCTGCTCCTACCGCAGCCAGCGCTTGTCCAACTTGCAGATGACGGTATAGGCCGGGTCGAAGACGTTGCCGATCTCGTAGCGCACCAATTGGCCCAGCAGCGTCGAGGCGGCGAGGCCGTCGAGGCCGTAGTCGGCGGCCAGCCAGCGCATCATCTCAGTCGTGGCGTGCTGGAGCGCCTGGTCGAGCGGGCGGGCATTGCCAGCGGTCAGGATCTCGCGGCCATTGTCGGCACGCGGCCAGTGGATGGTCTTGCCTTTCAGCAGCCGCACGGTGAAGGTCACATCGAACGAGACCTCGATGCCGGTGCCGACGATCTCGCCGTCGCCCTGGATGGCGTGGCCGTCGCCAAGCTGAAAGAGCGCGCCAGGCACGAAGACGGGGAAGAAGACCGTCACACCGGTGGTGAAGCCGCGGTAGTCCATGTTGCCGCCGTGTTGCGCCGAGGTGGCGCAGGAGATCGCCTGGCCACGGTCAGGCGCGACGCCGAAGCAGCCGAGCATCGGCTCGATCGGCAGCACCAGCCCCTCCAGGCCGGCGATCGGCTCGCGCGCCCGGGCCGTGCCGGCGGCGAGGTCAAGGTCCCAGAAGACGCGCCCGCCGCGCGCCGGCAATTCGCGCACGTACTCCGGGTCGACGACGTTGCCGGCCACGACCGGCGCGGTGTAGCCCCAGTCGCGGTTCGGCCACATGTGATCGAACGTGACGGCCAGCGTGTCACCCGGTTCGGCGCCGTCGACAAAGAAGGGGCCGGTCTGCGGGTTGCCACCGGGCGTGACCGCCTCGCCGCGCTGGTCGTGGCCGCCGGCGTCGACGCAGGTCGTGCTGACGCTGTCGCCATCGGCGATGGTCAAGACCGGCGCGTGCGACCCAATGGCGACGTGGTAGTGGTCGGGGGTGAAAGTGTGCCGGGCCATGTGATGTCTCCTTTACTCAGGTCGTTACGATCAGCACCCAGTCCTCAGCGGTCGGCGCTGGACCGGCTCGCCATGCCCGGTCGAGACCAAGCTCGACCGGGCCGGCCGGGTATTCGGCGCCGGTGCGCGGGTCGAACCAGTGGGCGGTCCAGGAGCGGTCGGCCAGACCCTTGAGGATCAGGTTGGCCGCGCCGCGAGGCTGGTAGACGATCCAGCAGCTGTCGGCGGCGATGGCGCAGCAGGCGCGATCGGTGGCCGTCAGCGGCTGGGGTGATTGCCAGACCCGCTCGGGAGCAGGTTGAAGGCGCCACCAGGGCAGCTGCCGCAGGCGGGTCGCGCCGATGCCGCAGAAGGCCGCGCCCGGGTGCTCCAGCCCGACGAACCAGGGCGGACCGATCTGCGGCCCGGCCAGGTCGCCCTCGTCGTCGCCGGGCCGCTTCCAGTTCCAGATGCCCTGGCCACCGTAGGAGTGGCCCATCGTCGCACCGGACAGCACGCTGACCCAGAAGGCGTAGCGCGCGTCATCGCCCGTGAAGGCCGGACCGTACGCGCGCATGTCGCGTGAGGGGTGCGCCTCGTACCAGGGCTCGCCGTTGATGACGGCTTTGACCGGGTCTAACCGGTAGTAGGCGGCCGGCAGCGAGGCAATATCGGCAATCGACGACCGCCGATGGCCGGTCTGGAGCATGTGGAAGTCGTGCCAGCGCGAGCGATGGTGCAGCGTGTGCCAGTTCATACTCGGCGGCAGGTGGTTCGTCGTCGGGTGCCCATATTGGTCACTCGCCTCGACGGCCTTGCCGACTGCCTCCCACTTGTCCATCTCCTGCACGTACTCGGCGTCGCCCGAGACGCTCCACACCATCGGGAAGGCGCTGTAGCGGGCGACGGCGTAGCGCGCGAAGGCGACCGCCTGTGCGGTGGTGAAGTGAACGGCCGGCAGATGTTGCCGCGGCCCGCCCCAAATGAGCGGCAGGAAGACGGTCAGCCCGCGCTCGGCGGCCAGCCGGATGAATCCGTCGTAGCGACGAAACCAGGCTGGGTTGGGCCGGGATGTGTCGTCGTCGACGAACGGACGGTTACCCTCGACATCGGGCCACTCCCAGCGCAGCGGCAGGAGGATGACATGCACGACGCTGAAGCCCTGCGCCACGCGTCGGTCGAGGTAGGTGACCCACTGATCGGGTGTGCCTTTCCAAACGATGTACCAGGCGGTGTCGCCCAGCCAGAAGAACGGCTCATCAGTGGCGGTCGTCAGCGTGCGTCGGTCGTCGCTGAGGCGCAGCGGCCCGGCCGGCCAGCGCTCGCCGGTCGGCGGTGGCCCGACCGATAGCGTCCCGCTGCTGGTGTTCGTCTGCCAGCGCCAGTCGCCGGCAGCGTCGAGCGCGGCCCGCGCCCGCCAGACGTCGCCATCGGAGAAGGCGTCGATCGCCAGCGTCTGGCCGTTTGGACTGGTTAGGCGCACGGCGGCCGGCGCCGTGAGGCCGTCGCTGGCGGCCGGCGCCGGGAGCGCCCACTCGAACACGCGCCGGGCCAGGGCAAGCGGGCCGGCGGCTGGGTCAACCGACATCCTCGCTCCTTCTCGATTGCCACAGGTCACGATGACGAACCGTGGCCATTCTAGCGCCCGCGGCCAGCGATCGATACGCCTGCGCGTCCGCGCATTGCCACGGCTGTTGCGGAACCGGCGTGGCCTGGCGCATGATCGGGGCGAGCGACAAGCCAGCGCATCGTTGGTGAAGTAGCGGGCGCGGTGAGCCGCGCGGGAGGAGGGATCGACGCCATGGCGACGACGGTCGGGATCATCGCCGCGCTGGACACGAAGGGCGCGGAGGCGCGCCTGCTGCGCGACGTCATCGCCGCGCGCGGGCTGGAGACGCTGCTCATCGACGTGGGGGTGCTGGGCGAGCCGGCGCTGCCGGCCGGCGTCACCCGCGCCGAGGTGGCCGCGGCCGGTGGGGCCGACCTGGCGCGCCTGGTCGCGTCGGAGGACAAGGCGGCGGCGATGGCGGCCATGACCGCCGGTGCGGCCGTGGTTGCGGCGCGGCTGCACGCCGCCGGCCGGCTGGATGCGCTGATCGGTCTCGGCGGCAGTGCTGGCACGACTATCGCCACCAGCGCCATGCGCGCGCTGCCGGTGGGCGTGCCCACGCTGGTCGTCAGCACCGTCGCCGCCGGCGACACGCGCGCCTACATCGGCACGAAGGACATCACCATGATGTACTCGGTGGTCGATATCGCCGGCATCAACCGGCTGTCGGCGCGCATCCTGACCAACGCCGCCGCCGCCATCGCCGGCATGGCCACCGCCGAGCCGCCGCGCCTGGCCGAGCGGCCGCTGCTCGCGGCCAGCATGTTCGGCAACACGACCGCCTGCGTCGACCGGGCGCGGGCGGCGCTGGAAGCGGCCGGCTACGAGGTACTCGTCTTTCACGCTACCGGCGCCGGTGGGCAGACGATGGAGAGCCTGATCGCTGGTGGCTTCATCGCCGGTGTCCTCGATGTGACGACGACCGAGTGGGCTGACGAGCTGGCCGGCGGCGTCTTCAGCGCCGGCCCGACGCGGTTGGACGCGGCCGGCGCGGCCGGGGTGCCGCAGGTGATTGCGCCCGGCTGCCTGGACATGGTCAACTTCGGTGCGCCGGCGACGGTGCCGGAGCGCTACCGCGACCGCAACCTCTACCACTGGAACCCGAGTGTGACACTGATGCGCACGACGCCCGAGGAGAACGCCCGCCTGGGTCGCATCATCGCCGACAAGGCCAACGCCGCCACCGGCCCGGTCGCCATCCTGCTGCCGCTCCAGGGCGTCAGTCAGTTGGATAGTCCCGGCCATCCCTACTGGTGGCCCGAGGCCGACGCCGCGCTCTACGACGCGATCAAGGCCCATGTGCGGCCGGGCATCCTCGTCGAAGAGATCGACGCCAACATCAACGACCCGGCCTTCGCCGATCGCGCGGCCGGCTTGCTCCTGGAGATGGTCAGGAAATAACTGGAGGCGACTGATGCGGTACACGCGTGAGCAGGTGCTCGAACGTCTGCGTACTCAGGTGGCGGCTGGCCGGCCGGTCGTCGGCGCGGGGGCCGGCACCGGCATCTCGGCCAAGTTCGCCGAAGCCGGTGGCGCCGATCTCATCATCATCTACAACTCCGGTCGCTATCGAATGGCCGGCCATGGCAGCCTGGCCGGCGTGCTGGCCTTTGGCGACGCGAACCAGATCGTCAAGGAGATGGGCGAGCGCGAGGTGTTGCCGGTCGTGCGCGAGGCGCCGGTGATCGCGGGAGTGATGGGCACCGATCCGCTGCGGCAGATGTGGCACCTGCTGCGCGAGCTGGACGCGCTCGGCTTCTCCGGCATCAACAACTTCCCGACCGTCGGCCTGATCGACGGCCGCTTCCGGATGGAGCTGGAGCGGACGAACATGGGCTTCGGTCGCGAGGTCGACATGATCCGCCAGGCGCACGAGCTGGGCTTCTTCACCTGCGTCTACGTCTTCAACCCGGACGAGTCGCGGGCGATGGCCGAGGCTGGCGCCGACAGCATCATCGCCCACATGGGCCTGACCGTCGGCGGCTCGATCGGGTTGGAGCGCCACGATGCGATGCAGTTAGCCGATGCGCCAGCGGCCGTGCAGGCGATTGGCGAGGCAGCCTGGGCGGTCAATCGGGAGGCGCTGCTGCTCTGCCATGGTGGCCCGATCGCTACGCCCGACGACGCGGCCTACGTGCTGGCGCGCTGCGATGCGGTGGGGTTCGTCGGGGCCAGCTCGATGGAGCGGCTGCCAGTCGAGACGGCGCTGACCGAGACGACGCGGCGGTTCAAGAGCGTGCCCCTGCGCGGTCAAGCGGGCGGAGCGTCCTAGCCGGGTGACGCAGGCGATCGGGGAGGTAGTGCGAGCGCCGCCACCAGCGCGTCCGCCAGGCCCGAAATCGTGTGGTCGGCGGCGGTGGCTGCCACGGTCAGGCCCAGGTCCGTGGCGGTCCGCGCCGTGATGGGGCCGATGGCAACGATCACGGCTTGCTCCAGGCCGGTCAGGTCGCCGCCGAGCGCGGCGACGAGGTTGCGGGCGGTGCTGGAGCTGGTCAGGGTCACGGCGTCGATGGCGCCGTCACGCACGAGTCGGAGCGTCGCCGGGTCGACGTCGGTCTCGGACGTGGTCCGGTAGGCGACGACGGCCTCGACGATCGCGCCGCGCGCCGCCAGCCCGGCGGCGAGCGTGTCGCGGGCCTGGTCACCCTGGGGCAGCAGCACCCGGCGGCCGGTCAGGTCGTCGGCCTCGAAGGCGGCCAGGATGCCCTCGGCCACCGCCTCGGGCGGCACGCGGTCGGCGCGCAGTCCGCGCTCGGCTAGCGCCGCCGCCGTCGCCGGGCCGATGGCGCACAGCTGGCAGAGGCCGAAGGCGCGGGCATCGCGGCCGGTCGCGTCCAAGCGCTCGAAGACGCGCGCCACGCCGTTGACGCTGGTGAAGATGACCCAATCGACGGTGGCCAGCCGGGTCAGCGCGGTGTCGAGCGGGCCGTCGTCGCCGGGGACGATGCGGATCGCCGGCAACTCGATCGCGACCGCGCCCAGCGCCGTCAGCCGGTCGCTGAGCGCGCTGGCCTGGGCGCGGGCGCGCGTCACCAGCACACGCTTGCCGAACAGCGGCCGGCGGTCGAACCAGGCCAATCGCTCGCGCAGGCGCACGACCTCGCCGACGACCGTCACGGCTGGCGCCTCGATACCCGCCGCGCTGACCCGCGCGGCGATGTCGGCCAGCGTGCCGGTGACGGTGTGCTGACGCGGCCAGGTGCCCCACTCGACGACGGCGACAGGCGTCGTCGCCGGTCGCCCGTGGGTGATGAGGTGGCCGGCGATAGCGTCGAGCCGCTCAATGCCCATCAGGAAGACGAGCGTACCGTCGCCGGGCGCGAGGTGCTCCCAGCGCAGGCGCGACTCGGGCCTGGTCGGGTCTTCGTGGCCGGTAATGATGTGGACAGACGAGGTTAGCGCGCGGTGCGTGACCGGGATGCCGGCGTAGGCCGGCGCGGCGATGGCCGAGGTGACACCCGGCACGATCTCGAATGGCAGCCCGGCCGCGACCAGTGCCTCGGCCTCCTCGCCACCGCGCCCGAAGACGAACGGGTCGCCGCCCTTGAGGCGGGTGACGACCTGGCCGGCGCGGCAGCGCGCGACCAGCAGCGCGTTGATCTCCTCCTGCCGCAGCGCGTGGCGACTGGCCTGCTTGCCGACGTAGATGCGCTCGCAGTCGGGGCGGGCGGCAGCCACCAGCGCCTCACCGACGAGCCGGTCGTAGACCAGCACGTCGGCACACCGCACGCGCTCCAGACCCTGGACGGTTATCAGACCCGGGTCGCCGGGACCGCCGCCGACCAGGTACACGATGCCCGGCGCCCGAGGCTCATCCACCACGGCTCCCCCCTCCGCAACCTCGCCGCTGGCTGGCGGCTGGCCTCCACAGGTGAGTGTATCTTGCGATGGGATTGGACAGAGGAACAGACGCGACCCGCAGTACGTGCGGCGCAGCAAGGCGGACCGGGAATCGTTCCGGTTCACCAGCGACGGAACTGCCGGTCGCCGGTGTGCGACGGGCTACCAGGCGCGCGGGTCGGGCACCGGCAACGGCACGCCTCCCCGCGCGATCGATTCTTCGGAGATCAGGCCCGGCAGCGTGAAGTCGAGGCCACGGTAGACGTCGATCGGCGGCGGCCTGTCGCGGCGGATGGCATCGATCCAGTCGCGCACGATGAAGTAGTCGCCGCCGCCATGGCCGGCGCGCAGCGCCGCGGGCGGCGGGTCGCGCCAATGGTCGGGCAGGTGCGCTGCGTAGCGGTCGAGCGGCTCCCAACCCTCCGGTTCTGGCGAGCGGCCGGCCAGCCAGACCAGATCGTCCTCGCCGGGATGGCGGGCCGACAGATACGCGCCGCGCGTGCCCTGCAGCGCGTAGTGAGTCATATTGTGTGGTCGGAGCGACAGCATGTCGCAGCGGATGACGATCAGCGCGCCGCGCGTCGTCTGGCAGAGCATCGTCACCGTGTCGTCCATGCCCCAGCGTGGCTCAGTCCGCTGGCCGCCACCGAGGCACGTTACCGTCGCCACTCGGTCGTCGAGCCATTGCAGCACCGGTCCCAGGCTGTGCGTGCCGTAGGTGCAGCCGTTCTTGCCGACCTGCCAGACGGTGCGCCAGGTCGGGTGGCCGGCGGCGTCGGTGTGCAGGTGGCGCACGTTGTGGATGTAGCCGCCCTCGGCGTAGTGCGGCTCGCCGAACAGCCCGGCCCGCGCCAGCGCGCCGACCAGCGCGGTCGAGCGCCGGTAGCAGTAGTTCTCTGACAGCATGTAGTGGCGGCCCGACGTGCGCACGGCGGCCACCAGCGCCCGGCACTGGTCGAGATCGACTGCCGCCGTCACTTCCGACAGGACGTGCTTGCCCGCTGCCAGCGCCGCGATCGCTTGCGGCACGTGCAGGTGCATCGGTGTGCCGATGACGACGGCGTCGACCGGGCCGTCGAGCAGCGCGGCGTAGTCGGTCGTCTGCCAGTCGATGCTCAACTCCGCCCCGGTGCGCGCCAGCGTCGCCGGGTCCAGGTCGCACAGCGCGCTGACTTCGACGCCGGGCAGCGCCCGCAGCCCGGCCGCGAACGCCCGTGACCGGACGCCGGCAAGGCCGACGCGCAACCGGCTCGTGGTCATGGCACACTCCTCCTGGCCGCTCGCCACCGGTGCGCGCGAATGTGCGAAGATGACGGTGCGACACCCTTGGGCGTCGTGGCGCGACGATAGGCGCTTCGGACGGGTCACGTCAACCGGCTGACGTCACGCTCACGCTTTCACGAGCGGCAACCACATGCCAGGCACGGTCGTCACCGCAGGGTGAAATGTAGATGCGCATCGATGCCGATCACGCCGCCGAGTTGGACCAGGCCGATCCGCTGGCGCGGCTGCGCGAGCGTTTCTACATGCCTTCGGGGAGGCTCTATTTCGACGGCAACTCGCTGGGGCTGCTGTCGCGCGATGCCGAGGCGGCGGTGCTGAGGGTGCTGGACGAGTGGAAGTCACTCGGCATCGAAGGCTGGCTGCGGGCCAGTCCGCCCTGGTTCACGCTGGGTGAGATGCTGGGCGCGCTGACGGCGCCGCTCATTGGCGCTGCCCCGGACGAGGTCGTCGTCACGGGCACGACGACGACGAACCTGCACGCGCTGGTGGCGACCTTCTACCAACCGGCTGGGTCGCGGCGGAAGATTGTCGCGACGGAACTGGACTTCCCGTCAGACCTGTACGCGCTGCGCAGCCAGATCGCCTTGCGCGGCGGCGATCCGGGCGTCGATCTGGCGCTCGTGCCAAGCCGCGATGACCGCACCATCGATGAGGCTGACGTCGTCGCCGCGCTCGACGACACGACCGCGCTGCTGGTGCTGCCGGCGGTGCTCTATCGCAGCGGCCAGTTGCTCGACCTGGCCGCGCTGACGGCGGCGGCGCACGCGCGCGGCGTGCTGGTCGGCGTCGACTGCTGCCACTCGATCGGCGTCGTGCCGCACCAGTTCGACGCCTGGGGCGTCGACTTCGCCTGCTGGTGCAGCTACAAGTACCTCAACAGCGGGCCGGGCGCCACCGCCGGTCTGTACGTCAACCGGCGTCACTTCGGCCGCGCGCCCGGCCTGGCCGGCTGGTGGGGCAGCCACAAGCAGCGTCAGTTTGACATGGCATCCGACTTCGATGCTGCGCCCGACGCCGGCGCCTGGCAGATCAGCACCGTTCAGGTCCTCAGTGCCGCGCCGCTGCAGGGGGCGCTGGCGATCCTGGCCGAGGCCGGCATCGACGCGGTGCGTGCCCGGTCGCTGCGCCTGACCGACTACCTGATGGGTCTGCTCGAGGCGACCGGCCTGACGGTGGCGCCCTACGACTACGCCATCGGTACACCGCGCCCGGCCGTGCGGCGTGGCGGCCACGTCGCCGTCGAGCATCCCGCGGCGGCGCAGATCGTGCGGGCGCTCCGGGCGCGCAGTGTCGTGCCCGACTTCCGGCCGCCGAATGTCATCCGGCTGGCGCCGATGGCGCTGTACACGACGTTCAGTGAGGTCTGGCAGGTGGTGGCGCACCTCCGCGCCGTCATCGACGGCGCGGAGCACCTGACCCAGGCTGCCGGCCGCGACTTGGTCGCGTGATGAGGAACGAGCGATGCGTGCAGAATGGGGCGCCCTCACCCTCATCCTCTCCCAGAGTGCGAGGGTGAGGGTCTTCCCGGTGGCTTCGGCTTCGCTCAGCCAACACCCCAGCTCCCACTCATCACTTCCCCAGACCCCACCAAGGAGGTAGACATGGCGACGACGACACCGGGCACCGGCGCCATTGACGTGAGTGCAGTCGAGGACAACGGCGGCATCGCCGTGTTGCGCGGCGGTGGCGGTGGCCGGGGCTGGAACGGTATCCAGTATCTGCAGGGGCTGTCGGGCAAGAATAGCGGCGCGCGCAGCCTGTCCATCAACGTCGCCACCGTGCCGCCGGGCGCGATCGCCTACGCCCACATCCACGATGGCTTCGAGGTCATGCTGTTCATCGTTCAGGGGCGCGTCAAGCACACCTTTGGCGAGGGCCTCGCTCGCGAGGTCATCAACGAGGCCGGCGACTTCATCTTCATCGAGCCGGGCGTGCCGCACGAGGTGTTCAACATCAGCGACGAGCCGCTGATCGCGTTCGTGGCACGCTCGACCGCCGACGAGTGGGACAAGATCGTCGACTACCCGTCGCAGCACCGGCCGGCGCCGCCGGCCTAGCCCGGCTGCCTGCCGTCAGGAGAAACCATGACCACCACCCCCTACACCGGCGTCTTCCCCATCGCGCCGACCGTCTTTCACGACAACGGCGACCTGGACCTGGAGGGCCACCGGCGCGCGCTCGACTTCATGATCGACGCCGGCGTCAACGGCATCTGCATCCTGGCCAACTACTCGGAGCAATTCGCACTCACCGATGCCGAGCGCGAACATCTGACGACCGCACTGATCGATCACGTCGCCGGCCGGACGCCGGTCATCGTCACTACCAGCCACTTCAGCACGCGCGTCGCCGCCGAGCGCAGCCGCCGCGCTCAGCAGGCCGGCGCGCAGATGGTGATGCTGATGCCGCCGTATCATGGCGCGACGCTGCGGGCCGACGAGGGCGGCGTCGTCGACTTCTTCCGCGCCGTCGCCGACGCCATTGACATCCCGATCATGGTCCAGGACGCCCCAATGGCCGGCACGCCGCTGCCGGCGCCACTGCTGGCGCGCATGGCCCAGGAGATCGACCGCCTGCGCTACTTCAAAATTGAGGTCGCCGGCGCGGCCAGCAAGCTGCGCGAGCTGATCCGGCTCGGCGGCGCGGCGATCGAAGGGCCGTTCGACGGCGAGGAGAGCATCACGCTGATGCCCGACCTCGATGCTGGCGCGACCGGCACGATGCCGAGCGCAGCTATCCCCGACGCGCTGCGGCGCGTCGTCGACTTGTACCTGGCCGGTCGCCGCGACGAGGCCATCGCCACCTACGAGCCGTGGCTGCCGCTGATCAACTACGAGAACCGGCAGTGCGGCCTGCGGGCCACCAAGGCGCTGATGAAGGAGGGTGGCATCATCCGCAGCGACGCCGTGCGCCACCCGCTGACGCCGCTGTCGGAGCCGATCCGCGCCGGTCTGATCGAGCTGGCTCGCCGCCGCGACCCGCTGATCTTGCGCTGGGGGCGCTAACGAGGCCCGGCTTGCCCGCGCTCGCCGCCGGCCGGTAGAATCGGAGCGGGTGGCCAGTGGCGTGGTCAGTGGATGATGGAGGAGGCGGCGATGGCGGTCGCAGAGCCATTTCAGGCTGAATCCGGCCAGGTCACAGCGGCAGTTGAGAAGTACCTCGAGGTCATCTATCACCTCGGCAACGAGGGCACGCCGGCGATTGGCGCGCGGTTGGCCGAGCGGCTTGGGGTCGCGCCACCAACGGTGACGGCGATGCTCAAGCGGTTGCAGCGGCTGGGCCTGGTCACGGTCGATGATCGCAAGGAGGCGGTGCTGACTGAGACCGGTCAGGTGATGGCGCTGTCGATTGCCCGCCGCCACTACATCTCCGAGCGCTTCCTGGTCGATCTGCTGGGCATGGAGTGGCACCGCGCCCACGCCGAGGCGCACCGGCTCGAGTATGCACTGTCGCCGGAGGTCGAGCGCCGCCTGAGCGCGCTGCTGGGGAATCCAACGACGTGCCCGCACGGCAGCCCGATCCCCGGCAGCGGCCTGCCGCGCGAGCCGCGTGGGACGCCGTTGGCCGTCCAGACCCAGGGCGCGCAGGTCATCATCGAGCGTATCACCGAGCAGGGCGAGGACGACGAGCGGCTGCTGGAGTACTTCTGGAACCACGGCTTGCGGCCCGGCGCGCGGTTGCACGTCGTCGACGTCGCGCCCTACCGCGGCACGCTCTCGGTCGCGGTCGGTGGCCAGGAGGCCGTGATGAGCTTCGAGACGGCCGCCCAGGTGCTGGTGCTGCCGGTGGACGACGGCGCGTAGCCGAGTCGCTCGAGGAGGCGCATGGCCGGACTGCTTGCCCTGGCGTTGCTGGCGCTGGTCCTCGGATTGGCGCTGCGCTTCGAGCCGCTCGTCTACCTGTTCTACGGGCTGGTCGGCGTCTATCTCGTCAACCGGGTCTGGCTCGGCCGCTCGCTGGGAGCGCTGCGTGGCGAGCGGGCGATCGGCCAGGAGCGCGCCAGCGCTGACTCGGACTCGAGCGCCTTCCTGGGTGATCGGCTGCCGGTGACGATTGAATTGCGCAACGAGAGTTGGCTGCCGGTGGCCTGGGCGCTGGTCCAGGACCAGTTGCCGGCCGGGCTGCACACGGTCGGCGGCGCGCGCTGGGTGCTGTCGCTCGCGCCGAAGGCCCGGCGCGTACTCCGCTACGAGCTCTACTGCGGCCGGCGCGGCTACTATCCGGTCGGACCGCTGCTGGCCAGCGGTGGCACGCCCTGGGAGAGCGACCGAACGGCGCGGACACTGGCGCCCGCGCACGCCTTCACCGTCTACCCGCACATCGTGCCGCTGGACCAATTGGGCCTGCCGTCGCGCTTGCCGCTGGGCGCGCGCCGCAGCCACAACCTGCTGCTGCCAGACCCGGCCCGGCTGGTCGGCGTGCGCGACTACGCGCCGGGCGACCGCCTGCGCGACATCCACTGGCGAGCCAGCGCACGCCTGAGCGTCCTGCAGGTCAAGAAGTTCGAGCCGTCTCAGCCGCTGCAGGTGGCGCTTTTCCTCGACCTGAACGAAGCGGCCTACGACTTCCGCACGCGCGAGCGGGCCAGCGAGCTAGCAATCGTCGTCGCCGCCTCGGTCGCCGCGGACGTGGTCCGCCAGCGGCAGGCGATCGGCCTCATCTCCAATGGCCGCGACCCGCTCGAGCGCGAGAGTGCGCTCGGGCAGCCACGCCTGGCCCCGCCCGTCGACGGCCCGAGCGGTGCGTCGGCTGAGAGCGGTGCGCTGCCGGCCAGCGTGCCCGCGCCCGTGCCCAGCAATGGGCATGGCGCTGGGCTGACGCTGACCGACCGCCTGACGGCCGCACCGGCGCCGGTGGCCGCCCGCCCACGCCGGATGATCGCCACCGACCCGACCAGCCCGCCGTCATTGCCGGAGCAGACCTATGACGAGGACGGGTCGGTCTACATCGATGGACCGGTGACCGGCGCGCCGCCGGCGCGGCCGGTGGTCGTGCCGACCCACGACGGCCAGGCCCACCTGGCGATCGTGCTGGGCACGCTGGCGCGCATCCTCCTCCGGCCGGCGCCGCCCGCCGATGGCAGCCGGCTGGAGGCGCTGCCGGCGCTGCCGTTCAGCCGGCTGGTGCGGCGGCGCGCTGCCGGACTGCCCTGGGGCACGACGGTCGTACTGATCGCACCCGCGCCGACAGACGAGCTGGTGGCGGCGATGACGCGCCTGCGCGGCGATGGCTTCTCGCCACTGGCCATCTTCGTCCAGCCACCGCGGCTGGCGACCGACCTGGACGCGGCGACGGTGCGCGCCGCCGGCCTGCCCGCTTTCGAGGTCTACGACGAAGGCCGGCTGGCGCACCTGCAAGTGTTGATCGGCGCCTGACGGCGCTTGGAATGCAGGATGGACCCATGTCGATCGTGAGGATGCCATGACCGCCGCGGCGCCGCTCCCCGACGCCGAGCGCCCGGATGGGGCGGCCCCGACCGATATTCATGCCGACCACGCCGCGGCGGCGCTGCTGGCGGTGGCCGGCGCCGGTCTGCTGCATCTGCTGAGCGTCCTCGGGCGCGTCTTCGTGCCGGCCTGGCCGGCGTCGCCACTGCTGCCGCTCGTCGGCGCTATCGTCACGCTGATCGCCTTCTACCGGCACCGCTGGACGCGCCTGTTCCGGCCCTTCGGCAGCCGCGTGCCGATCTACCTTGCCGAGCTGATCCTGCTGCTGGTGCTGACGCGGCTGGCGTCGCTGGCGCTGGCGCCGGGCGAATTGCTGGCGCGGGCGCCGCGCTGGTGGATGGAACCGTTCTCTATCTTCGACCTGGTCTTTGTGATCGACGCTCTGTTCGTCGCTGGCGCGTGGCTGCTGGGCCACACCGCCGGCTCGGCCGTCGATCAGCTGCACCTGCAGCCGGGTGAGGCGCCACCGCCACGCGGCACAGCTGACTACGCCCAGTGGGAGCGCTCGCAGGCGGCATTCGACCATCGCGGCGCGCAGCGCCAACTCGCCAACCTGGTCATCGGCGGCGTGGCGGTCGTCGTCGTGGCGCTGGCGCTGATCAGTCTCGGGCCGCCCGCGCCGGGGGTGCTGACCGAGGCGCTCATCGCCGCCGGCTTGACGCTCGCCAGTGGTCTGCTGCTGCTGGGCTGGGCACAGGTGACGGTGCTCGACACGCTCTGGCGGCTGGAGGGACTGGTCGCACCGCCGCTGCTGCGCGGCCGCTGGGCCGGCTGGCTGCTGACCGTCGTCGTCGTCGTGGCGGTGCTGGCGCTGCTGCTGCCGCGCACCTACGCCGTCGATCCGCTGGCGCTGCTCTTCTGGCTCCTGGCCGTGCTGACCGGCCTGTTCCAACTGCTGCTGTTCATGATCATGCTGCCCTTCATCTGGCTGGCGTCGCTGCTGGGCATCAGCAGCAGCGGGGGCGGTGGGGTCACGCCGCCGCCGGTGCTGCCGGCGGCCGAGCGCGCCGACACGGACTGGTCGCTGCTAGAGACGCTCAAGTCGTTCGGCTTCTGGCTGGCGACGGCGGCTCTGACTGTCTACGCCGTGAGGACGCTCTACCAGTCGCGCTGGGGTCTCATGCGCTTCCTGCCGCGAATTGCCCTGTGGAGCTGGCTGGGGCAGTGGTGGCAGGCGCTGCTGGGCGGATTGCGCGAGCGGGCCGGCACGCTGGCGGCGCTCATCCGCGCCAGTGCTGGCGGGCGCGGCCTCGTTGCGGCGCTGCGGCGGCCGAGTCGTCCGCCGCGGCCGACCGACCCGCGCGGCCTGGTTCAGTTCCTGTATCTGTCGCTGATCGAGCGGGCCGGGCGCCGCGGCCTGCCGCGCCGGCGCGGCATGACCGCCGCCGAGTACAGCCGCTTCCTGGCGACGCGCTTGAGCGCCGACTCGCCGCCCGGCGCGGCGACGACCGATGGCAGCCAGCCGACGGCGGTGGCGGCGCTGGACACACTGACCGCCGCCTTCCTTGAGGCGCGCTACAGCCGGCACCCGGTCGGCGAGGGCGAGGTCGGCCGGGCGCGTCGGGCGCTGCAGCGGTTGCTGGCGCTGATCCGTCAGCGGCAGGCGCGCGCGCGCCTGCCCGATCGGCAGTAGCGCGCCACGCGGGCCTCACGTGCCGGTCGGCACGACCTCGATGCGCACAGAGGTGGAGGTGCCGATCATCAGCCGCGGGTCGGTCGTATCGAGCGCGATCCGCACCGGCACGAGTTGCGTCACGTGGGTGAAGTTGCCGGAGAAGTTCTGCTGAGGCAACAACGAGAAGGTGGCGGCGCTGGCTGGCGTGATCGCCACCACCCGGCCGGGCATGTCGATCGCCAGCGAATCGACGGTGACGGTCGCTGGCTGACCCAGCTGGATGCGCCGGATCTGGGTTTCCTCGATGTTGGCGGTCACCCACAGTTGCGTGGGGTCGACCAGTGTCAACAGGGCATGGCCGGCGGGCACGGTATCACCGGCGGCGGCGCCGCGCGCGATGACGACGCCGCTGATCGGCGCCCGCACCTCGATCAAGCTGTCGGAAGTGGCGCGGTACTCCAGGCGCGGCACGCCGCTGCTGGTAGTTCCGACCGGCACCGGCACTTGCAGAACGGCAACGACGGCATCGCGCTCGACTCGCTCACCGATGTCGTAGCGGATGCTGACGACGCGGCCAGCAGTAGGGCCGCCGACCTGGGTCAGCCGGCCGGCGATTTGCGCATTGTTGGTGGCGACGAAGTGCGTGCTGTCGTACCAGAAACGATAGGCGGCCAGGCCACCCGCGATGAGCGCGATGGCGGTGACGACGACAATGGCCGCCAGCCGCGCCTGGCCCAGACGGCGGCGCGGCGCGGCCGGTGGCGCCGGGCTGGCAGCGGGCGGGGCATCGCCGGCCGCGCCCGCCTGACTCGGGCCGGACTGACCGGCGCCATTCGCGCCCGGCTGGCCGGTGCGCGCCGGTGCGCTGGTTCGCTCGGCCGTGTCGGTCATAGTCGCCTCCCGCCGTCGTTGCTGTTCGATTGGATGGGAGCGCCCTGCCTCGTGGACGCCCACCCCGTACCCGAGCACTAGTTGCTTCGGATGATCCGTAGTATTCGCGTTTTTGTGCGTCTGTCAACCGGGAACACTGCCGGTGAGTGTCGGACCGCCGGCTCCCAGTGCCGCGGAACGCAGAACACGGAGGCGCTCCCTTTGGCTCGCCGCCGCGGCCGTGCCGCGCTTGCGTCGGCCCGCGCCGTGTGCTAGGATCGCCGGTGGTGGCTCCGTTCCGCGATAGCTCAACGGTAGAGCGGGCGGCTGTTAACCGCTAGGTTCGAGGTTCGAATCCTCGTCGCGGAGTTCCACGGACCGGAGAGGGCGCTCTCCGGTTTTTTTCGTGCCTGCCGCGGGGCGGTAGTGCTATACTCGGGACGGTTGCGAGCTTTTTCACGAGGCCGCGAGGCCCGAGCGTGAGGCGGTAGACAGGGATGGTCCAAAGCTCCTTTCATGTGCCGGCGACCTACGACATCGACCTCGATCACGTCCGCACGCTGCTGGCCCAGGAGATGCCCTATGAGGACCAGCACGAGGCGCACGAGTTGATCCTCGGGTCGCTGCTGCTGGTGCAGGAGCACTACGGCTGGGTATCGCGGCCGTCGGCGCAGATCGTCGCCCAGCACCTGCGCGTCCCGTCCGCTCGTGTTTACGAGTTGCTCACCTTCTACGGCGACTTCCGGCTCGTGCCACCTGGCGAGCACCGCATCCAGGTCTGCAACGGTACTGCCTGCTTCGCGCTTGGCACGCCTGACGTGCAGCGCGCGATCGAATTGCGCTACGGCATCGCGAACGGTGAAACCACCCGCGACGGAGCGTTGACCTTCGATCTCGTGCCGACCTGCCTCGGCGTCTGCGATCTCGGGCCGCTGGGCCTGTTCGACGGAAAGTACTATCCGAAGCTGTCGCCGGACACCGTCAACGACATCATCGAGCAGGTGGTTCAGACGCCACGCGGAGGAGAGCATCATGACGCGTGAGGAGTTTCAGCGCCTGCGCCAGCAACTCGTCGGCAAGTACGAGACGACCTTCAGCGGCGAGCAACCGCTGCTGATCGTCAATGTCGGCGAATGCACCATCGCCAAGGGTGTCCGCGCGCTGATTGCCCAGGCGCAGGCCGAGGTCGCGCGGCGCGGAGCCGATTTCACGATCAAGCAGGTCGGTTGTGACGGTATGTGCTACGCCGAGCCGCTGGTGCACGTCAAGCGCCAGGGGCAGCCACGCATCACCTATGGCAACGTCACACCGGAGACGCTCAAGACGATCATTGAGCAGTCGTTGCTCGGTGACGACCCGCTGCCGAAGCTGGCGCTGTATACCGACGCCGACGAGCCGTGGCAGGACATTCCACCCCAGCGGTCGCTCTCCTTCTGGGAAAAGCAGAAGCGGATCGTCCTGGAGCATATCGGACTGATCGATCCGGAGAGTGTCCAGGACTACATTGGGCGCGGTGGCTACGCGGCCTGGGAGAAGGCGCTGTTCGACCTGACGCCGGAGCAGATCATCGAGGAGATGAAGACCGCCAACGTGCGCGGTCGCGGCGGCGCTGCTTTCAACGCCGGCATCAAGTGGGAGTCGGGCCGCGCCACCCAGAACTGGCCGAAGTATTTCATCTGCAACGGCCACGAGGGCGAACCGAATGTCTTCAAAGATCGCAAGATCATGGAGAGCGATCCCCACCGAGTGATCGAAGGCATCATCATCGGCGCCTACTGCCTCGGCACGCCCAACGCGTTCATCTACATCGGCGCTGAGTTCCCGCTGGCCATCGCCCGCATCAAGTACGCCATCAAGGAGGCCGAGGCGTTGGGCCTGCTCGGCGACAACGTCCTGGGCACGGGCTACTCGGTGCGGCTCAAGGTGCGCGTCGGCGGCGGCGGCTACATCGCCGGCGAAGGCTCGGCGCAGATGTACTCGATCATCGGCCAGCGGGCGATGCCGCGCACCAAGCCGCCGCGGTCGGTCGAGTACGGCATGTGGGGTAAGCCGACAGTGCTCAACAATGTCGAGACGCTGTCGAATGTGCCGGCGGTCGTCCTCAACGGCGGCGCGTGGTACGCGGCGATGGGCACCAAGGACAGCCCCGGCACGAAAGTCTTTTCCATGTCCGGTCGCATCAAGCAGCCCGGCGTCAGCGAGTTGGAGTTCGGTCCGCCGCTGCGCTACCTGCTCGACGGCGTCAGCGGTGGCATGCAGGATGGCTACCAGTTCAAGGCTATTCAGACCGGCGGTCCGTCGGGCGGCTGCATCGGCGAGCCGGACCTGGACCTGGCGCTCGACTACACGGCGTTGGAGACGGTCGGCGGCATGATTGGCTCGGGCGGCTACGTCGTCTTCGACCACAGCAACGACGCCGTCGAGCTGTCGCGCTATTTCATGGAGTTCAACCGGCTCGAGTCGTGCGGCAAGTGCACACCCTGCCGGCTGGGCACCAAGGCGATGCTGGAGGTTTTGGAGCGCATCCAGCGTGGTGAGGGCCGCGCGGATGATCTGGAGACGCTGGACTACGCCAGCAAGGAAGTGATCGAGCTATCGCTGTGCGGCCTGGGCCAGACGGCTCCGATCCCCCACCTGAATCTCGTCAGATACTTTCGCTCCGAGTTCGAGGCCAAGATCCGCGCCGCCAACCCGCCGTTGTCGCTGGCACTTAGCGCCGACTGACGCAGCCGCGCACCAGTGTGATCGCGGGGCTGGCTGGCCATTCGGCCGGCCGGTCGCTGGTCGCTTCACCGCCACGGGCGCGGCCAACCGACCGACGTCGCGGCTGGCGCGCACGCCTATGCTGGCGATGTGGCCGGGTGGATCGCGACCCACCCCGGCGGAGGCGACGGCGATGGACTGGCAGACGTTCACCCTGATGGACCTGGCGCGCGAGCGCGACGACCGGCGCATGGCCGAACACGGCCCGGAGCGCCCGACCTATGCGGCATCCGACTACGAGGTAGCGGCGGTGACCGTCTTCCCGCCGCTGGGCGCGGCCGGCGACTGGCGCCGCCGCGTGACGCGGGTGCTGGACCGGCGCTTGCAGGCAGGTTTGCTCGCCCGCTAGCCCGCTCAGGTCATGACCGCGCCGCTGGCCCGGAGTTGGTCGAGCAGGCGTGGCTCGGCGGCGGCGATCGCCAGTCCGGCGGCGACGCCGGTGAAGGCGTCCATCTCGTAGAGCCGCTCCTCGCCAAAGGTCGCTGCCAGCATGGCACGGTAGCTGGCGATGTGCGACGAGCCGCCGGTGCGCAAGACGACATCGACGTCGCTGGGGCGCAGGTCGGCGCTCACCAACGCCCGATCGACGCAAGCGCCGACGGCGCGGATGTCCGGGCCGATCAGGGCGTCAAACTGGAGGCGGGTGAGTGGCTGTACGAGGCGGATCTCCGGCACGTTCAGCGTGATCATGACCTTCGCCTCACGGCTGAGGCTGACCTTCGCCCGCTCGACCGCCTCGTACAGCGGCAGGCCATAGTTCTGCCGCACCAGTGCTTGCAGCGCCCGCAGCTCGCGCGGCTGATCGCCGGTGCGCACGGCTTCCTCGATGATCTTGAGGTAGCGGGGCTGGTTCAGCTCGACGATGCTCTGCCACTCGGCCAGCCGCGCCAGCAGCATCGCCGGCAGCGGCAGACGCCGCGGTCCGAACGTCGCCTCCTGGCCGAAGTGGCCAAGCAGCTTGCCCATGACGACGCGCCGGTCGATGACGTCGCCACCGATGGGCACACCGTCGGTTGCCAGCACGCGCACCCTTCCACCCGGTGCAGCGTGCAGGACGGTGATGTCGAATGTGCCGCCGCCGAAGTCCAGCACGAGCAGGCGCTGCTCGCGCCTTATAGATGTCGTGTAGGCCAGCGCGGCGGCGGTTGGCTCGGGCAGGAATTCGAGCGGCGGTAGATCGGCCAGCGCGCAGGCCTGGCGCATGCGCTCGATCGCCAGATCGTCCAGCCCGGGCGTCTCGCTGTAGTGGACCGGCCGGCCGACGACCAGGCCGGCCAGCGGCGCGCTCAGCCACGCCTCGGAGCGCCGCTTGATCAGGCGCAGCATGACCGCGATCAGTGCCTCCAGCGAGTAGCGTGTGCCAAAGACGCTCGTCTCGATGAAGGCGCCGTCGGCCAGGTGCGCCTTGAGCGACTGGAACAGGCGGCCGGGCGTATTGGCATCGACCTGGGTGAACAGCGGCTGATCGATCTCGCCGACATCAGCAAAGGTGACGATGGTGTGGCCGATGTACTGCCAGCGATAGTCGATCAGCCGGCCGACATTGCCTTCGGTAAAGCGGTCGATCGCCTCGCGGCCGGCAAACGGTGCGCCGTCGCGGGTGATGAACAATGCCGAGCGCATGATCGTCGGCGTGCGACTGACCGGGTCGAGGTCGATCAGGCGCACCCGGCTGCCATCGTAGACACCGGCGCTGGTGTTGGTCGTGCCCCAGTCGAGTCCGACGCGCATGGAGCTAGCCTCCAGTCGTCAGTAGCCAGTGGCCCAGTGGCCATCGGGGATAGCCCCATCCGCGGACGGAATCGTTACTGTACCAGCCAGCCTGAGACTGGGCCAGGGCGAACGAATGATCTATACTGGTTGCGTGTTGTCAGCGTCGATCGATCAGGAGAGGCCGCCCGCGTGAGCAACGCCGCTACGGTTCGAACCCTCAGCCCCACCGTTGCCCGCCGGCTGGCGATCGCGCGGCAGCGCCTGGCTGGCCCGCGGCCTGCGCCCACGCCCGATGACGTCCTCGGCCTGGTGCGGGCACTCGGCTGCCTCCAGCTGGATCCGATCAGCACCGTTGCCCGCAGCCATCATCTGGTGCTGTACAGCCGCCTTGGCCCTGGCGCGCCGCGCCTGGTCGACGACCTGCTGGAGCGCGAGCGCCGGCTGTTCGAGTACTGGGCGCACGCGGCGTCGATCGTGCTGATCGAGGACTACCAGTTGCACCAGCCGATGATGACCGCCTATGCCACCGGCGACTCGGCCTATCACCAGCGCGTGCGCGCCTGGCTGGCCGACAATGCGGCGCTGCGCGAGCATGTGCTGGGCCGCCTGCGCGACGACGGGCCGCTACTGTCGCGGCAGTTCGAGCCGGACGAGCGCCGCCCGTGGATTTCTAGTGGCTGGAGTTCCGGGCGTACCGTCAGCCGGATGCTGGACTATCTGTGGCTGAGCGGCGAGATCCTCGTTGCCGGCCGGCAGGGTGGCCAGAAGCGGTGGGATCTGGCCGAGCGGGTGCTGCCGCCGGACACGCCGCGCGCACCGCTGCCGAGCCGCGAGGTCGTGCGGCGCGCGGCCGAGCGTGCGCTGCGGGCGCTCGGCGTGGCACGCCCGGACCACATCAGCCGGCACTTCATTCGCGGGCGCTACCCCGGCCTGGCGGCGGTCCTGCGCGACCTGGCCGCCGAGGGGCGGCTCCTGCCCGTCGACGTGCGAGACGACGGCACACGTCTGCCCGGCCAATGGTACATCCATGCCGATGATCTGGAGTTGGCGGAGCGGCTGGCCGGGCCGGACTGGCAGCCGCGGACAGCGCTGCTGTCGCCGTTCGATAACCTCATCTGCGACCGGGCGCGCACGGAGTTGCTGTTCGACTTCCGCTACCGGATCGAGATTTACACGCCGGCCGCGCGCCGCGAGTACGGCTACTACGTGCTGCCCGTGCTGCACGGCGACCAGTTGATCGGCCGCATCGACCCGGTGTTCGATCGCCGCCAGGCGCGGCTGACGGTCAACAGCATCTTCACCGAGCCGGCCGCGCCGGCCGACGCGGCGGCGGCCATCACCGCTGCGATCGAGGACCTGGCCGCCTGCCTGGGGGCGCGCACGATCGACTATCCATCCGGCTGGGCACGCCCTGAGGAGAGCCACTGAAGGTGGGGCGGGTGATCTCCCGTGCCGGTCCACCTCATCCACCCTGTCCACTCCACCGTGGTCCGGGGTGACGCGTAGACGCGGACGATCGAGCCGATGCCACACCCAGCACCAGGCAGGCCCAGGAACTGTGCCGGCTCAGCCGGCGACGGCGGTCTCCCCGACGTGCGCCGCCGCCCAGGCGTCCAGCGCCGGGTCGAAGTAGCGTACCCGCGTCTTGCGGTACTCGGTCGTGCTGTACAGCACCGCGTACTCGACGATGCCCGTCTCGACCTGGATGGCGTCGATAATCTGCTGGCACTCCTCAGGCGTCTGGGCGTGGATCATGGTGAACAGGTTGTAGGACCAGTCCGGGTAGACCGGCCGCTGGTAGCAGTGGCTGACGGCGCGGAAGCTGGCCATGACCGGCCCGACCGCCGGCACGTCCTCGACCGGCACTTTCCAGACGGCCATGCCGTTGGCCCGGAAGCCAGCTTTGCGGTGATAGAGGATCGCCGCGTAGCGCCGCAAGTGGCCACTGCGCTGCAAGCGCGCCGCTTCATCGAACAGCGCCGACTCGCTCAGGCCGAGCCGCTCGGCCATGGCCGAGAACGGCGCTGGCTCGACCGACAGATCCTCTTGCAGCTCGCGCACCAGCGCGATGTCGGCGTCGGTCAGGGTGGTCTGCCGCGCCGCGCGCCGCATCTCGTCGGTGTACTCCGGCGTGCCGCGCGCGTCGAGCGCCCGCGCGCCAGCCATGTCCAGGTCGACGCCGATCTTGAACAGCCGCAGTGTCGGCAGCGGGCGCGTCACCTCTGCGCCGGACAAGCGGTGCAGCGCGTCGATGTGCGTCGGCAGGTCAGCGTCCGGCGGCACGGCGACCGTGTACCACAGGTTGAAGGCGTGGTCGCGCTCGTAGTTGTGGCTGACGCCGGGGTGCTGGTTGACGATCAGCGCCCCCTGGTGCAGGTGCGCGGGCGCGTAGCGCGCCGCCACCAGACTCGACTGGTAGCCGAGCGCGCGCGTGTCGAAAATGGCGTTGATCTGGCGGATGATGCGGCCTCGCTTCAGCGCGGCGATGCGCTCCAGGACCGTCGCCTCGTCGGCGTCGACTCGCTCGGCCAGCACCTGATAGGGCCGCTTGGCCAGCGGGAAGTCACTCTGGATCGCGTTCAGCAGCCGGCGGTCGAGGTCGTCGAGGTCGGGCATCATTGCTCCTGGCCGGGTTCGCGCGGCGCACGTCCGCCATGCGCCGGACATCTGGCACAATCTTACGGGAGTGGCTGGGACCGGGCAATCGGGCCGGCGCGCGGTGGCGGCGCACCGCGCGTGCGGCAGAGAAGCCACTGACCCTCAGGCACACGACCTTGACCAGCCGCCAGGAGGAGCGTGCCGTGGCCGACATCGATCAGCCTCAGCGGCCGAGTGAGGTCCGCGCATTGCTCGACGCGCTCGGAGTCGCGCCCTACAAGGGCTGGGGCCAGAACTTCCTGACCGATCCGACCGTGCCGCACCGCATGGTCGAGCTGGCCGGTGTCGGGCCGGGCGACCATGCGCTGGAGATCGGTCCCGGCCTGGGCGTGCTGACAGCGGCGCTGCTGGCTAGTGGCGCGACGGTGACGGCTGTCGAGATCGACCCGCGCCTGGCCGGTTACCTGCGCGACCGCTTCGCCGCTGAGCACCGCTTCCACCTGGTCGTTGGCGACATCCTGCGGTTGGATCCGGCCGCGCTGTTGCCCGGCGGCCCGTACACGGTCGTCGCCAACCTGCCCTACGCGATCACGTCGGCGGTGCTGCGGCATCTGCTGGAGCGCGACGACCGGCCAGCGCGCCTGGTCGTCATGGTCCAGGACGAGGTCGCCCGCCGCATCGCCGCCACGCCACCCGCGATGAGCCTGCTGGCTATCAGCGTGCAGCTGTACGGAACGCCGGCGCTGGCGCTGAAGGCGCCGAGCGGCGCCTTCACGCCCGCGCCCAAGGTCGACTCGGCCGTCATCGCCATGACGGTCGTGGCACCACCGCTGGATGCCGCCGGCCAGGCGCGCTTCTTCCGCGTCGTCGCTGCCGGCTTCCGCCAGCGCCGCAAGACGGTTGCCAATGCACTGGCCGCCGGGCTGGCCCTGGAGCGCCCGCCCGTCGTGGCCGCGCTGGCAGCGGCTGGCATCGACCCGATGCTGCGCGCCGAGCGGCTGACCGTCGCCGACTGGCTGCGGCTGCTGGCGGCGCTGGATGCGACCGGGGCGGAGGTCGGGCGATGAGCGTGCTGACGACCGCCTGTCCGGCTAAGATCAACGTGGGCCTGGAGATCGTCGGCCGGCGGCCGGACGGCTATCACGAGCTGGTGACGATCTTCCAGGCGATCGCGCTGGCCGACACACTCACGGTCGCGCCGGCCGGCGACCTGTCGCTCGTCTGCTCCGAGCCGGCGCTGGCAACCGACGACAACCTGGTGCTGCGCGCGGCCCGGCTGCTGCAAGCGGCGACCGGTGTTCGCCAGGGCGCCGGCCTGACGCTGACGAAACGCATCCCAGCCGCGGCCGGACTCGGCGGCGGTTCGAGCGACGCGGCCGGCGCGCTGCGCCTGCTGAACGAGCTGTGGGCCACACGCCTGACGACCGATGATCTCGTTCCACTGGCGACACGGCTCGGTGCGGACGTGCCG
The DNA here is from genome assembly GCA_020849725.1 of Chloroflexota bacterium. The sequence continues at coordinate 52,457 of JADLAZ010000103.1, forward strand.
TTCTTCCTGCGTGGCGGCACGGCGCTGGCGACCGGCATCGGCGACCGCCTGACAGCCCTGCCAGATGGCCTGCCGCTGTGGCTGGTGCTGCTCATGCCGCCCGTGGCGATCGAGGGCAAGACGGCGCGCCTGTACCGGTCGCTGACGCCGGCCGACTGGAGCGACGGAGCGCGGACCCGGATGCAGGCCGACCGGCTGCGCACCGGCCAGGCGCTCGACCCTGCCCTGATCGCCAACGCCTTTGCCCGGCCGCTGCGCGAGCTGTTCCCACCCCTGGCCGCCGCTGAGACAATGCTGCGCCAGGTCGGCGCGACCACGGTCTTCCCGGCCGGCAGCGGCCCGACACTGGTGGCGCTGGTGGCCGGGCGCGCGGTGGGGGACGCAGTGGTCGAGTGTCTCAAGCAGCGCGGACACCCGGCACAAGTAGTCGCCACCAGCCCGGCCGAGGCGCGCGCACCCTAATGCTCCACCGTGCGCGGACGAGAGCGTGAGTGGTGGCATGACGGCTTCCTCGCCCACCGCGGCGCGAGGATTGAGTTGAGGATTCTTCCAGTCGAGCCACCGCTGGATCCCAAGCGCTTCGTGGTGACGCACGTGGAGGAAGCACGTCCCCGATGCGCAGCGGTGTGCCCGATCGCCTACGGTTCGACGGCGATGCTGTCGAGTGCAATGCCCAGCCGGCGACCATCGCGGTTGCCGGCCACCACCGCCGATGGCACGAAGGTATCGCTGCGCACCTCGACCAGCAGCGCCGCGCCGCCGGGCAGCCCCAGGCGCGACAGATCGATGACGCGCGCCTCCCACTCGCCGGTGGCGGCAAACGTGTCGACGATGGCGCCATTGACCGCCACCTCCACCCATCGCGATGGTGGCGCGCCCAGGCGTGTGCCGTTCAGCCGCAGCGCCAGCCGGCGCGCTCCCTCGGGCGGCGCGACCAGCCGCAGCAGGCCGTTGCCATTCGTCCAGCGGAAGGTCGTGTCGCCGCTGCGCTCGGGCGGGTACATGTTCGTCAGCAGGCCGTACTCCAGGCCGCTGCCGATGTCGAGCCGGCCGACCGGTGGCGCGTCGTCCTCGCGCCACGACCAGGCGATCAGATCGGCGTCGCTGGCGCCGGCCGCGCGCAGCACCTGACGTGCTGCCTCAGCATTGCCCGCCTGCAGGTAGAGGCGCATCAGCGGCACGGCCGCGTTGACGTTGTGCGGCTGGATGGCGAGCGCAGCCTGGTAGGCGGCCATCGCGCCGGCCGTGTCGCCAAGCCGGCGGCGCGCGTCACCGAGCGCGATGTGCGGTCGCTCCGACGCGGGAAAGGCGGCTACTGCCCGCTCCAGCGCCGCCAGGCTGGCGCCGGCGTCCCACGGCCGCGCCAGCGCCGCCACCGCGGTCCAGGCCTGCATGTGCAGCGCTGGCGCCAGCCGCGGCGACCAGGCGCCGGCCGCCAGGATAGCTAGCAGCCCCACCGCCAGCAGGCTGCGCCACGGCAGCCGGCGCGCGCGCGCCCACAGCACCGGCCACGCCGCCAGCGGCAGCGCGGCGAACACGATCATCTGTGGCTGATAGGGGATGCGAAAGCGCGCCTCGGAGTGGAACACAACACCGGACACGAGATTGGCGACGATCCAGAGCAGCAGCAGCGCTTGCAGGCGGCGCTGCGCCGGCGTTCGGCCAGCCCGCCACGGCGCCAGCGCCAGCCCGACCAGCGCCAGCCCGCTGACGGCCAGGTGCGCCAGATCGGCATAGAGGACCCAGCCGGCGCTGTCAGAGCGGTTGGTCAGGTCCTCGAAGTAGCCGCCGCCACGGGCGTAGGAGTCAAGCTCCAGATGCCAGAGGTAGAGCGCCGTCGCCGGCAGCCGCGCCAGGAAGCGGTCGGGCTGGGTCAGCAGGTTATGCAGGCCGCGCTCGGTTGCTACGCGCTGCTGCTCGATCGGGTTGGCGATGCGCACCAGGATGGCAGCAGGATTCTCGCCCGGCAGCGCGTTGTCGCGCCACAGGTTGTAGGCGCCGATCGTATCGAGCAGCAGCCAGCCACCGTAGGTCCGGTAGTTGCGCGCCGTCCACGGCGCGATGACCAGCGCGCAGGCAGCGATGATGACCAGGCCGAGCAGGGCTGTCCGGCGCCACGCCCGCCAGCCCGCCAGCGTCAGCCAGAGCAGCGCCACGCCCAGCAGCGTCAGCCCCGACGAGCGCGTCAGCGCCGTCATCCCGATCGCCAGTCCGGCCGCCACTGCCCAGCCCAGCGCGCCCCGCGCTAGCTCCGGCCACTCCGCCCTCCCCTCCCCCGCATCCACCTGGTCCACCCCGTCCACCAAACCCCGCGCCCCACCCAGCCGCCCCAGCAGGTAGAGCGCCCCGGCCGCCAGGAAGGTGTACAACGTCTCGGTGTAGAGGAACGAGGCCGAGTGGGTGATGAGCGTCGGGTAGATGACGGCGATCGCCAGCGCGACCAGCCCGGCCGAGCGTCCCCACAGCGCCGCCGCCCAGCGCCAGACGAACCAGCACGTCGCCAGGCTCAGGCCGATCTGGACTAGATTGACCGGTCCGAGATCATTGCCGGCGATACGAAACAACGCCCCGGCCAGCAGCGACAGCAGCGGCACCCGCTGCACGGGCAGCCAGGCCGGCGTCGGTGGGTCGACATACTGGAGGCCCTGGGCGAAGAGCAGCGCGGCGCGGTAATAATACTGCTCGTCACCGAATGGCTCGTAGCCGCGCAGTGGCCACCAGACCGCCAGCCGCAGCGCCAGCCCCAGCAGCAGCACCACTACCGGCAGCGATCGCGTCGCGACCAGGCGTGTCGCCAGCGACGCGGCGTCCGCCGGCCGGTTCTCCACCACCGCGGCTGCCCTCGCCGACGTGTCGACTGCCTGGTCCATGCTGGTTCTCACCGGTCAGCGCAGGGATGGCCTGTCGCGCCCTGTCGTGCCGGATGATAGCACGTCGCTCGCGCCTCCCGTCCCACGGGGCGTCGCCGGTACGCGTGTGCCGCCCGACCGTCCGGGCCAGTGACGGCCGGTGCGCGTCGCCCACCGGTATGCTACGATCTGGATCGATGAACGATCGCTGCGTCCGGACATCGCCCGAACTCCACTGCCCGTTGGCTCGCAGCACGGCATTGTCGATGGTTGCACGCCTGTCGCGCCTGCTGATATTGGTGCTGCTGACTGGATCGCTGCCCATTGCCGCGCCGACTCAGGCCGCGCCCCTGCCCTGGCGCGTGACTGAATTCGTGGTTGGATCAGCCGGCGATGAGCAGTTCGCGCCGGCCGCCTCCGGTGCGCTCGTCGTCTGGTCGGAGCAGCACGACACCGGCGCCGTCCTGCGTGGCAAGCACCTACTCACCGGCGCCGATCTCGACATCGCCACCGCCCGAGTCGATCCGCTGGCCGTGCGCGAGAGCAAGCTGGCGCCGGCAGTGAGCGGCAGCGTCGTCGTGTGGCAAAATCGGGGCACCAACGCCGACGGCTCGACCTTCGATCGCATCATGGGCCGCGATCTCGCCCACCCGGACATGGCGCCGTTCGCCATCGCCTCCACGCGCAGTGGCCAATTGCGCCCGGCCATCGCCGGCAACACTGTCGTCTGGGCCGACAACCGGCGCGGCAACTGGGACATCTTCGGCTACGACCTGGCGGCGCAGCGGGAGTTCGTCGTCACTACCCGGCCGGGCGACCAACTCTGGCCGGCGATCAGCGGCGAGGTCGTCGTCTGGGCCGACGAGGGCGACGGCGTGTGGCGCATCGGCGGCAAGAACCTGGCCACCGGCCAGGAGGTCAGTCTGCCGAGCGCCGCCGGCAACCAGACCGCGCCGGCCATCAGCGGCCGGCTCGTCGTCTGGGAAGACACCCGCGCCGGTCGCAATCTCTTCGACATTTATGGCTACGACCTGGAGCGGCAACAGGAGTTCATCGTCTCGCGCGCCGCCGACTACCAGGTCCGCCCGACCGTCGCCGGCGACCTGATCGTCTGGGAAGATTACCGCAGCGGCGAGCGCGACCTGTGGGCCTACGACGTGCGTGCTGGACGCGAGTTCGCGATCGTCGCCGCGCCCGGCATCCAGTGGCAACCAGCGCTGGCCGGCAACCTGCTGGTCTGGTCCGATGCCCGGGCCGGCGCGTTCGCCGTCGGTGGCGCCTGGCTGCGCAAGGGCACGCTCGAGCCGGCCGCCTCCGACCCGGCCTTCGCCGCGCTCTGGCGCGTGGCCGATGCGCCGGTCGCCGAGCGCGAGGTCCAGCGCACCTGGCAATGGGGACCGACCCCGTTCGCTACTGGCCTCGAGGACTACGCCGAGGCGCCCGGCGGCAAGCGCCTGGTCTCCTATTTTGACAAGTCCAGGATGGAGATCACGAACCCGCGCGGCAATGCCGCCAGCCCCTGGTACATCACCACCGGTCACCTGGCCAAGGAGATGATCAGCGGCCAGATGCAGATCGGTCACGATCTGTATGAGCCGCTGGCGCCGGCCGATATCCCCGTCGCCGGCGACCTCGGTGACCTGCTCGGGCCGACCTACGCTAGCCTGGCCAGCCTGCGCCAGCGGCCGCCTGGCGCCGTCGGCGCGACCGTGACCGAGGCGATCGACCGGGCCGGCAACGTGCGGACGATCAAGCCACCAGCGGCGGTGCCGCTCACCTATCTGGTGTCGGAGACGAGCCATGCCATCGCCGAACCATTCTGGCGCTTCCTGACCAGCGAGGGCGTCACCCGGCGCGGCGGCGCGTCCGTCAGTGGCCGGCTGTTCGAGCCAACGTTCTTCGCCACTGGCTGGCCGATCACTGAACCGTACTGGACGCGCGTCGCCGTCGACGGCCGGCCGACCGATGTCCTGATCCAGGCGTTCGAGCGGCGCGTGCTGACCTACACGCCGACCAACGTGGCTGCCTGGCGCGTGGAGATGGGCAATGTCGGCCGCCACTACCACGCCTGGCGGCATGGCCGGGCATGACGGGCCGGGCGTGGACGCGCACCTTGTCTTCAAAGAGATGAGACAACACGCGGCGGCCGGCACGGGGCCAAATCACGACGCGGCGCGGGCGACGCCACAGTGCGGGCAGAAGCGCCAACTCGGGTCGAGCACGGCGCCGCACTGGCGGCACGGAGCGGCCTGCCGAGCGGCAGCCTCGCGCTCGACCAGGCCACGCACCTTCTCAGTGGTTGCCCCCAGGTCGGTCAGCACGCGCGAGCCGATCCCCTCGTGTTGCTGGGCGATGCCGAGCAGCAGGTGGTCGGTGTCTACGGCCGCCGCGCCGAGCCGCCGAGCCGCCGCCTCAGCCCGGACCAGTGCGCTCGAGGCGCTGTCAGTGAGCGGTAGCTCACCCTCGATCGGCCGGCTCGTGCCGGGCATGAGATCCGCGACCGCCGCCCGCACCGTCGCTAGCTCCAGATGCAGCGCCGTCTGGATTGCCGCCACACCATCACCCGTCGCCAGCACCGCCAGCAACAGATGCTCACTGCCGATGCGGCGGTGACCCAACTGGCGCGCCTCTTCCTGAGCGCGCGCCACGGCTGTCACCAGCGCCGCCGTCCGCGGCATCGGGGTCGCCATCGCTGCTCCCCTCCTACTATCCTGGCTGTTGATCTAACTCTACCACCGGCCTCGACCCTGGGCTGTGCTACACTGGGCTTCCCGCGACGACTTCGCTTTTGAGGAGGAGCCATGACGCAACGTATCCGGATGGGCATGATCGGCTGCGGCGCGATCGCGCAGGTCCAGCACTTGCCGCACCTGCGCGAGCTGGACGATGAGTTCGAGATCGCCGGTCTGTGCGACCTGTCGCCGAGCCTGCTGGCGCACCTGGGCGACGAGTACGGCGTGCCGTCTGAGCGCCGCTTCACTGACTACCGCGACCTGGTGCGGTCCGATATCGACGCCGTCATCGTCTGTCCGTCCGGCACGCACTCGACGCCCAGCATCGCCGCTGCGGAGGCCGGCAAGCACGTGCTGGTGGAGAAGCCGATGTGTGTGACGGTGCGCGAGGCCGAGGCGATGGTCACGGCTGCTGACCGCGCCGGCGTCGTGCTGCAGGTCGGCTACATGAAGCGCCACGAGCCAGCCTACCAGTTCGCCGCCGCCCGCGTGCGCGCGATGGCCGACGTGCGCTTTGTCCAGGTCAATCACCTCCACCCCGACAACTCACTGCACACGGCCGAGTTCAAGATCCGCACGGCGGCCGACTTTCCGGCCGGCGCGGGCGAAGCGATCCGGGCCGAGAATCGGCGCCTCGTGGCCGAGGCGCTCGGCCGCGACGACCTGCCGGCCGCGATCACCACCGCCTTCAACGTCGTGCTGGGCAGCTTCATCCACGATATCGGCAACCTGCACGGCTGCTTCGGCCCGCCCGAGCGGGTGGTGTCGACCGAGATCTGGGCCGAGGGGCGCGGCATCACGACCGTGCTTCAGTACCCCGGCGATGTGCGCGCCGTCTGCACCTGGGTCGATCTACCGGAACTGTGGGACTTCAAAGAGACACTGGAGGTCTATGGCTCGCGCGACCGCGTGCTGGTCTCGTTCCCGACCGGCTTCGCCCGTGGCCTGCCCTCCTATGTCACCGTGCAGGGCATCGAAGCCGACGGCATGCCGCGCCGCAGCGAGTACGCCTGGCACGACAACCCGTTCAAGCTCGAAGTGCAGCACTTCCGCGACTGCATCCTGAGCGGCCGCCAGCCGAGTACGCCCGGGCGCGACGCCGTCCACGACATCGCGCTGGTGCGCGACATCATCCTGGCCCACCTGCGCGCTGCCGGCTGACCTGGCCGCCGTGACTGGAGCCGAGGCTTCCGCCGGACGTCAGCGCGCGAGGTGATGCCCAATCCGGAACCGGCGCGATCTCACGCGAGCGACACGCCACCCAAGGAGGCGCCATGCCCTTCCAGGTCTACGACTACCGCACCGACTTGCTCAATATGCTGATCACGCCGGAGATCCGCGGGCGCTTTCTGCGGTTCGAGCCTGGTCAGGTCGCGCAACGACATAGCCACGATCTTGGCCACGAGATCTTCCTGATCCTCGAGGGCGAGTGCGAGATGGAGATCGACGGCCACCGGGCGCGGCTCGGGCCAGGCCAGCTCTGCTACGCCTACGCGCACGAGATGCACCAGGCCAGCAATCCCGGCGAGACGCCGATGGTCATGTACCTGTCGGTCACGCCGCACATCGAGCCGACGCACACGATGTACGACCCGGATACCGGCGCGCGTCTGCCGCCGCGCTACAATCTGCCGACCGCGTTCGACAAGGCCGACCCGCCGACTGGCGCCCCGACCACCGACCTGGCCGAGCGCTTCCTGGCGGCGGCGCGGGCGCTGGCCGACCAGACGGCCTCTGCCAACACCGGCCAGGCAGCCGCGGTGGCCGCGCTGAACCTGGCCGACGCGGCCGGCGATCGGGTCGCCTTGAAGGCGGCGATGGACGCACTCTGGGCCGACGTCTACGCCACCTTGCGCGCCGTCAGCGCCCTGAGCGCCGCCTGGAACGACCTTGCGCCTCGCGCCGCCGACACAGCGAGCGGGTGACGGGATCGGGAACCTCGGATCAAGGACCGTTCACGGGGCGGCGATGCATCCGTATCGCCCATATAGCTCGCAGCCGCGGCCGCATGGTGGTGGGCGCGAGGCAGTCAGACCCGGTGCTAATCACGAGGGCACGTGTCGGTATGGGCGTCCAGTAGCCCAGACAGCGGCTGGAAGCCGTCGCGCTGGCATCGCCGGCTTTCAAGCCCTGGACAATCCCGCGTCAGGCTGATAGACTAATTCCGACACACGGACTCGGAATTGTTCCGGGGAGCGGTGAGGATGAAGTTCTCGGCCAGAGGCGAATACGGGGTGCGGGTCATGGTCGGCCTGGCGCGGCACTACGGCGCCGGGCCACGGTCGCTGGCGGAGATCGCCGCCCAGGAGCGCATGCCACTGCATTTCCTCGAGCAGATCATTGCCGAGTTGCGCGTGGCCGGCCTGGTCACCGCCCGGCGTGGCCGGCGCGGCGGCTACGAGCTCAGCCGGCCGCCGCAGGCGATCCGCATGGGTGAGATCGTCGGCCTGCTGGAGGGCGGCATCTCACCGATGGTCTGCATCCCCGGCAATCCGGCGCTGGCCGATGACGTGATCTGCGCTCACCAGGACTACTGCACCACGCGCGTGCTGTGGCTGCGCGTGCGCGACAGCATCGTCCAGGTGCTGGAGACGACGACGCTGGCCGACCTGATGCCAGGCGCGGTCGTGCCGGCCGACGCGCCGGCGCCAGCGCCGCTTCCATTCCTGGCGCAGCCGGTGCTGGCCGACTGCCACGACCTGCTTCCAATCGGGCCGAAACCGGCTCAGGCGCGCGTCCAATCGATCCCAGTGGACACGCCCCAGCGCGGGGTGACCGGAGTCTGATGAGGAGGGCGAACACAATCATGGCGGCGGATCTGGAGATCATCAACCTGCATGCCTCGATCGACGGTAAAGAGATCCTGCGCGGCCTGAACCTGGCTGTCGGCAAGGGCGAGATCCATGCCGTCATGGGGCCGAATGGCTCGGGCAAGAGCACGCTCGCCAACGTCATCCTCGGCCACCCGGCCTACGAGGTCACCGGCGGCGACATCCGCTATCAGGGCGAGAGCATCCTGGAGTGGGAGCCAGACGAGCGCGCCCGCAAGGGCCTGTTCCTGGCCTTCCAATATCCGACGGCCATCCCCGGCGTCAACATGGCCAACTTCCTGCGCATGAGCGTCAATGCCCGGCGCAAGGAGCTCGACGCCGAGGGCAAGCCGCTGCCGGTGCCGGAGTTCCGCCGCCTGCTGCGTGAGAAGATGAGACTGCTCAAAGTCGACGAGTCGTTCGCCACCCGCTACCTGAACGAAGGTTTTTCCGGTGGCGAAAAGAAGCGGGCCGAGATCCTGCAGATGGCTATGCTTCAGCCGGAGATCGCCGTCCTGGACGAGACCGACTCGGGCCTCGACATCGACGCACTGCGCATCGTCGCCGATGGTGTCAACGCGCAGATCGGGCAGAATCTGGGCGTGCTGGTGATCACTCATTACCAGCGGCTGCTGAACTACATCAAGCCGCATTTCGTCCATGTGCTGGTCGACGGCCAGATCGTCCAGTCGGGCGGGCCGGAGCTGGCGCTGGAGTTGGAAGAGCGCGGCTACGACTGGGTGCGCGAGGAAGTCAGCGCCGGCGCGGCCGGGAGGGAGTAGCAGATGGCCACCGAGCAGATGACCGAGATCGAAGAGCTGCAGTCGTTCAAGACTGACTACAAGTTCGGCTTCTCTGACCCGGAACAATACGTCTTCAAAGCCCGCCGTGGTCTCAGCCGCGAGGTCATCGAGGAGATGTCGCGCATCAAAGGGGAGCCGGACTGGATGCTCCAGTTCCGCCTCAAGTCCTACGAAATCTTCCTCAAGAAGCCCATGCCGAGCTGGGGCGGCGACCTGACCGAACTTGACTTCGACAACATCTTCTACTACCTGAAGCCGACCGAGGGCCAGGGCCGCACCTGGGACGAAGTTCCGGCCGACATCAAGAACACGTTTGATCGGCTGGGCATCCCCGAGGCCGAGCGCAAGTTCCTGGCCGGCGTCGGCGCCCAGTACGACAGCGAGGTCATCTACCACTCGCTGCGCGAGGATTTGGCCAAGCAGGGCGTCGTCTTCCTCGACACCGACACCGCCGTGCGCGAGTACCCCGACCTGTTCAGGAAGTACTTCGGCACGATCATTCCGCCGGCCGACAACAAGTTTGCGGCGCTCAACTCGGCGGTCTGGTCGGGCGGCTCGTTCATCTACGTGCCGCCGGGTGTCAAGGTCGAGGTGCCGCTGCAGGCCTACTTCCGCATCAATGCCCAGAACATCGGCCAGTTTGAGCGCACGCTCATCATCTGTGACGAAGGCTCCTACGCCCACTACGTCGAGGGCTGCACCGCGCCGACCTATGCGTCCGATAGCCTGCACAGCGCGGTCGTTGAGATCGTCGTGCTCAAGGGCGCCCGCTGCCGCTACACGACCATCCAGAACTGGTCGACCAACGTCTATAACCTGGTTACCAAGCGCGCCGTTGCCTACGCCGACGCGACGATGGAGTGGGTCGACGGCAACCTCGGCAGCAAGCTGACGATGAAGTATCCGGCCGTCTACCTGATGGAGCCGGGCGCCAAGGGTGAGACGCTGTCGGTTGCCTTCGCCGGCGACGGCCAGCACCAGGACGCCGGCGCGAAGATGGTCCACTGCGCGCCGCACACCAATTCGACGATCATCTCGAAGTCGATCAGCAAAGGCCATGGCCGCGCCTCGTATCGCGGGCTGGTCAAGGTCTACCCGGATGCGCACTCGATCCGGAGCAACGTCCGCTGCGACGCGCTGTTGATCAATGAGAGCTCGCGCACTGACACCTACCCGTACATCGAGATCGAGCAGAACAACGTCGAAGTCGCGCACGAAGCGACGGTGTCCAAGGTCGGCGACGAGCAACTCTTCTACCTCCAGAGCCGCGGCCTGACTGAGGTGGAGGCGATGAGCATGATCGTCACCGGCTTCATCGAGCCGATCGCCAAGGAACTGCCGCTGGAGTACGCCATCGAGCTGAACCGCCTGATCCAGTTGGAGATGGAAGGCTCAGTCGGCTGATCGACACAGCAGGGTCGGATTTCGGATAACATAGGGGCGCTGGCGGGCGGTCGCCGCTCGCCAGCCACGCCCCGCCCGCGTCACGCGGGTGTGAGGAGGGATGCATGGCGACCACTGCGGTCGAGGCGCACGGCATCACCGGGTTGAGCCGGGCCGCCGTTGAAGCGATATCGCGCGAGAAACGCGAGCCGGCCTGGCTGCGCGACTTCCGTCTGAGCGCCTGGGACATCTACGAGGCACTGCCGATGCCGTCGCGGCGCGACGAGGAGTGGCGGCGCACCGACCTGACCGGCCTGCGCTTGGGCCAGGTTGTCGCCTGGACCGCACCCGAGGCGGGTGACGAGGCCGTGCGCCACGCCACGGACCTGAGCCGTGAGCTGGCCGGCGGCGATCGCCGCGCCGGCCTGGTCGTGCAGCACAACTCGACCGCCGTACACGAGGAGGTGGCCGCTGACCTGGCGGCTCGGGGCGTCATCTTCACCGACCTCGACAGTGCCGTGCAGCGCCACCCGGAGCTGGTCCAGCGCCACCTGATGACGATGTGCGTGCGGCCGCACGATAGCAAGTTCGCCGCGCTGCATGCTGCTTTCTGGAGCGGTGGCTCGTTCCTGTACGTGCCGCGCGGCGTCGAGATCGAGTTGCCGCTGCAGGCGATTACCTACGTCGATGCGCCCGGGCTGGGGAGCTTCACCCACAGCCTGGTCGTGCTGGAGGCCGACAGCCAGGTGACGTTCGTCGAGTCGGTCGCCTCGGGCGAGGGTCACGGCCAGGGGTTCGCCAGCGACGTGACCGAGCTGATCGTCAGCGACGGCGCGCGCCTGCGTTGCGTCCACCTCCAGGAGTGGGGACCAAGGGTCCAGAACTTCAGCACCCAGCGCGCGACCATCGGCCGCGATGCGACGATCAACTGGCTGGTCGTCACACTCGGCGGCCAGCTCAGCCGCGCTGACATCCAGGCCTACCTCAACGGCGCCGGCGCGTCGGCCGAGATGCTCGGCATCTTCTTTGGCGACGGCACGCAGCATTTCGACCACCACACGCGCCAGGTCCACAACGCGCCCAACGCCAGCAGCGATCTGCTCTACAAGGGCACGCTCAACGACAAGGCGCGCTCGGTCTTCTCCGGGCTGATCCAGGTCGCGCCGGGCGCGCAGAAAACGGATGCCTACCAGCTCAACCGCAATCTGCTGCTGAGCGACACCGCTCGCGCCGACAGCATCCCCAACCTGGAGATCGGCGCCAACGACGTGCGCTGCACCCACGGCGCCAGCGCCGGCCCAGTCGATAAGGAACACCTCTTCTACCTGATGGCGCGTGGTCTGAGCCGGACCGACGCCACGCGGATGATCGTCGATGGTTTCTTCGAGCCGGTCGTGGCGCGTATCCCGCTGGCGGGCGTGCGCGAGCGGCTGTGGGGCGCCATCGAGAGAAAGATGCGGTTGTAGCCATGCTGCAAGCGACGTCCCGACTCGACGCGGCGGCTGTGCGGGCCGACTTCCCCATCCTGGGCCAGTTGATCCACGGCAAGCCGCTGGCTTTCCTCGACAGCGCCTCTTCATCGCAGAAGCCCGAGGTCGTCATCCAGGCGCTGGACGACTACTACCGCACGACGAACGCCAACGTCCATCGAGGCGTCTACCAGTTGAGCGAGCGCGCCACCACGCGCATGGAAGCGGCGCGAGCGACACTGGCGCGGTTTCTCAACGCGCCCAGCCCGCGCCAGGTGATCTTCACCCGCAACACGACCGAGGCCATCAACCTGGTCGCCTACAGCTGGGGCCGCCAGAACGTCGGGCCGGGTGACGTCATCGTCACGACCGAGATGGAGCACCACAGCAACCTGGTGCCCTGGCAGGCGCTGGCCCAGGAGCGTGGCGCCCGCCTGGAGTTCATCGGCATTGACGACGACGGCCGGCTGCGGCTGACCGATCTGACCGCGCACCTGGCTGGCGGTCGGGTGCGGCTGGTGGCCGTCACGCACGTCTCGAACGTCCTCGGCACGATCAACCCGGTGGCGTCGATCATCGAGCAGGCGCACGCGGCCGGAGCGGTTGTCCTGGTTGACGGCGCCCAGAGCGTGCCGCACCTGCCGACCGATGTTCAGGCGCTCGACTGCGACTTCCTGGCCTTCTCCGGCCACAAGATGCTCGGCCCGATGGGTGTCGGCGGCCTCTACGGCCGGCGCAGCCTGCTGGAAGCGATGCCGCCGTTCCTGTATGGCGGCAGCATGATCCGCACCGTTGGCCGCACCGAGTCGACTTGGGCCGATCTGCCCTGGAAGTTCGAGGCCGGCACGCCCAGCGCAGGCGACGCCATCGGCCTGGGTGTCGCCATCGACTACCTGACCGGCCTGGGCATGGCTGCCGTTCATCAGCACGAGCTGGACCTGATCGCCTATGCGCTGCCGCGCCTGCGGGCGCTGCCCGGCGTGACCATCTTCGGCCCGGAGGGTGACGACCGCGCCGGTGTGGTGCCGTTCACGGTCGAAGGTGTCCACCCGCACGACCTGGCCAGCATCCTCGATGGCGAGGGTGTCGCCGTGCGCGCTGGTCACCACTGCTGCCAGCCGCTGATGGCCCGCTACGGCCTGACCGCCACGGCGCGCGCCAGCTTCTACGTCTACACGACCGAGGCCGACGTCGACACCCTGGTGCGCGGCATCCAGGTGGCGCAGCAAGTCTTCGGCGTGTGAGGTGACCGCCGCGCGCCCGCGCGCGTGGTGGCCGCGGCCGATCGCCGCGCGCCAGGGGATGCCCTATGGACCGCATGTACCAGGAAACGATCATGGACTACGCCCGTCACCCGCGCAACTTCGGGCGCGTGGCGGCGCCGGACGTCACCTATGAAGACCACAATCCCCTCTGTGGCGATCAGGTGCGGGTCGAACTGAAGCTCGATCCGGACGGCCGCATCGCCGAGGCCCGCTTCAGCGGGCGCGGCTGCGCCATCAGCCAGGCGGCGGCGTCGATGCTGATGGAGTCGATCGAGGGCAAGACGCTGGACGAGGTGCGCCAGATCGGGCGGCAAGAGGTGCTGGACCTGCTCGGCATCCCGATCAGCATGGCGCGGATGAAGTGCGCCATGCTCGGCTTGAAAGTTCTGAAGGCCGGCGCCTACGGGCTAGGCGGCTGGCCGGGGGAGGATGAGGACGAGGCATGGCCGAGTACGTCACGGTAACGACCACCCGGCAACTGCGGCCGGGCGACATGCTGCGCGCGATCGTCGACGATGTGCCGGTGTGCGTCTACAACGTCGGCGGCGACTACTACGCAACGCAGGACACCTGCACCCACGCCGAGGCCTCGCTATCCGAGGGCGACCTGAGCGGCGACGTCGTGACCTGCCCGCTGCACGGCGCGGAGTTCAACGTCCGCACCGGCGCGGTGCTGTGCTTCCCGGCCACCCAGCCGCTGGCGACCTTCGCGGTGAAGGTCGACGACGGCCGGGTAATGGTGCAGGTCGAGCGGTAGGATAGCATCACAGTGAACCGTGATCACGCGGCTGCCTCCTCCGGGCGCTCGGCTGGGCGATCGCTGCCGGGATTGTGCTCGGCGGCGCCTACGTCGTGGCTCAACTCCCGTTCCGGCTGCCGGGTTTGCCCGGTGGTACGCCGTCGGTGTTCCTCGCACTGGGCGTGGCCCAAGGGGCCGGCCTCGGCGTGGTCGTCGGGGCCGCGAGCGGACTGGCCTTCGCCGCACTAACGCTGGCCGGTGCCGCGACCTTTGGCGCCTCCCGCTATCGCCTCCTCCTCGGTTCGGTCGGAATGGGGATCGCCGTGTTCGCCACCTGGGCCGGGCGAGTGTCGGTTGGCTTGCCATTTCCGCTGTTGGCGGCGGGGCCGGCCGACATCCTGCTGGGACTGACTCTCGCCGGCCTCGGCGGCTGGTGGGTTGGCGACCGTGTGGCGCGGTGGTACCTCGCCGAGGCTGTCAGCTCGGGCTAGCACGCTTCCCTGGCTTGCCCCTGTCTGTTGATAGGAATGGTTCTTTTCGGTACGACAGGCGGCTCGCCTGAGGCCATCCCACTACCTGCTCGCGGCTTCGCCAGGCAGCGCCTCTCATTCAACGCGCCCAGACGTTACTGACGCCAAAAGGCGTTGACAGCGCCGAGATCGGTCAGCAGTTGGCGCAGCTGCAAGAGCGCGGTGTAGGTCAGCACCAGCGCGGCCGTGCCCCCCGGCGGCGTCGCGGCGACGACCGCGTCGAGTGCGGCGCGCAGGTCGACGTGAGCGGCGCTCGGCGCGGCGCGACCGGCGTACTTGAGGCGCAGCGCCATGTCGTCGGCGCGCAGGCCGCCGGTCAGCAGCGGCGCCGGCCAGTCGGCCAGGCCCTCGAAGTCTACGTCCCACAGCCAGGAGACGTCACGGCCGTCGGCGATCAGGTCGTTGATGACGATCAGCACCGGGCCGCGCTCGGCCGGTGGCACGGCGCCGAGCAGCCGCAGCACCTCGTTGAAGCCGACCGGATTCTTGGCCAGCAGCAGCAGCAGCGTCCTCTCCTGGTAGCGCACGCGCTCGACGCGGCCGAACGGCGCCTGGAAGTCGGCCAGCGCGCCGGTGATAGCGGCGTCGGGCAGGCCCAGCTCGCGCGCGGCGGCGACGGCGGCGAGCAGGTTGTAGACATTGTAGAAGCCGGGCACGGGCAGCACGGCATCGATGGCACCCGCCGGGGCGACCAGCCGCGCCCGCACGCTGGCCAGCCCGTCCAGCACGATGCCGGTGGCGGCCAGCGCGAGCGGCGGGCGCGCGAAGCCACAGCGCGGGCAGCGGTAGTCGCCCAGGTGCGCCAGGTAGAGCGCCCGGTAGTCGAGCGATGTGCCGCAGCGGCGGCAGTCGGCGGCATCGGCGGCGTGCGGCAGCGCCGCCAGCCGGTGGACCGGGTCGTCGATGCCGTAGGCGACGCGCCGGGCGGGCGACGCGGCCGCCAGCACCGCCAGCGCCGGGTCGTCGCCGTTGTAGACGAGCGTGGTGGTCGGAGGCAGGGCGCCGAGCGCCCGGCTCCAGGCGGTGGCGACCGCGTCCAACTCGCCATAGCGATCGAGCTGGTCGCGGAACAGATTCGTGAGCAGCACCAGGCGCGGCTGGAGGTGCGCTAGCGCGCCGGGCAAGGCGAACTCATCGCTCTCGAAGATGCCGGCGCGCGCCGTCAGCCGGCCGGTCAGGCTGGCGGCGGCGACGACGGTGGCAGTCATGCCGCTGAGCAGGTTGGCGCCGGAGCGGTTGTGGACGACCGGCACGCCGGCGCGCTGGTAGATGTCGGCCAGCAAGCGGGCGGTGGTCGTCTTGCCGTTCGTGCCGGCGATGACGACGCAGCCGTCAGTCAGCTGACGGCTCAGCCGCGCCAGCAGACCCGGGTCGAGCCGGCCGGCGACGACTCCGGGCAGCGCCGTGCCGCCGCCACGACGCAGGCGCTGGCTGGCCAGGCCGGCCGCCTTGCCGCCGGCAATGGCGACGATGGCCCGCGCCGATCGCAGCGGCCCGATCAGCCCGGTGGCCGGCGCTGGGGGCGCTGCTTGGTCGCTCACCGGCGGGGCTGGTCGCGGCGCACGTCAGTTGCTCCGCAGGATAACGGCCACGCTGTCAATGGCATCGGGATCCACCACCGGCAGAATGTCGGCCTCCTGTGTATCTTGCACGTCGGTCTTGTAGACCTTCTGCACCATACCGATCGGCAGGTCGCGCGGCAACTCGTCGTCCAGTCCGGAGGTGAGGACCCAGGCGCCCTCGACGACCTGGGCGGTCGTGTCGATGTAGCGCATGCGCAGCCGGCCCAGCGGCCAGCGGCCGTAGACGATGCCGTCGGCGCGCGCCTGCGGCTGGCCGTCCTGGATGACGGCGCGCACGGTTGAGGTCGAGTCGATCAGCAGCAGCACGCGCGCGCGCCGCTCCTCCACCCGCTGCACACGCCCGATCAGGCCGGCCGGACTGACGACGGCCATGCCCGGCTCGACGCCGTCGCGCTGGCCGCGATCGATCACCAGGTACTTGCGCAGGCTGGTCGGGTCGCGGTAGACGACCTCGGCCGGCAACTGCTGCAACTCGGGTCGCGCCTCCTTGAAGCCCAACTGCTGTCGCAGTCGCTCGTTCTGCTGCCGCAGTGATTGCACCTGGGCGTTCTCGGCCGTCAGGTGCTCGATGGTGCGGCGCAACTGCTCGTTCTCCTCGCGCAGCGCGCCGGCATCGACGACCAGGCCCGTGGCCTGATCGAGGCCCGTGGCGACGGCCTGGGCCAGACCCTGCACCGGCGTCAGCGCCAGCCCGGCCGCGTCGCGCACCGGGTTGCTGACCAACCGGCGGTCGAGGTTCACCAGCACCAGGCTGACCATGACCAGCAGGGTCAGCACGACGGCGCCGTGCCGCAGCATCAGACCGGGTGTGCGCATGGGCGTCTCCAGGGGTCCACCGCGCCGGTGACGGCCGGCGGTGGGCCGGCAAGCGCGCGGCGCACTGTCATCCGAGGCGGGTGCGACGCGGGTCGCGGGCGCTCGCTAGCGAGCGCTGATAGGTTTCCAATGACTCGACGACCTTGCCCGTGCCGCGCGCGACGCAGGTTAGCGGCTCGTCGGCGATGTGCACCGGCATGCGCAGTTCCGCTTGCAGCCGCCGGTCGAGGCCGAGCAGGAGCGCGCCGCCGCCGGCCAGCGTGATGCCATGCTCCATGATGTCGGCCACCAGCTCCGGCAGTGTCTCCTCCAGCGAGGTCTTGGCCAGGTCGACGATGGTGCTGACCGGGCCGGCGATGGCCTCGCGCAGCTCGACCGAGCTGATCTCGACCACTTTCGGCAGGCCGGTCAGCAGGTCGCGACCGCGCAGCGTGACGCGACGCTCGTCGTCCAGCGGATAGGCCGACCCGGCCAGGATCTTGGCGTTCTCGGCCATGCGCTCGCCGATGACGAGGTTGTGCTCGCGCCGGGCGAACTGCTGGATCGCCTCGTCGATCTCGTCGCCGGCGATCCGGAGCGAGTGATTGACGACGATGCCGCCAAGTGAGATGACGGCGATCTCGGTCGTGCCGCCGCCAATGTCGATGACCATGCTGCCGACCGGCTCGTTGACCGGCAAGCCGGCGCCGATGGCGGCGGCCATCGGCTCCTCGATGACGTGGGCCTCGCGCGCGCCGGCCGACAGAGCAGCCTCCTCGGCAGCGCGCTTTTCGACCTCGGTCACGCCCGAGGGAATGCCGACGACGACGCGCGGATGGGCGGCGATGATGCTCTGCGAATGCACCTTGCTGATGAAATAGTGCAGCATTTGCTCGACGACGTCGAAGTCGGCGATGACGCCATCCTTGAGCGGGCGAGTGGCGATGATGTTTGCCGGCGTCTTGCCGACCATCGCTTTGGCCTCCGCGCCGACGGCCAGCACGCGCTTGGTGCGCCGCTCGATGGCGACGACCGACGGCTCGGAGATGACGATGCCCTTGCCCTGCACATAGACCAGGGTATTGGCGGTGCCGAGATCGATGCCGAGATCGCGGCTGAACAGACCCAGGAGGGCATTGATCGGTCGGAACATCCGGAGTTGTTTCCTCCAGGCGGGCCGGCGCCGCGCTGCCCGGTAGCGGCAAGCGGCGCGCGGCGACCGGGGCGCCGGCCAGACACCGGCCACGCTCGACCCCACGGGCGTGGGGGAGCGGTTCGTTGCGAGTGCGTGACACACGGACCGGGACGACCGGTCGCTGTCGCGGCAGTATAGCACACGGGCGGGTGCTGGGCGTTGAGCGCCGCTGACGCCACCACCCAATACCAAGCCCCCAACCGCTGCCCAAGTTGCTATAATCGGCCGCGCTGGCGCTGCAGAGCGCATGACCAGCGTGAGGACGGCTGTGCAGTACCACCTGACGATCAAGGAGCGGCCGGCGCCGGAGCGCCCGCGCGAGAAACTGCTGGCCAACGGCGCCGGAGCGCTCACCAACGGCGAGTTGCTGGCGATTATCCTGCGGACGGGCCTGCCGGGCGAGACGGTTGTCGACCTGGCAAACCGGCTGCTGGTGACCTTTGGCGGGTTGCAAGGGTTGGCACGGGCGACGCCGTCGGAGCTGGGTGGCGTGCATGGCTTCGGCGCGGCCAAGGCCTGCGAGGTGAAGGCCTGCCTGGAGCTGGCGCGGCGACTGAGCCTGGAGCAGCCCGAGGAGCGTTACATCATCTCGACGCCGGAGGATGTCGCCCGGCTGGTTGGGCTGGAGATGGCCGTGCTCGACCAGGAGCAGTTGCGGGTGGTGCTGCTGAACACCAAGAACGCCGTGCAGCGGGTCGTCACCGTCTATCAGGGCAGTGTCAACGCGGCCCAGTTGCGCGTCGGTGAAGTGTTCAAGGAGGCGATCCGCACCAACGCACCGGCGCTCGTCGTGGTCCACAATCACCCGAGCGGCGACCCGACGCCGTCACCGGACGACGTCGCGGTGACGGCTGAGCTGGTGCGGGCCGGCAAGTTGCTAGATGTCGATGTCTTCGACCACATCATCATCGGCAACGGCCAGCATGTCAGCCTGCGGCGGCGTGGGCTGGGCTTCGGCGGGCGCTAGCCAGCCCGACGGTCTCATCGTTGAGCGCGCTGCCCAACGATGCTCGGCGACGTGCAAGCCGGTGCTCAGTTCCCCTGCATCATGACGCCCTGGACGGTAGCCAGCTCGGTGCGAGCTGCGACGTTGAATGGGGAGGTCGATGAAGCCAAGGATAACGCTATTGACGCTGGGCGTGGACGATCTGGAGCGGTCGCTGCGCTTCTATCGCGACGGACTCGGCCTGCCGACGGAGGGTATCGTCGGCGCGGAGTACGAGTTCGGCGCCGTCGCGTTCTTCGACGTGCAGCCCGGTCTGAGACTTGCGCTCTGGCCGCGGCGCAGCATCGCGCACGACACGGCGCTGCCTCTCCAACGGCCGAGTGCGACGGAGTTCACCATCGGCCACAATGTTGGCAGCCAGGAGGAGGTCGACGCGGTCATGGAGCAGGCGCTGCGAGCGGGCGCGACAATCGTCAAGCCGGCCAGCGCCACGTTCTGGGGCGGCTACGCCGGGTATTTCCAGGACCCCGATGGGCACCTGTGGGAGGTCGCCTGGAATCCGGCGCTGCTGCCGGCGGAGTGATGGACGGCTGACTCATGCGGCCGTGGCCGGGCCTGGACCATTGACCAGCGATGCGGGGCGCTGCTAGTGGTGTGTCAGGCCTCAATTGCCGAGTATGGACAGCATCGCCTCGGTGTAGGGGCACCCTTTGTTGGTGCCCAGTACCGGCGGCTGGCTAGCGGTATCGGCAGCGGCCAACCGGGCACCCACAAGGGGTGCCCTTGCCATGCGATTCACGTCTGACGGACCACTAAGCAGCTTCGGGTAAGTTTTGCGTACTATGAATGGGTGCAATCACATGCTGGTCCAAGGCGTGATCGACCGCCGCCTGGAACGCGGCGGCCGTGTGGTAGCTGCGCACAGGCAACTCGTCATGCTTGACGTGGCGCCACAGCCCCTCGATCCGGTTCAACTCCGGGCTGTAGGCCGGCAGGTAGAACAGCTCGATGCCCGCC
>JADLAZ010000104.1 GCA_020849725.1 Chloroflexota bacterium
CGCAGCCGAGGAAGGGCATTCCAGGAGACAGGTGAAGCCGGTCGGATTGGGCCGGCTTCACCGATTCCGGCGCGGCCGGCCCGCCCTCCGCGCCATGGCCCGGAAATAGCGATGCAGGCGCGGGTCGTCGGTCAACTCCGGATGAAAGGCCGTCGCCAGCAGCATGCGCTGGCGCACGGCGACGATGGCGCCGTCCGGCAGCGTCGCCAGCACGGCCACGCCGAGGCCGGCCATGTCGATCGCCGGCGCGGCTCGAAAGGCTCCGGGAAACGGCCGGAGGCCCAGCGCCGGGATCGCCAGCGGCGTGTCGAAGTCCTCGCGCGCGCCACCGAACGCGCTGCGCCGCACTGTCGCGTGCAGCACGCCCAGCAGCGGCTGGTCGCGCCCGCTCGCCCGCGTCAGCAGCACCATGCCGGCGCAGGTGCCGAGCACCGGCCCGCCGGCGATCGCGAACGCCCGCACCGGCTCCCACCGGCCGGCGCTCAGCATCGCCTCGGCCATCACCGGCGCCTTGCCGCCTGGCGCCACGAGCGCGTCCAGGGCCGTCAGGTCAGATGGCTGGCGCACGTCGATCACTGTCTGGCCCAGCCGCGCCAGCATCGCTTGATGCTCGTGTCCGCGCTCCTGCACCGCCAGCACGCCGACCCGCATTGCGCGCTCCCCACCGCCCCGACCGCGGCCGGCGGCCGGACTGTCAGTCGACCGTGGTCTCTGGCGTCACGTTCTCCCAGGTGATGTCGTCGCGCGCATCAGCCAGGTCCCGCGCCAACAGCCAATCGATAAGCGCATCAAGCTCCTGGCTGGTCGCCGGGTCGAGTGGCGTAGTCGGGCCGCGCACCGTCGCATCGTCGATCAGGCCACGGCGCAGCAGCAGCCGCTTGTGGACGTGGTAGAGATCGCCCAGGCCGCCAGCCGCCAGCCGGTTGAGCGGCAGCACCCGCTCCATGAACAGCCGCTCGGCGGCGGCCCACTCGCCTGCCTGACTGAGCTGCCAGAGGGCGACGAACTCCTCAGCCTGAGCGCAGCCGGGCATCGTGCCGACCGAGCCACGCCGGAACTCCTCCAGCACGTACGTCCCCGCCGCGCCGCCGAGGACCGTCAGCGTGTCGCCAGCGATGGCCACCATATCGGACACCCGTCCCGGCAGCGGCAGGCCCTCGACCTTGATGTAGCGCGCCCGCGCGCACGCCTGGCCGATGCGCGCCGCCAGTGCCGGCGCGACCGGCGTTGACGGCGTGTCCTGAATGACGATCGGGATCGAGATCGCATCGGAGATGGCCTGGTAGTAGCTCAGCATCTCGTCCGGCGTCGGCGGGATGACGGCCGGCGGCATCACCATCACCGCGTCGGCGCCAAGCGCCTCGGCCCGCTGGCTGTACCGCACGGCCAGGGCCGTCCCGCTCGCGCCGGTGTTAACGACGACCGGCGCCCGCGCGGCCGCCTGGCCGACGATGCAGCGCGTCGCCTGGTCACGCTCGTCCTCGCTCAGCTTGAAGATCTCCGAGGCGAGCGCGAAGCCGAGGCCATGCACACCAGCGCCGATGAGCGCCTCGACCAGCCGCGCCAGGCTGCCCTCATCGATGCGCCCGTCGGTGTGAAACGGCGTGACCAGGATTGGAATGATGCCGTGGAGGCTCGTCGCCATGCGTCTCTCTCCTCAGGAGGGCCAGGAGGCGCGGAGGCCAGGAAGGACGGGAGGGACGGCAGATGAGACCCTCACCCTCACCTTCTCCTGCGCACGGGAGAGGGTGAGGATGAGGGCACCCTCATTCCTCTTCGTCACCCCGTCTCCTGGCCTCCTACCAGGGCATCGTCCGGCCAGTGTGGCGGCGGCCGACCTCGGCTGCCTCCCGCCCGCGGGGGCCGGCGCCGACGCGCACGCCCTCGTCGATGCGCGCGGCGACATCCTCCGGATGAACGGTGTTGAGGAAGGCGATGCCGTTGGCCTGGCAGGCGGCCAGCACCCGCGCTCGCGCCGCCTGCATCTCCGGTGGGTACGGCTCGTCGTGCTGGTCGATGTAGCCGAAGCTCATGCCCATGTCGCCCGGCCCCCACTCGGCGAAGGTCAGGCCCGGCACGGCCAGGCTCGCCTCGACATTCGCCAGCGCCCGCCGGTTCTCGATCTTCAGGCCCAGCATCAGCTCGCCATCCGGGTTGAGCGGCCAGGGGTCGGCGCGCTGGCAGTACTCCTGCCAGGACAGGCCCCAGACGTCGGCGGCGCGCGTCTGGCCACCACTGCCGCGCCGGCCCTGGTCCAGGCCCGCGCCGACGCCGATCGTCTGGAACGGGTAGCGCGCCGCCTCGACGAATGCCTTGACCGCGCCCGGCGTCTCAGCATGACACAGCAGCAGGCCGTGCGCGCCGCAGGCCAGGATGTGCTTGATCATCCAGGCGTTGGCCCGCACGACGTCTTCGCTCGTGCCGTCGGTCGGCAGTGTAACGATCACCGGTGGCGTCCGATGCCCGCTGCGCGTCGGCCCACCGGCGACCAGCCCGCGCATGAACTCGGCCAGCGCCGGCAAGTTGAGCGGCGCGTGCTCCAGCTCATACATGATGAAGTCGGCCCAGGTGCCGGCCATCTCCCGGCCGGCGTCGAAGCCGGTGCTCTCCGCACCGGTGTAGTAGACCGGCTGACCTTGCGTCAGCAGCTCGACCGCCCGATTCGCCCGCGCCATGCCCTCGTCCTCCTCCTGCCGTCGCCCACCACGCTGGGGATGCGGCAGTGTAGCACGCCGCGCGCCCCGCCGCCTGGCGCGTCTGCTACACTGCGGGCGGGCCAACGGACCCAATGTTCACCCGCAGAGGAGGAGTCATGCCACGGATCAACCGCGCCATCGAGCTGCTGGAGCAGGACCAGCCCATCTTCTACGGCGGCGGCTTTCCGCTCACCTACGAGGGCGGGCGTGAGGCCACCGGCACCTTCCTCGACTACATCCTGTTTGACTTCGAGCATGCACCGCTCGATGTCGCCGGCCTGCGCGAGTTCATGAAGGGCCTGGTCGATGCCGGCACGACGCGCAGCGGGCATCGGACGCCACCGGTGATCGTCACGCTGCCGATGGATGGCATTACCGCCGAGTGCATCCGCTACAATTCGTGGCAGATCAAGCAGATCCTGGCCGCCGGCGTCCACGGTCTGCTGCTGGTCAACGCCGAGACGGCCGAGGCGGTGCGCGCCTTCGTCAGCGCCTGCCGCTACGCCTTCGCCCCGGCCGATGCGGGCCTGGACGACGGCCGGCGCAGCAACGGCGGTCAGAGTTACGCCGCGCAGGTCTGGGGCCTGGCGCCAACTGACTACCTGATGAAGGCCGACCCCTGGCCGCTGAACCCGAACGGCGAGCTGATGCTGGGCCTGAAGATCGAGAACAAGCGGGCGTTGGTCAACTGCGAGCGGACGCTGGCAGTGCCGGGCATCGCCTTCGCCGAGTGGGGGCCGGGCGACATGGGCTTCTCGCTCGGCTGGCCGAAGCCGGGCTACGAGCACGACCCGCCCTATGGTGGCGAGATGGCCGCCGCCCAGCAGCGCGTCGCCGCCGCCTGCAAAGCCAACGGCGTCGCGTTCCTCAGCGGCTTCCACCAGGACGATTGGCGCGAACTGTACGACGACCTGCACGTGCGCGTCTCCGGCGCCCGCGACCAGGCCCTCGCCGCCACGATCCGCCAGCACGCCGGCCGAACGATGCCGGTGTAGGAGCTGGGAGCCGGTAGCCAGGAGCCAGAGCCAGTCATGTGTGCGCCTCGCGCTTGAATTGGCCGGCTTCTCTCTAGCAGCCAGCTACTGGCTCCTGGCTACTCGTCACGCGACCAGCTTGTTGACCGCGTTCAACAGACCACAGATGTAGCCGGTGGCCTGGGCGCGGCCGCGGTGGCCCCAGGGAGTGTCGTCGTCCATGTGCGGCACATGGTCGTCGATCAGGAAGCCGGTGAAGCCGGCCTTCTTCAGTGTCACCATCGCCGCGACGACGTCGGTGTTGCCCTCACCCAGGAAGCACTCCTGGAAGGCCGGCATGACGCCCTGCACGTCACGGAAATGGACGTAGAGGATTTTGCCCCGCTCGGCGAAGTATTGCATCGGCGGGAGCGCGCCCGGCCCCATCTCCGACCAGCAACCCATGCAAAAATCGAGGCCGTGGTTCGGGCTGGGCACGGTGTCCATCGCCCGCTTGAAGCCCTCGAAGCTGCTCATGATGCGGGCCACGCCGCCCAGCGCCGGGCCGGGCGGGTCGTCCGGGTGCAGCGCCAGCTTGACGTTGAACTCCTCCGCCACCGGCAGCACCGCGCGCAGGAAGTAGTCGTGGTTGGCCTCCATCTCCTCGTTGGTGAAGACGCGCCCGTGCGACAGCGGCGCCGTCTCGACGTGGCGCATGTCGAAGGCGGTACACTGCGCGCCGCCGCGCCCGGGCGCGGTGCGCGAGGTGCGCCAGACGCTGTTGGCCATCCAATGGTAGCCGAGGATGGGGATGCCGGCCCGGCCCATGTTCCGGATCGTCTCCTGGTAGTTGGCAATCTGCTCGTCGCGGGCGGGGCCGCCCACGATGGCGTCGATGTAGAAGGTGATCGGCGTGTTCTCCAGCGCCTCCAGCCGCAGGCCGTACTCCTCGACGCGCACGCGCATTTGCATCAGGTCTTTGAACTCCCACCGCTGCTCGCCCGGCAACTTCGGCGTGTTGAGCAGGACGCCCGTCACGCCGATCTGCTGGGCGAAGCGCAGCCGCTCGTCGCTCAGCTCGTTGAACTGTCCGATCGCCACCCGGATATCGTCGCCCATGCTCGCGCCTCCTGTCCTGCCCATGCGCGGACGTCGCCCGCGGCGGAGCGACCACGTCGCCCCAACCGACGGCCATCCTACCGGATCGGCGCGAGCGCCGACAGGGCCGGCGTCAGCCCAGGATGTGGTGGCTGAGCGCCATGGCCAGGCCGTCATCCTCGACCGCGCCGGTGGCGACCTGGGCAGCGGCGCGCACGGCCGGTGGCGCCCCGGCCATCGCGATCGACAGGCCGGCGACGTCGAACATGGCCACGTCGTTGTGGCCATCGCCGATGGCGATGACCTCGGCCAGCGGGATGGCCAGATGATCGGCGGTGGCCCGCAGCGCCACGCCCTTGCTGACGCGCGGGTCGACGACATTGACGAAGGTGAGGTGCGGCAGGCCCGGCGCTGTCGCCCACGAGAAGCGCAGGCGGCCGGACAGGCGCGACGCCAGCCCACGCACGGCCACCACACCGGCCTCGTCGCTCAGCACGAACTCGGCCTTGATGACGTCGCCGCCGGCCAGCAACGCCGGCAGGTCGGTCACCATCGGCGTCACGCCCTGCAGCGCGGCATGGTCGGCCGTCTCGGGCGCGAGCGCCGCCACGTAGTAGCCGTCATGGGTGTAGAGTTCGACGCTGAGGCCCTGCTCGGCGCCAAAGGCGACGACCTCAGCTGCCGCCGCCGGGTCAATGCGCGCCGCCAGGACCGTGGCCGACGTGACCGGGTCGACGATCAGGCTGCCATCGAAGAAGGTGTGCGGCCCGCTCAGCCCGAGGTCGTCGAGGTAGTCGCGGCAAGCGGCGATGGTGCGGCCAGTGCAGAGCGCCACCCGCACGCCGGCCGCCTCCGTGGCCCGCAGTGCCGCCGCCACCACGGACGATACACGCCCGCCGGCTCCGACCAGCGTGCCGTCGACATCGACCATCACCAGCCGGTAGCGCACGCTGCTCCTCACAGTTGATGCTGGCTCAGTCACTCACAGAGGTTGCCGGTCCCCATGTGCAGCAATCCGTGCCTGCATCGATATCATGCTGATCTTGAGTGATCTTTGGCGCATCAACCACCCCTGATCCCTCGAATTCTACCAGGCCGTGACATCGAGGTCGCTTGCCGCCGGTCGCGCCGGCCCCTATGATGGCAGCCACAGATCGAGCCGTCACGACCGGAGGATTTCGTGGGCAACATCCGCATCGCTTGCCACGCCATCACCTGGGGCCGCGACGGGCTGACCGCCTGCCTGGCCGACCTGCGCGACCGCCGCTTCCGCGGCATCGAGACCTTCGGCTTCGTCGTCGAGGCGTACACCGGCCGCGAGCGGGCCTTTGCCGATCTGCTGGCCGAGCATGGCCTGCGGCTGGTTTCGCTCTACGGCGGCGGCCAGATGGATGACCCGGCCCAGCGCGCAGCCGTCGTCGCCGAGAACCTGGCGCTGGCGCGCTTCCTGGCCGCCAACGGCGCCGTGCCGCTCACGCTCGGCCCCGGCCAACGTCCTCCCGGCGGCCCGTCCAACGCCGACCTGCGCCAGATGGCGACGACGATGAACGAGATTGGCCGCCGGTCGCTGGAAGAGTACGGCGTTCTGGCGTGCTGCCACCCGCACTGGAACACGACCATCCAGGAGCGCGACGAGATCACCCGCATCTTCGAGCTGGTTGACCCGCGCTATGTCTTTATGACCGCTGACCCGGCGCACATGGCCAAGGCCGGCTACGACCCGGTCGAGGTGTTCCGCACCTATCGGGACATCATCAAGTACGTCCATATCAAGGACTACCGACCGCTGGCGCCCGACGACCAGGCCCAGATCGAGGGCAGCGGCGGCATGGCCAACATTCCCGACTTTGTCGAACTGGGGCTGGGTATCATCGACCTGCCGGCACTGGTGGCGACGCTGAAGGAGGCCGACTTCGACGGCTGGGTGACGGTCGAGCTCGACCGCTCGACGCGCGGGCCGCGCGTCAGCCTGGAGATGAACCAGGCCTACCTGGAAGACACGCTCGGTCTGCGGGTCGACCAGGACAACCCATTCTAAACCGAAGCCCAGATGGGATGCCCAGGCCACCATAGGGGCGGTTCGCGAACCACCCCTACGCTACGCATTACGAAGTATGCTATTCCCATGCGCGCTTCGGTATAGTCACCAGCGTGGGTGTCGCCGGCCGGCACAAGCCGGCGCGCCGCTGCCTCACTCCGGCTGAGTCGGGTCGGATGCGCCGGCTGGGCACAACGAAGCCGTGGTCTGGACGACCACGGCTTCGCGCTAGAATCTCACTGATCTGACTGGCCGCGTTGGACGACACGGGTATCGCCCAACGCAAGCCCGGGTTTGCTACTTTGGCTCCTCTGGCGCCCGGAAGATGGCCGTCTCAGCCGAGTCCTTGCAGGCGGACTGGCCTGGAACCGGCACGATGGCGTTGCCCGAGATGCGGCCGCGCACCTCGGCGTTGTTGGTGATGTAGCCAGTGGCAGCCGTGATGCGGGTGATCATCTCCACGTCCGCGCCGACCGGGACGTTGTAGATGAACAGCAGGTCGCCATTCGTCGCCTTGGTGGCGTCCGGGTTGCCCTTGATGAAGTAGGAGAAGCCGACGATCGCGCTGGGAGCCGGCTCCGCCCAGCCACGACCCAGGTTCGTCGCGCTGGCGCCGCCGGGGGCAACGCGCACGTCGACGACTTCCTGCAGGGCGCCCTGGAAGCGGTCGGTCAGGACGACGTTCGTCACCGGGCCGCTGAAGTTCAGGTCGAGCAGGTTGCGAACCAGCTCACCCTGGCTGACGAAGACCAGGCGGTTGCCGCCCGGCAGCTCGATGCGGACACGGTTCGGCAGCACGCCACCCGGGGCCGGGCCGTTCAGGTCCGGGCCTGGCGAGACCAGCGCCGGGTCCACGAAGTCACCCGCCGGGTACACGGCCGGCACGACATCGATGCCGTTGATCGTCTTCTCGAGGTCGAGACAAGCCGGCAGCGGCGGCGTCGGGGTATCGATCAACGGGGTCGGGGTGTTCGTCGGGGTCGGGGTGTTCGTCGGAGTGCTCGTCGGGGTGTTCGTCGGGACGTTCGTCGGGGTGTTCGTCGGGGTCGGCGTGTTGGTCGGGGTCGGGGTGTTCGTCGGGGTCGGGGTGTTCGTCGGGGTCGGGGTGTTCGTCGGGGTCGGCGGCGGCGTCAGGTAGCAGTCGGCCTGGAAGTGCGTGCCGATGCCGCCAATGCCGGCGCCATTGTTCAGGACCACGTTGGCGGT
Organism: Chloroflexota bacterium; assembly: GCA_020849725.1. The sequence continues at coordinate 7,992 of JADLAZ010000104.1, forward strand.
CACGGTATTGTGGCCCGCGCCCTGCACCCACCGAATGGTGATGGTGTTGTTACCGACGACGCCAGTGACGTAGGTATCGATCTTATTGGACTGGTTCACCGCCGCCAGACCGGCGGGGTTGCTGGTGCCCACCTCGCCGACGAAGGTCATGCGCGGGGGCGCCTGAGTGCGAATGCGCAGCTGATTCTGCTTACCGGCCGGCGGCGCACCAATGTGCGAGCCGATGGTGAAGAGAACGTCAACATTCTGGCCGGGGCAGGCGTTGATCTGCTCGCCCGGCCGGATCAGCAACGGCGGCGCGCCGTCAACCGACACCGTCATGGCCACGTTGATATCGGCGGCGGCGATCTGCTCGGTCTGGCCGGGCAGCGTCGACGGCAGCACGATCATGGCAGCGACGATGAACAGGCTGGTCAGCAGACTGACAAGGACGGCAACACGTCTCGCGGTCATAGGGGTTACTCCCTCCCTGGCCGCCGGCCCGGCCTAGCACCGGTCGACGACGGCTCGGTCCTCCAGAAACGACGGTGTGACGGTGTTGCATCCTCCTTTCGCTCGACATCGCGGCTGACCAGCCACTCGCTCGGCGCGACCGACTGGCGATCGTGCTGGCGGTTCGCGCAGCGGCCTGATCGCCAGGCTGCTGACGGCGGACTGACCGAGCCTCCCCACCAGCGCCGGCACGTGCCCGGTGGGCGACCGAACCAGGCCATGGGGGGCTGCTCGTGGGCAGTGTACACCCGAGACCTCTGCCTGAAAAGGTCTAACACGACATAAGTTGGTTAGGATTTGGTAGGGGTTTCGTCATGGCGCGAGCAAGCCGAACGCGCCGGCCCTGGTGTCACTCCAGGAACCGGCGCGTTCGGCGCCGATGATCGGTTGTCGGAGAGCGCGACGGCGGCCGGGTCTAGAGGCTGCCGAAGTTGACGGTCCAGCGCCAGCCGTCGATCGGCCCCCAGGCGCGGCCGATGCCGACGCTGACGTACTTGGCGTCGATCAGGCAGCCGTTGTGGGGGGGCGACAACTGCCAGACAGTGAGCGCGCTCTGGCCGGTCTCGCTGCCGCCAAGTGCGACCTCGCACATCCAGGCATAGGGTGAGTAGCCGTGGTCAACCATGCGCCGGCCCGGGTCGCGGCCGAGCGAGTCGCGGTGCGACAGGACGCCGCGGTCGGCCGAGTCGGCAGCCATCCAGCTCGCGGCGGCTTGCAGGTGCGGCTCGACGGCGACCGTGCCCAGGCCCCGGCCGCGGCGGTAGTCATTGAGGAGGCGCAGGAAGTTGGCCTCTTCCACGTCCAGCCCAACGCCGGCCACGGGTGGCACGGGCGTGGCCGTCGGCGGCTTCGGTGTGTTCGTCGGGGGCACGGCGGTGGCCGTCGGGGGAACCGGGGTGTTCGTCGGGGGAACCGGGGTGTTCGTCGGGGGCTTCGGTGTGTTCGTCGGGGGCACGGCCGTCTGGGTCGGGGGCACGGTGGTGGCCGTCGGGGGCTTCGGGGTGTTCGTCGGGGGCACGGCCGTCTGGGTCGGGGGCACGGTGGTAGCCGTCGGCACGGCCGCGGTAGCGGTCGGGGGCACGGCCGTCTTCGTCGGCGGCACGGCCGTGCTGGTGGGCGCCTTGGCGGTGGCGGTCGGCGGGACGGTCGTGCTGGTCGCGCCAGCGCGGTCACCGGCCGGCGTCGGCGATGGTGCGCTGGCGGCCGGCGTCGGCGTCGGCTTGACGACCTGGAAGGCCAGGTTCTTCGTGGCGCTGGAAGCGGCGGTGGCGGCCACGGCGGCGGTCGTCTGGCTCCGGGCGCCGGCGGCGGTCACGGTCAGGACGTAGGGGCCGGTCGCCTGGCCGGCCGGCACGCTCCAGGCGCCGGTGTAGGCGCGGCTCTGCCACGCCTTGAATGTCTGATTCGTCCACCGCTGCTGCCAGACGACCGTACCCTTGCTGTCGCGCATGACCGCGTCGATGGTGGCGACCAGCGGCACACGGGCCTGGATGCGGGACTCGAACGTGGCCGGCTTGCCGGTGATGACGGGGCTGGGCCGGACGACGGTCCAGCCGACGATCACATCCGAGCTGGCAGCCAGCATGGCCGGGTCGTAGCCGAGTTGCCACGGCACGACGATGCCCAGCAGGGCCAGCGCGACGATAACGACGAAACGCTTCACGGCAAGCACTCCTCACTCTCCCCACGCGACGAGGGCATGGGACATGGGTCCGCGGCTGGCACTGGGCGGTGGTCAGCGGCGGTCTCATCCCGGAGGACCGACTGGCTGTCGCTTCGGTAACCGGGCGCACTCCGCGTGACGGAGTCCCCTGGCTTTGCGTCCCCGCCTCACGACGGGTTTGCCGTTGTCGCCCGACAGTGCCGTATGACGTTGTTGAGTCAATTGTCCCGGTGGCACGCCGGCGCCGGAACGTGACCAAGGTCCCGGCGAGTCCTGCCCCACGGTCCTGACCCGGTCCTATGGCCGTGCGACCAGGTCAATCGATCGGGCGCCCACCAGCGGCGGGCACAACAGTAGCACTGCCGCTCATCGGAGCAGCAGTGCCGGGGGCGCGCTCGCGTCACGGCCGGCGGTGGGGGACGCCGGCCCGCTGCTCAGCGCTACATGCTGCCGAAGTCGACCGTCCAGCGCCAGCCGTCGATTGGCCCCCAGGCGCGACCGATGCCGACGCTGACGTACTTGGCGTCGATCAGGCAGCCGTTGTGGGGCGGCGACAACTGGAAGACGGTGAGCGCGCTTTCGCCGGTCTCGCTGCCGCCGAGCGCGATCTCGCACATCCAGGCATAAGGTGAGTAGCCAAACGCGACCATGCGCGCGCCCGACCCACGGCCAAGCGAGTCGACATGCGTCAGGACACCGCGGGTGGCCGAATCGGCAGCCATCCAGCTCGCCGCTGCTTGCAGGTCCGGATCGACGGTCACGGGTCTGAGGCCTCGGCTGAGGCGGTAGCTGTTGAGGCGGCTCAGGAAGTCGGCCTCTTCGGTATCGAGGCTGCTCACTGGCGCCACCGTCGGCGTGCGCGTCGGCGAGGCCGTGGGCGTGCGGGTGGGCGTCGTTGTCGGCGTCGCGGTCGGCGGCTGCGTTGCTGCGATCGTGGGCGTACTCGGCGCCGTGGTCGGCGTGTGCGTCGGCGTCGCGGTCGGCGTGTTGGTCGGCGTGTTGGTCGGCGCGTTGGTCGGCGTGCTCGCTGGTGGTGGTGTGGCGACGGCGTTGCCGCCGGTCACCAGGAACAGGGCGGTGCGCAGCGGCGCCAGGTCGGCTCCCGCATCGTCGACGACGCGCACCGTCACGCGGTATTGGCCCGAGGTCCACGCCGTCGACGTCGTCAGTGACGCGACATATTTGCGGCTCTGCCAGGCGTTGAACTCCTGATTCGGCCAACGCATCTCCCACGCCAGCTGACCGTCCAGGTCCTGGACCACCGCCACGACCGCCACCACGCTGGCGATCGGTGCCCGCACGCGCGTCTCGAGTGTGGCACTCGTCCCGGCGACCACGGGCGACGGCTTGACCGTCGTCCAGCCGATACTGAAGCTGGCCGCCACTGCCGGTGTGGCCTCACTCGCCAGCCAGGGCAGGGCAATGCCCAACACCAGGACCGTGGCACACAGCAATCTGGTCACCATTCGGCCTCCTTTGCCTGAGGGTTGGTGTGCGAGCCAGGTGCCAGCGACACAGCGCGACATACCTGGCTCGTCGCATCGCCGCCTCAGCCCCACCCGGCTGCCCCACACTCACGCGGCGATGCGCAATGACGACGCGCCGTCCACGCGCCGCTGCGGATTGTAACTATCGATGCGGCGGCTGCCCAGGGGGCAGGACCATGGTCATGGGTCAGATCCGTGATGCGGACTACCAACCGTGCCACCGGAGGCTCTCAGCCACCGTAGTGCCAGCCGGTCTCCGCCAGCGTCAGTGGCCGACCATCATGGTGCAGGCCAGCATCGACCACCTGCCCAATGAAGAGTGTGTGATCGCCGGTATCGACCGCCGACACGACCTCGCAGTCAACGTAGCCAAGGGCGTCGGTCAGGAGCGGGCAGCCGGTGACGCCGAGCCGAACGGCGTGCGTGCCAAGCTTGTCGCCGGCGCGGCGCTGCGGCTGGGTGAAGCGAGCAGCGATTGCCTTCTGGCCGCTGGCGAGGATGTTGATGCTGAAGCAACGCCCCTGACTGATGACGCTGTGAGTGTGCGCCTTCTTTTCCACGGCCACCGCCACCAGGGGTGGCTCGAACGAGACCTGGGTGACCCAGTTGGCGGTCATGCCGTTGACCTCGTCCCCGGCGCGCGCGCCCACGACGACCAGCCCGTAGGTGAAGGCGCGCAGCGCCGCCTGCCGGGCATCGTCATCCATTGTGCCGCTCCTGGCGCTCCCAGTTGGCGACACCCACCGCCGCCGGGCCGGCATTCTAGCATGCGCCGCGCCGGTCAGGGCCGGGCCGCCGACGCCGTGGACCGCGGCAAGCCCATCTTGCGGCCCGCCGCGGGCTGTGGTTTGCTTGCGGCGCGCCCACCGAGCGTCCGCCAACTGGATGCCGTTGCCCCCAAAGGAGAGAACCGATGGAGCGTGTTCCCTATGGCCAGACAGGCCTGACCGTCTCGCGGCTCTGCCTGGGCACCGGCCTGATGGGCCGGCTGCGCCACGAATTGACGCCGGCCGCGGCCGCGGCAATCTTCCACCGCGCCGACGAGTTGGGCGTCACCTTCTGGGACACCGCCGACAGCTACGGCACTCATGCCCACGTTCGCGCTGGGCTGGCCGGCCGCGACCGCGACCGCATCGTCGTCTCGACCAAGACCAAAGCCGACGACTTCGCCGGCGCGCAGGCGGACGTCGAGCGTTTCCGCCAGGAGCTGGGCCTCGACGTCCTCGACGTCGTGCTGCTGCACTATGTCGAGACCGTGGAGGAGCTGGAGCGCCGTCAGCCGGCCCTGGACGCCCTGCTGACGGCGCGGGCGCGCGGCCACATCCGCGCCGTCGGCCTGTCGACGCATCTGGGCACCGGCGCGATCATGGACGCCGTCGCGACCCGGCCTGAGATCCAGGTCTGCCTGACAACGGTCAACCGGGACGGCCTGATGCTCAAGGGCGACATGCAGGCGCACATTGGACTGGTGCAGCGCTGCTACGACGCGGGCACGGCCATCTGCCTGATGAAGACGTTAGCGCAGGGCGACCTCGTCCACGACGTCGCCGCCGCGATTCGGTACAACCTGGGCCTGTCCTGCGCCCACAGCGTATGCGTCGGCATTAACGCGCTGCGCGAGTTGGAGGAGGACGTGGCCGCAGCCATGCCGGTGGCCGCCGGCTAGTGGGGTGTCAGGCCTCAATTGCCGAGTATGGACAGCATCGCCTCGGTGTAGGGGCACCCCTTGTGGGTGCCCAGTACCGACGGCTGGCTAGCGGTATCGGCAGCGGCCAACCGGGCACCCACAAGGGGTGCCCCTACCATGCGGTTCACGTCTGACGGACCACTAGTGCGGCAGCGGCCGGCTTTACACGGCGCAGTGGCTCGCCTAGACTGGTGCGGCGGGCGGTCGTCGTGCCGCCAGGAGTGAGCCGCCGATGGTGTATGGACCAGAGCAGAGCGACCGGGTCGGCATTTTCTTTGACATGTCGAATCTGTATTTTGCCGCGCGGGACATGGGCATCCGCATCGACTACACCCGGTTGCTGGAGTTTCTGGTCGATCGCCGCCGGCTGCACCGGGCCTACGCCTACATCGGTGTCGGCCCGGACGACGAGAACCGGGGTTTCATCACCTGGCTGTCGCGCAACGGCTTCCGCGTCAAGACCAAGCCGCTGCGCCGCTACGAGGACGGCACGACCAAGGCCAACCTGGACATGGAACTGGCGATCGACCTGCTGACGCAGGCGCCGCACCTGGACGTAGCCATCATCGTCAGCGGCGACGGCGATTTCGCCCGGCTGGCCGACGCGGCCCAGTCGCTCGGTCTGCGCGTTGAGGTGGCCGCCACGCCCCGACACGCCTCCTCCGACCTCATCGACGTGGCCGACCGGTTCATCGACCTGGAGGCCAGCGCCCGCGTCTTCGTGCGCGCCGACCTGCCGCCGCGCGAGCGGCCGGCCGAGCCGGGGCGTGATGGCGCGGGGCGCGGCTGGAGCCGGCCGCCAGCGCCGGCCGGTGTGTCGGTGGCCGGGACATCTTCGGAACCGGCGCCTATTCCGGCCGAGCCTGACCGCGACGCCTGACGTCGCCACACCGTGCAGCGCTCGGTACGCCGTGATTGCCGAACTCCGAACCCCTCGCCCCACGTGTCCGGCCAACAGGCTCCGGTCAGGGGGCGCGAGTTCCCCCCGATACGGGGGGGTAGGGGGTTCGGTCGCCCAACACCGGATCTGGCGCCAGGATCACGCCGGGACCGGCACCTCGATCGGGTGATCGTTGACGGTCAGCAGCAGCGGCCGGGTGCGGTTGTTGATGACGTCGGCATTGACGACGCACTTGCGCACGTTCTCGAGCGACGGAATCTCGTACATGACTTCGAGCAGCACTTCCTCGATCGTCGTGCGCAGGCCGCGCGCGCCCGTCTTGCGCTTCTCAGCCTGGATCGCCGCCGCTTCGACGGCATCGGGAGTGAAGATCAGGTCGACGTTATCCAGCGACAGGAACTTCTGATACTGCTTGACGATCGCGTTCTTCGGCTCAGTCAGAATGCGCATCAGGTCGTCACGGCTCAGCGGATCGAGCGCGACGGTGATCGGCAGGCGGCCGACGAACTCCGGGATGAGGCCGAACTTGAGCAGATCGTCAAAATTCGTATGGCGCATGATGTTGTCGGTTTCGCCGCCATCACCGCCGGCGGGGCCACCGGTGAAGCCCATTCCCTTCTTGCCGCTCATGCGTTTGCCGACGATCTCGCCAAGACCCTCGAACGCGCCGCCACAGATGAAGAGGATGTTGCGCGTGTCGATCTGGATGTATTCCTGGTGCGGATGCTTGCGCCCGCTCTGCGGCGGCACGTTGGCAACCGTGCCCTCAATGATCTTGAGCAGCGCCTGCTGGACACCCTCGCCGGAGACATCGCGCGTGATCGACGGATTGTCCGACTTACGGGCGATCTTGTCGATCTCGTCGATGTAGATAATACCGGTCTCGGCCTTAGACACGTCCAACTCGGCGGCCTGGATCAGCCGCAGGAGGATGTTCTCGACATCCTCGCCGACATAGCCGGCCTCGGTCAGCGCGGTGGCGTCGGCGATGGAGAAGGGCACGTCCAGGATGCGCGCCAGCGTCTGCGCCAGCAGCGTCTTGCCGCAGCCGGTCGGGCCGATCAGCAAGATATTGCTCTTCTGCAGTTCGACATCCTCGACCAGCATATTGGTGCCGACGCGCTTGTAGTGGTTGTAGACCGCGACCGACAGCACCTTCTTGGCTCGGTCCTGGCCGACGACGTACTGGTTGAGTTGCTCGTACATGCGCCGCGGGGTGGGGATGCGCGAGAACGAGGGCGCGGGCTTAGCCGCCGGCACCTCCTCCTCGTCGATGATCTCGCGGCACAGGTCGACGCACTCATCACAGATGTAGACAGCGCCCGGCCCGGCGATGAGGCGGCGCACCTCTTCCTGGCCCTTGCCGCAGAAGGAGCAGCGGTATTGCACCCGATTGTTTCGGGAGTTGGACATGCCTGAGGACCTCCTCTGCTCCACCGAACGCCGACGGCCAGGCCGGCCATGCTACGCGATTATCGTCCGCCCAGAATCATACCTTTACCGACGCGGCGCTGCCTAGCGGCGCGACGCGCCGCCGATCTCGCTGGATCGATCGATCACCTGATCGACGATGCCGTAGTCGCGGGCCTCTTCGGACCCCATGAAGTAGTCACGCTGCGTGTCGGCGCGAATCTTGTCGACCGACTGGCCGGTGTGCTTGCCAAGAATGCTGTTGAGTGTGCCGATGACGTTGACGATCTCCTTGGCCTGCACTTCGATGTCGGGCACGCTGCCCTGGAAGCCAGCCGACCCCTGATGGATCATGATTCGGCTGTTGGGCAGGGCGAAGCGCTTGCCGTGCGCACCGGCCGACAGCAGCACCGCCGCCATGCTGGCGGCCATGCCCACGCAGGTCGTAGTGATATCCGGCTTGACCAGCTGCATGGTGTCATAGATGGCCAGGCCGGCGTAGACCTGGCCACCCGGACTGTTGATATAGAGGTTGATGTCCTTGTCGGGGTCCTCGTAGGCCAGAAACAGCAGTTGGGCGATGATCAGGTTGGCGATCTGGTCGTCGATCGGCGTGCCCAGAAAGATGATGCGCTCTTTGAGCAGGCGCGAGTAGATATCAAAGGCACGCTCGCCCCGGTTGGTGCTTTCGACGACCATCGGGATCAGATTGGTGACGTTCGGCGTCATGCCGGGCCTCCTGACGCAATGGTGAGTGATGAGTGACCCGGCGCGGGCTACTCTTTGGCCGGCGCCGGGGCAGCCTCGGCCTCAGTTGCGGTATCGTCCGGAGCTGCTGTCGAGGCAGCTCTGTCGGCTAGGGCAGTGTCCGGCCCCTCGGTGGCGTCCGCCTCCTCGACCGAGCCGGTGAGCTCAGCCAGCAGCGTGGCGGTCCCGGTGTCCTCACCCGGGCCAACATAGGCGCCGCGGCCTTCGGTCGCCATGTCGAGCAATCGATCGAGGATGCGCTGCTCAAACAGGCTGGATTCGATTGCCTGGCGGACTTCGGGCCGCTCATACTGGCGCCGTGTCGCCGCCGGGTCCGGCACGCCCTCCAGCAGCCGGTCGGTCTCCTGATCGACCTCGGCCTGACCAACGGTGATGTTCTCGGCCTTGGCGACCTCCAGCAGCGTCAGGCTGCTGCGGACGCGCCGCTCGGCCAGCGGCCGCTCGTCCTCCTGCACCTGCTCTTCGGTGCGATTGGTCAGCTCCAGCAGCCGGCGCCACGACAGCCCCTGGCGCTCAAAGACCTGGCGGCGGTCATCGAGTTGACGCTCGACCTGGTTGTCTACCAGCACCGGTGGCATCTCGACGGTGGCCTGGTCGGTCACCAGATCGATCACCGCCTGGGTGACGGCCTGGCGGGCCTGGTCGCGCGCCTGTGTCTCCAGGTTGGAGCGCATGCGCTCGCGCAGTGCCTCAACCGTGTCCAAGTCGCTCACCGAGGCGACGAACGCCTCGTCCAACGGCGGTAGCACGCGCTCCTTGATATCGTGAACGGTGATGTCGAACGTCACCGTCTTGCCGGCGACCCGTTCTTCGCCGTGCTCCTCGGGATAGGTGACGGTGGTCTGGGTCGTGTCGCCAGCGCTCAGGCCACGGATGGCGGCCTGCAACTCCGGCAGCAGGCCGGTCGCCTCACCGAGGACCGCTGGCAGCCCCTTCTGGGCCTCCTCCAGCGGCTCGCCGTCGACGCTGGAGGCCAGGTCGATCGTCACCTGATCGCCGTCCTGAGCAGGGCGGGCCGGCTCGGGCGCGACCCACTCGCCACGCTGCTGACGCAACCGGTCGATCGCCTCGTCGATCTGGGCATCGGTGACATCGACGACGCGCGACTCGACGCGCACGGCCCGATAGTCGCCGAGCGTCACGATCGGGCGCAGCGGCACGGTGGCGGTGAACGTCAGCGGTTCCAGCGCGGTGATGTCGATCTGCGGCTCGGCAATGACGTCGAGCTTGGCCTCTTCGATCGCGTCGCCGGTCAGCTTGGGCACGAGGTCGC
>JADLAZ010000105.1 GCA_020849725.1 Chloroflexota bacterium
CGAGCCGCGCGCTGCCGACTGAGCCACCGGCCACCACCCGCGCGCCATCCGGCCCGCATCATCTTTGGGAGTTCTTCGTGCGCATCGCGATCCTCAGCGACATCCACGCCAACCTGATCGCCTTCGAGGCGGTGCTGGCCGACTGCCGGCCGGTCGACGCCGTCTGGTGCCTGGGCGACGTCGTTGGCTATGGCCCGCGCCCACGCGAATGCATCGCGCTGCTGCAGACACTGCCCTACCTGTGCATCGTCGGCAACCACGACTACGCCGCTCTCGGCCGGCTCAACCTGGAGGATTTCAACCCCATCGCCCAGTTCGCCACCGCCTGGACGACGGCCGCGCTGGGGCCGGCCGATGTCGCCTTCCTGACGACCCTGCCGACACGCATCATCGATGATCCGGTGACGCTGGTGCATGGCAGCCCGCGCCAGCCGGTGTGGGAGTACATCTACGAGCCGGAGACGGCGCAGGCCAACTTCGGCCTGCTGGACACGACCGTCTGCTTCCTGGGCCACACACACGTCTGCTCACTGTTTCATGAGATGGAGACCCATCTGGGGCTGATGCGGCAGCCGCGCCCCGGCGATCGCTACCGGCTGGCTGACGGCCGGGCGCTGATCAACCCCGGCAGCGTCGGCCAGCCGCGCGATGGCGACCCGCGCGCCGCCTACGCCATCTACGACAGCACCGCCGGCACGGTCGACTTCCACCGCGTCGCCTACGACATCGTCAGCACCCAGCAGCAGATGATCGAAGCCGAGTTGCCAATGGCGCTGGTGCGCCGGCTAGCAGTCGGCTACTGAGTGATGAGTGAGGAGAGGCGCCCGGCGGGGGCCGCTGGGCGCCCGGCCCTGCCCACTCGTCACCCATGTGCGCGGCATCCCGCCGGTCGGGTACGCGACTAAGTCCCGCGTGGCGGGTTCGTGGCTGGCGACGCACGCCCATGGCGCCTATCTCCGCCGGCCACGCGTGCGGCGCCAGCCCCACTGACGCGGCAGCCATGGCGTGCTAGGATCCCCGCTCAGGGGCAGGGTGGCGGATTGGTTCGTCTACGAGGGCTTCCGCGCCGGCGATGGACAGGAGACGGCCATGATCATCAAGCACATCCTCGAGGTCGGCCAGTTCAGCCGGTTTGAGATGGAATCTCTGTTCCGCGAGGCAGCGATGCTCGAGCAACTCGACGCCTACGTCGGCTCGAAGATGATGAGCGGCCGGATCATGGCGACGCTCTTCTATGAGCCGAGCACACGCACGCGGCTGTCGTTCGAGTCGGCGATGATCCGGCTGGGCGGCTCGATCCTGTCGGTCGAGAACGCCGGCGCCACGTCGTCGGCCGCCAAGGGCGAGTCGATCGAGGACACGATCCGGATGGTGCAGAACTATGCCGACGTGATCGTGCTGCGCCACTGGGAGGGTGGTGTCGCCCACCGCGCCGCCGCCGTCGCCACCGTGCCGATTATCAATGCCGGCGACGGCAACCGCGAGCATCCGACCCAGGCGCTGCTGGACGCGTTCACCATCCATCGCGAGTTGGGTCAGATCGACGGCCTGACGATCGGGCTGGTCGGTGATCTGGTGCATGGCCGCGCCGCGCACTCGCTGGCGCTCTGCCTGACGCGCTTTCGGCCCCGACGCGTGGTGCTGATCGCCCCGGGCGCACTGCAGATGGAGCCGGCGATGATCGACGAGCTGCGCGCCGCCGGCCTGACGGTCGACCTGCTGGAGCGACTGGAGGACATCGCCGATGAGTTGGATGTTGTCTACATGACCCGCGTTCAACGGGAGCGCTTCGCCGCGCCCGATCTGTACGAGCGGGTGCGGGGCAGCTACCGGATGGACCAGGCCATGCTCGATCGACTCAAGCCGACGGCGATCATCCTGCACCCGCTGCCTCGGCTGGACGAGATCGAGCCGGAGGTGGACGCCGACCCGCGCGCCGCCTACTTCCGCCAGGCCCGACACGGCCTGATCATCCGCATGGCAGTGATCCGCCACGTCCTTCGCCAGAACGCCTGAGGCGCGCTATGCTAGCGCCGCATGCGAGCATGCTGCATGTCGACGAGCAACTGACGACTGATGACTGACGACTGGGAGCACGGCAGCGATGGCAGAGCGAGCCGAGGACTTCGGGCCTGTCGACCTGGTGCAGGCCGATGCGGTGGGTGTGCCTGGCAGCCGGCGCTTCCGCCTGCGGGCGCGTGCCGGCGCCGACTTCGCGCTGATCTGGGTCGAGCGCGAGCAGGTCCAGGCGCTGGCGCTGGCGCTGGAGCAACTGCTGGCGCAGGTGCAGCTCCAGCGCCAGGAGCGGCCAGTGGCCGCCGACGCCGGCCACATCCTCGACGACTTCCCACCATCGCCCCGGCTGGAGTTCACCGCCGGCCGGATGGGTCTGGGCTATGACGAGGAGAGCGACCTGGCCGTCCTCGAGCTAACCGACATCCAGGCCAATCTCGACGACGATGACGACGATGACGATGAGGAGGCGCCGCCGGACCTGCCGGCGCCCGACGACACCCCTGACGTGCTGACGCTGACGCTGCGCTTCCGGCGTGGGCAGGCGGCGGCGCTGAAGGAGCAGTGCGAGACAACGCTCAAGGCCGGTCGGCCGCGCTGCCCGCTGTGCGGCGCGCCGATGGCCGCCGACGGCAGCCACTTCTGCATCCGCGCCAACGGCCATGCGCCCACCAGCAGCCAGAACTGAGGCGCTCGCCGGCGCTCAGCGCTCCCTCACGACCGGCCTCCCGGTGCGAGCGAGAGCTACCGATCGGGATATCCGAAGACCCTACATCAATGGAAAGGTTCGAACTGACGAAGAGCAGCGATGTCTGCTCCAGGCAGCGAGTGCGGCCCAGTGGGCGGCGGGGGTTCCGCAGGCTGGAGTCGATCCATCAGCCCGGTTCCTCGGCGGCCAACTCGAAGCGGTAGGTTTCGATCACCGGGTTGCTCAGCAGCCGGCGGCACATCTCATCGACCTGCGCCTGCGCCGTCGCCTCATCCGGGGCGCGCAGCCGCACTTCGATGTACTTGCCGACGCGGGTCTGCGCCACGCCGGGGTAGCCCAGGCTGTGCAGCCCGTCCGTCACCGCCAGCCCCTGCGGGTCGTTGACCACCGGCTTCAGCGTCACGATCACCCGCGCCAGCCAGGCTGGCTGTCCCTCGCTCATGCCCCTCCCCAGTCGTCAGTAGAGCCAGTAGACCGGTCGTGCCAGTGACCAGTAGGAACAGGTCCGCTCATCACTCATCACTCATCACTCATCACTGAGCTTGGGTGAGGCGGGCGACGGCCGATCGGTAGCGAGCAAGCGTGCCATCCACGACCTCGGGTGGCAGCGCCGGGCCGGGCGGCTCCTTGTTCCAGCCGGAGGCGGCCAGCCAGTCGCGCAGGAACTGCTTGTCCAGGCTCGGCTGGGCGCGGCCGGGCGCGTGCTGGTCGGCCTCCCAGAAGCGCGAGCTGTCCGGCGTCAGCGCCTCGTCGATCAGGATGACCGCGCCGTCGAGCAGGCCAAACTCGAACTTGGTGTCGGCGATGATGATGCCCCGCGCCAGTGCGTGCGCGGCGGCGAAGTCGTACAACTGCCGGCTCAGGTCGGCCAGCCGGCGCGTCAGATCGGCGCCGATGCGGTTCTCCGTCTCGGTGACGCTGATGTTCTCGTCATGGCCGGTGTCGTTCTTGCCGGCCGGCGTAAAGAGCGGCTCGGGCAGGCGCTCGCCCTCGCGCAGCCCCGGCGGCAACGCGTGGCCGCAGACCGCGCCGGTGCGGCGGTAGTCGGCCCAGCCGGTGCCGGCCAGGTAGCCGCGCACGATGCACTCAATGTCGATGCGCTCGGCCAGCCGCGTCAGCATCGTCCGGCCCGCCAGTCGGTCGGCCTGCGCCTGCGCCGCCGGCGGGAAGTCGGCCACGTCGGTCGAGAGCAGGTGGTTCGGTACGATGTGGCGCGTGGCGCCGAACCAGAAGGCCGACAGCTGCGTCAGCAGGATGCCCTTGCCGGGGATCGGCGTTGGCAGGACGACGTCGAACGCCGACAGCCGGTCCGACGCGACCAGCAGCAGCCGGTCGCCGTCCGGGTGCGGCACCCGAAACATGTCGCGCACCTTGCCGCGCCGAAAGAAGACCAGTCCGGGGATGGCTGTCTCGACGACCGTCGCGCTCACGCGTTCTCTCCCTTGCGCATCATCCTCATGCTCGCCCCAGGGGCGCGGCATCCAGGCTGCCAGGCGCCAGCGCCGCGTCCTCATCGAGCAAGCCGGCGCGGCGGAAGGCGGCGTCGACGTGGACGAGCTGGCGCGTCGGGTCGAAGAGCGCGTCCAGCGTGGCGGCGTCGAGGTGGCGCGTCACCGCCGGGTCGGCGGCGAGCAGGTCGCGGAAGTGGCCCTCGCCCTCCCAGGCCCGCATCGCCAGCCGCTGCACGAGCTTGTAGGCCTCCTGGCGCGGCAGGCCAGCGCCGATCAGCGCCAGCAGCACCGGCTGAGAGTAGATGACGCCGTTGGCGGCGTCCAGGTTGCGCCGCATCCGCTCGGGATAGACAACCAGGCCGGCAATGATGCGCGTCAGCGAGGCGAGCATGTAGTCGAGCAGCGCCGTCGCGTCGGGGAAGGTGACGCGCTCGACCGAGCTGTTGCTGATGTCGCGCTCGTGCCAGAGGGCGATCGTCTCCAGCGCCGGGATGGTGTAGCCGCGCATCAGCCGCGCCAGCCCGCACAGGCGCTCGGTCTTGTGCGGGTTGCGCTTGTGCGGCATCGCCGACGAGCCGGTTTGCTGCGCGCCGAATGGCTCCTCCGCCTCGCGCACCTCGGTGCGCTGCAGGTGGCGGATCTCGGTGGCGATCTTCTCGATCGAGCCGGCGATGACGGCCAGCGTCGCCAGGTACAACGCGTGGCGGTCGCGCTGGACAATCTGCGTCGAGATGGGCGCGACGGCCAGGTCAAGGCGACGGCAGACGCCCTCCTCGACCGCCGGTGGCACGTGGGCGTGCGTGCCGACCGCGCCGCTGATCTTGCCAACGGCCAACTCGGCGCGGGCGGCCTCCAGCCGCCGGCGGTTGCGGCCCATCTCGTCGTACCAGAGCGCCAACTTGAGGCCGAACGTCGTCGGCTCGGCATGGACACCATGGGTGCGGCCGATGGTGAGCGTGTCCTTGTGCTCCAGCGCCCGCCGCTTCAGCACCGCCCGCAGCCGGTCGAGGTCATCGAGCAGCAGGTCGGTGGCGATGCCGACCTGGAGCGCCAGCGCGGTGTCGATGACGTCGGAACTGGTCAGGCCATGGTGGACCCAGCGCGATGCCTCCGGGCCGGTCGACTCGGCGACGGCCATCAGGAAGGCGGTCACGTCGTGGTCGGTCTGCTCCTCGAGCGCCTTGACGCGCTCTGCGTCGACCGTGGCGGCCCGGATCGTCGGCAGCGCGTCCGCCGGCACGACGCCATACTCGGCCCAGACCTCGCACACAGCGACCTCAACGCGCAGCCAGGTCTCGAACTTGTGCTGGTCGCTCCAGACGCGGGCCATCGCCGGCCGCGTGAATCGATCGATCATGGCGCTCCCCGAGCCGTGACGGGTGACAATGGCGCCCACCCCCCGTCACGAGGATACGGGAGCGCCACGCCGGCTGTCCAGGGAACGCGCGAGCGGGTCGCACGGGCGCGCGCCCAGCAGCGCGGCCGGCCACCGCGCCGAGCCGGGGCATTGCTCAAGCGTCGGTGGTCCGCCGCAGCGGCCCGGGCCGGGTCGTCAGGCGACGACCGGGGCTAGGCCTTCGACGGGCTGGTAACCGCCGGGGTGGGAGCCGGGGCCTTTTCGGTCTCGTTGGCCGGCAGGATGACCCACGACAGGACCAGGGCAAAAAAGGCCACCAGCGACAGCGCGATCTCCATCGGTCCTCTGCTCCTCGCTCAGCAGAACCACGTCCGACGCACCACGCTGTGCTGTGTCTAGTGTAGCGGGCCACAGCATGCAGCCAAGTGGTGCGCTGCACGATCTTCGCGCCCCGCCATGTGCACAGTGCATAAATATGGCGGTGAGGCCGGCGTGCTGCTGGACGGTTTGCAGCGGCCAGACCTGGATCGGTTGCAATCACGACCGGGGATTACGCACCCTCGGTCAGGTGGCCGAAGACGGCTCGCAGCCTCGCCGCGTCGGCCGCCGGCAGCGGCGCGGCCAGCAGCGAGGCGACGTTGGACTCCAGGTGGGCGATGCGGGCGGTGCCGGTCAGGACGGTGCTGATAGCCGCCGGCTCGGCGGCGAAGCGGTAGCCGGCGTCGATCACCGACGTGACGCCGCCATGGACGAGCCAGCCGAGCGAGTCGTCAGCCGGCAGCGCGTCGGGCGCGAGCAGGCCGCGGGCGCGCCAGTCGGCCAGCAGCGCCGCCAGCTCGTCCGGTCGGGTCAGCTTGACCCGCACCGGCGCCATGTTCAGCACGCCGACGCCGTGCCGCACGCACAGGGGGAGGATGGTGTTGGCGGCGGCCTGGTTGAGCAGCCCGTACTTGAGCATGACCGTGTCCCACAGCCCGCTCGGCACGGCCTGCGCCAGCATCGCGTGCGCCGGGTCCTGGAAGAAGCGCTCGGTGATGCCGATGCAGTGGATCAGGCCCTGCTCGCGCAGCCGGACCAGCGCCGGGTAGAGCCGGTCGACGACGGCCGGGTACAGGTCCGGTGTGACGCCGTGGACCTGGTAGACGTCGATGGCATCGACGCCCAGCCGGCGCAGACTGGCCCGGCACAGATCGGCGACGTCATCGGGGGCGATCAGGTCGGCGGCGGTGTCGCCGGGCGGCGTCGTAGTGTAGGTCGCCCGCGGCACGCGCGTCGGCGTCAGCTTGGTCGTCAGGACGTAGCGGTCGCGGGGCACATCCGCCAGCGCCCGGCCGAGCAACTCCTCGCTGTCGCCGTAGGCCATGGCCGTATCGAAGATGGTGATGCCCAGGTCGAGCGCGCGATGGAGCAGCGCGTCCTGCTCAGCGAACGAGAGCTGGCCGCTCTGGCCGAACTGACTCGGCCCACCCGTGCCCAGCCCGGCCAGCGAGACGGACAACCCGGTGTGCCCGAGCGCGCGGTGCTGCATGGCCCGCTCCCTCCCGATGGCCTGGCTCAGTCGTCGGCGACGCGGCCGGCGGCCTCGATGTACTCGATCGACTGGTGGCGGAAGTAGGCGTTGTAGATGGCAGCGTAGGAGCCACCGCGTGCCAGCAATGCGTCGTGCGTGCCCTCTTCGACGATCCGGCCGCGGTCGAGGACGATAATACGATCAGCGGTGCGCACCGTCGACAGGCGGTGAGCGATGATGATGCTGGTGCGGTCAGCCATCACCTCCTCCAGCCCCTCCTGGATCTGCGCCTCGGTCAGCGGGTCAACGCTGGCCGTCGCCTCGTCCAGGATCAGGATGGCCGGGTCGCGCAGCAGGACGCGCGCCAGCGCCACCAGTTGCC
>JADLAZ010000106.1 GCA_020849725.1 Chloroflexota bacterium
GGCGGCGCCGACACCGCGGCGCCTCTCATGATCCTGACCAGCTACAGCGCCACGCCGGTCGGCTTCTCGGCCAGCGACATGCGCACCACGCCGCTGCAGATCATGGCGGCGAGCATCGACGGTCCGATGGACATCCTGCGCCCGGGCGCGCGCTACAGCGTGCCGCTGGTGTTCCAGAGCCCGGGCCAGGCCGGGCCGCTCGACATCCGCGTCGGGCGCATCCTGGCCGACGACACCCGGCTGATCGAGGACTGGGGAACGATCGAGGCGAGCATCCGGCCCGCGGGAATCGCCGACGAGGCCTGGACGGTGTTCTGGGGCCGCATCAAGCCGCTGATCGGAGCAACCTGGGGCGAGTACGTGCAGGTGCTCGACCTGATGATGACGCAGGTCTCCGAACCCGGCCGTCCGGTGCGCGACGTGCGCGAGATCTTCGCGCGCATGTACCAGCAGAACCCGGACTTCGTGCCCTATTCCAGCCTGTCCGGGCAGGTGCGCGATGCCGAATCCGATACCGGCCTGCCGGCGGTGCAGATGGCCGCCTACCTGGTCAAGGGCGACGGCAGCCTGCAGTACAAGGCGAGCGCGCTGAGCGACGACGACGGTTCCTTCACCTTCGGGCGCCTGACCCCGGGCGCGTACAAGGTGATGGCGGTCGGCCGCGCGCTCGACATGGATCGCAACGGCCAGATCGACCAGACGCTGCCACAGGTCACGCTCGGTCACACCCAGCCCGGCGACGCCGGCGTCATCTACATCCAGCCGCTGGGCGGGATCGGCAGCCACAACGACAGCAGCGCCGCGCTCGAGCGTGACGCCAACGGCGTCACCCACATGGTGTGGAGCCGCGATGGCGAGATCTGGCACGCCTGGTTCGACGCCGGCAGCGGGCAGTGGCGCGACGCGCAGGCACTCTCCACGGGCGACAGCTATGGCCCGGCGATCGCATCGAGCAGCAAGCTGTTCGATGGCGCGGATGCCGGCATCATCGTCGCCTGGCAGCAGGGCAAGGGCAACGACGCCGAGATCTGGTATGCGGTGGCGCGCGCCAGGTCCGGCGACGGCTTCGAGTGGTCGGCTCCGGTGCAGCTCACCGACGACGCCACGATGGACGTGGGTGCCCAGATCATCGTCGGCGACAACGGCCTGGTGATGATCACGCACCTGAAGAGTGACGGCGACATCCAGGACGACACCGACGTCTACTACGACATCTTCGCGCTCAGCGCGTCCGATTTCGTCTGGCCGCAGGCCGTGCAGGCGAGCGCCGACGTGGCGCTCGACACCGAGGGCGTGAGCGTGGCCTACGGCCGGCAATGGAAATTCGGGCCGTGGGACTTCTTCGGCACCGAGGCCGAGATCGCGCTGGCGCTCTCGGGCTCTGTCGGCGAGAACAACTGCGTCGCCACGCTGGGCGCGCAAGGCCAGATATCGGGCTCGTTCAAGGGCAGCAGCATCCGCTCCACCATCTCCGGCAACGGCAACGTGAGCGCCGAGTGGACCGTCAACCAGGCCTCCAAGGACTGGCTGTTCAATGGCGCCAAGGCCGGTTGGGGCGCGAGCGCGCAGTTCGACTGGCGCTACGGCCTGTCCACGCTGCTGAGCAAGATTCCGCACCCGGCGGTGACCAGCGCCTACCTCGCCTACTCGCTGGGGGTTGGCCTGGCCAGGCGCTTCGGCCTCGAGTTCGAGGACGGCATCACCTTCGGTGGCGGCGCGAGCTTCACCGGCATGTCCTGGAGCTTCACCCAGCCATTCCCCGATTTCGTCTGGCCCGAGAGCATCGCCGAAGCCAGCCTGAGCGGCACACTGGGCGTGTATGCACAACTCGACGTCACCGGCGGCGACTCGGCGCGGCTGCAGGGTGACATCACCGTCACGGTGGACATCGCACCGGCGGTGCGGCTCAAGTCCATCACCGGCAACATCACGTTCAGCGGCAACATCGGCTGGTTCACCTTCAACGAGGTGTTCTCGATCGACTTCTACAGCGCCGGTGCGCTGGAAGCCGAAGGCGCGCCGCTGCAGACGCAGGATGCCAGCGGCCCGCAATACGACCCGGCGGCGCTGTTGGGCACCGGCAACGCCTACGGGGCCAACCACGTGCTGGCCGACGTCTCGGACGACCTGCTGGCCGACTCGGCGCTGTCACTGGCAAATGACGACGGCACCCTGTTCGGCGCCTGGACGCACATGGACGACCCGACGCTGGCGATCGGGTCGAGCGTGATGGTGGCCGAATTCAACGGCTCCACCTGGGACGCCCCGGTGGCGCTGGGCGGCAGCGCGGGCATCAACACCTTCGCCGCCGCTGCCGTCGATGGTCTGGGACGGCGCATGGTGGTATGGAGCCACGCCGACAGCAGCGCCCTGGGCACCGCGCCGACACTCGAGGACTACGAGGCCGCGCTCGACGCCGGCGACGTCGTCTACGCCCTGTACGACGAATCGAGCGGCAGCTGGGGCACGATGACGACCGTGGCCAGCACCGCGGGCATGGACAGCGCGCTGGCGATCGGTCGCGATGGCCAGGGCAACCTGGTCCTGTCCTGGCTGGCCCGCGCCGCCGACGGGTCCAGCCACCTGATGTCGTCGATCTGGGACGGCAGCGCCTGGGACC
Organism: Chloroflexota bacterium; assembly: GCA_020849725.1. The sequence goes on from JADLAZ010000106.1 coordinate 2,621, forward strand.
CGGCACTGGAGATCGCCGCTGGCACCAGCGTGATGGATCCCGCGCTGGCGCAACTGGGCGAGGGCGTGATCGTGGTCTGGACCGAGGACGCCAATCCCGACCCGGACGCGTCGGAGAAGGCGCTGCACTACAGCGTCTTCGATGGCGCGGCCTGGTCGGCCGGGGCCTTGTTCGACCCGATCGCGATGGCCACCGGGCTGGCGCTGAGCGCCGGCACCCCGGTGCCGTCGGTGGCCGACACCAGTCTGTCCACGGAAGGCCTGTTCCCGCCGTTCCCGGTGCCCGAGGAATGCCTCAAGTGCAAGCC
>JADLAZ010000107.1 GCA_020849725.1 Chloroflexota bacterium
GTTCGGAGAAAAGTTCGGAGAAAAGTTCGGAGAAAATCCTGGCGTTGCTCCGGGAAGACCCGACGCTGTCGGCCAGTGCGATGGCGCGCCGGCTTGCCATCTCCCAGCGGGCCGTCGAGAAGCAGGTGTCGAGATTGCGCGCCGCCGGACGCCTCCGGCGCGTCGGCCCCGATCGCGGCGGCCAGTGGGAGGTGACGGCGTGAGCTTTAATGAGGCTAACACCGTCGAACAGATGATCCTCGACACCGCGACGAAGGCCGGCGCGGGCGGCGCGGTGGTGCGCGAGCGGCCGCCGGGCTGGGACGGGTCGCTCGGAGCGGCGCTGCGGCCGGCGCGCTGGCGCTACGTGGCGCATGGCGACGTGCCGCGCAAGCTCACCGATGTGCTGGTCGAGGACTGGCTGCGGGCGGCGCTGGTCCGGCTCAACCCGGAGATCACCGCCCAGCCCGACCGCGCCGATGAGGTGATCTACGCGCTGCGGGCGATCCTGCTGTCGGTGCAGGCCGACGGGCTGGTGCGAGCGAACGAGAACTTCCTGGCCTGGCTGCGCGGCGAGAAGACGATGCCGTTCGGCGCGGACGGCGCGCACGTGCCGGTGCGGCTGGTAGACGCAGCCGACCCGGCCAACAACGATCTGGTCGTCACCAACCAGTGGACCTACCAGGCCGGGACGGTCGAGAAGCGCTTCGACGTCGTGTTCGTGGTCAACGGGTTGCCGCTGGTCATCGGCGAGGCCAAGACGCCGACGCGCAGCGCCGTGACCTGGTTCGACGGCGCCTACCAGATCAATGAGATCTACGAGAAGCAGGCGCCGGCGATGTTCGTGCCGAACGTCTTCTCGTTCGCGACCGAGGGGCGGCTGTTTCGGTACGGCGCGATCCGGCTGCCGATCGAGCAATGGGGGCCGTGGCGCGACGACGACACCCAGCAGGAGGGCCAACTGCACCACGTCCAGGCGACGGTGGCGAGCATGCTGCGGCCGGCGATCGTGCTGGACATCATGCAGAGCTTCACGCTGTTCGCGACGGACAAAAAGCACCGGCGCATCAAGCTGATCTGCCGCTACCAGCAGTACGAGACGACGAACAAGCTGGTGGCGCGCGTCGTCGCCGGTGCGCCGAAGAAGGGGCTGATCTGGCACTTCCAGGGCAGCGGCAAGTCGCTGCTGATGGTCTTCGCCGCGCTGAAGCTGCGCCTGCATCCCCGGCTGGGCAACCCGACCGTCATCATCGTCGTCGACCGCATCGACCTCGACACGCAGATCACCGCCACCTTCAACGCCGCCGACGTGCCGAACATGGTCGGCGTGGCCAGCCGACAGGATCTGCAGACGCTGCTGGCGCAGGACGCGCGCAAGGTGCTGATCACGACGATCCACAAGTTCGCCGAGGCCGGCGGCCAGCTCAACGAGCGCTCGAACATCATCGTCCTGGTCGACGAGGCGCACCGGACGCAGGAGGGCGACCTGGGGCGCAAGATGCGCGAGGCGTTGCCGAACGCGTTCCTGTTCGGACTGACCGGCACGCCGATCAACCGCGCCGACCGCAACACCTTTTGGGCCTTCGGCGCGGACGAGGACGAGCAGGGCTACCTGAGCCGCTACTCGTTCCAGGACTCGATCCGCGACCGGGCGACGCTGCCGCTGCACTTCGAGGCGCCGGAGGTGCGGCTGAAGATCGATGAGGCGGCGATTGACGAGGCGTACGCGCGCATCACCGGCGACCTGAGCGAGCAGGACCGCGATGACCTGGCCAAGCGCGCCGCCAAGATGGCAGTGCTGGTGAAGAACCCGGAGCGCATTCGCGCCGTCGTGGGGCACATGGTCAATCACTTCCGGGAGAAGGTGGAACCGAACGGCTTCAAGGCGCAGGTGGTCGTCTTCGACCGCGAGTGCTGCGTGCTCTACAAGGCGGCGATGGACGAGCTGCTCGATCCGGAGGCCAGCGCCATCGTCATGACAACCGCGCCCGGCGACCCGGCGGCGTGGAAGCGACACGCGCGCGACCGCGACGCCGAGGAGAACCTGCTCGACCGCTTCCGCGACCCGGCCGACCCGCTCCAGTTCGTGATCGTGACGAACAAGCTGCTGACCGGCTTCGACGCGCCGATCCTGCAGGTGATGTACCTGGACAAGCCGATGAAGGACCACAACCTCTTGCAGGCGATCTGCCGGACGAACCGGACGTTCGGCCAGGAGAAGACGCACGGGCTGATCGTCGACTACATCGGCATCTTCGACGACGTTGCTCGTGCATTGGACTTCGACGAGCAGGCGGTGCAGCAGGTCGTCAGCAACATCGACGAGTTGCGCTTGGCGCTGCCGCTGCAAATGGAGGCGTGCCTGGCCTTCTTTGCCGGGCTGGACCGCACGATCGGCGGCTACGAGGGGTTGAGCGCCGCGCAGCAGCGGCTGCCGACGAATGAGGTGCGCGACAAGTTCGCCGCGCAGTACAGCGTTCTCGGCACGATCTGGGAGGCGTTGTCGCCCGACCCGTGCCTGGCGCCGCACGAGACGGACTACCGCTGGCTGACCCAGGTGTACGAGTCGGTCAAGCCGCCGAGCGGCAACGGCAAGCTGCTCTGGCATGCGCTCGGGGCCAAGACGATTGACCTGATCAACCGCAACGTGCATGTCGAGGCGATGCGCGATGACGTGGAGACGCTGGTGCTCAACCCGGCGGTGCTGGAGGAGGTGCTGAACGATCTCGAACCGGAGAAGAAGGCGCACGAGATCGAGATCAAGCTGATCGCCCGGCTACGCAAGCACCCCGGCAACCCCACCTTCACGGCGCTGGGCGAACGACTGGAGCGGGTGCGGGAGCGGCACGAGCAGGGCGTCCTGACCAGCCTGGAGTTCCTGAAGGCGATTCTCGAACTGGCGCGTGACGTCGTCGAAGCCGAGCGGGCGACGGACCCGGTCGAGGAGCGCGACCGAGCGCGGGAGGCGCTGACGGAGCTGTTCGCCGAGGCCAAGAATCATAACACGCACATCATCGTCGAGCGGATCGTGGCCGACATCGACGACATCGTGAAGAAGGTGCGCTTTCCCGACTGGCAGCGCACGAGCCAGGGCGAGCGGCTGGTGCAGCGCGAGTTGCGGCGGACGCTGCTGAAGTACAAGCTGCACACCGACCAGGAACTGTTCGACAAGGCGTACAGCTACATCCGGCAGTACTACTGAGGGTGGGCGGGCCGCGTCACGCGGCGACGACGCGCACCAGCAGCGCCACGCCGGCGATGAACACGGCCGCGTAGGCGAAGCAGAGCGCGCCGCGCGCGACGCGGCGCAGGGTGGTGGTTGGCGCGGGCAGGAGGCGCTCGGCGACGAGGCCGCCGGCGATGATGCCGAGCAGGAACAGGCCGCCGATGAGCAGCAGCAGCGCGATGCCCAGGCAATCGTCGAGGTCCTTGGGGCCGGCGTTGAGCGGCATGTTGGTGTAGGTGGTGAGATCGAAGAGGGTGCCGGTGACCTCCAACTGGGTATCGACCGGGTCGGGGCCGCGCCGCAGCAGCGCCAGCCAGCCGGTAGCGGCGAGCGTGACCGCGCCGGCGCCGAGGACGACGCTGGCGACGGCGGCCAGCGCCAGCGGCCAACTGAACGGCTGGCCGGCGAGCAGGATGGCTACCGGCGCGAGCGCGCCGAGCAGGACGCCGGCGTACCGCGCCAGCCCGGTCAGGCAGCCGGGCGAGTCGTCAGACCGGCGGCGGCGGGCGCGGCGGCCAGGCTCGCGGGGCGAACGGCGCGCAGGTGGGCCGGGCGCGGCCAGCAGCAGCGCGGCCAGCAGCAAGGCGCCGCAGGCGGCGAGGAACGCCAGGCGTGGGTCGGCGATTGGCATGCGTCGCTCTCCGTTGGGGGAACGGCGGTGGCGCGGGGCCACGATCGCCGCGCCAAGGTAGAACGACGGTGGCCAGCGACCGGCCACGGTCAGGAGCAAGCGCTCCGCGACACGGTGACGGAGAATGACCTGCCGGCGAGCGTGCCGCTGGTCGTGACGCGCGCCAGCGCCCTCTGTCGCCGGCCGTACAACGCCGCCCTGTGTCGAACGCTGGCGCCGATGCCGCATGAGGCGCCGCCTGTCACTGCCCGCTGCCGCGACACTGGTCGTGTCGACCCGTTTACTCCTTGTGCCGCTGGTAGGCCACCTACCAGGCGTCCGACTGGGGAGGGTGCGATGGCCAGCCTGATCTATCTCATGCTCACGTCGCTCGACGGCTACGTCGCGGATGAGGACGGCAATTTCGACTGGGCCGCGCCGGATGAGGAAGTCCATTCGTTCGTCAACGACCTGGCACGGCCGGTCGGTGCCTACCTCTACGGGCGGCGGATGTACGAGGTGATGGCGGTGTGGGAGACGCTGCACACCCACGCCGACCAGCCGCCCGCGCTCTACGACTTCGCAGCGATCTGGCAGGCAGCCGACAAGATCGTCTACTCCCGGAGCCTGACGGCGGTCGCCAGCGCCCGGACGCGCATCGAGCGGGATTTCGACCCGTCGGCGGTCCGGCAGATGAAGGCGCTCGCGGACCGCGACCTTGCCGTGAGCGGTCCCGACCTGGCCGGTCAGGCACTCGCGGCCGGGCTGGTCGACGAGGTCCACCTGATCGTCGCGCCGGTCGTGGTCGGCGGCGGCGTCAGAGCGCTCCCCGACCAGGTGCAGGCGCCGCTCGAACTGCTGGATGAGCGCCGGTTCGGCAACGGCATGGTCTACCTCCGCTACCGCGTCGGGACGTGATGGGCTGGGTCTGGCCGAAGCGTGGCTGCCTCGTGCGCCCGCGGCCGACCCAGGGGATACTGCGCCAGTGAACCGGCAGCGGCAGGAGTGTGGCATGGCGCGGCTTGACGGGAAGGTAGCGATTATCACGGGCGGCGCGGGCGGCATCGGCCAGGCGACGGCGCGGCTGTTCGTCGCCGAGGGCGCGATGGTGGTGCTGGTCGACGTCGACGCGGCGGCGCTGCAGGCGGCGGTCGCGGCGATTGGCGGCGAGCGCGTCAGCGCGGTGGCGGCCGACGTCACCAGCGCCGACGATAGCGACCGCTATGTGCGCGCGGCCATCGAGCGCCACAGCGGCATCGACATTCTCTTCGCCAACGCCGGCGTTGAGGGCGTCGTCGCGCCGCTCGTCGAGCAGCCAGATGAGGCGTTCGACCGGGTGATGGCGGTCAACGTGCGCGGCGTCTGGCTGGGCGTGACGCGGGTGATGGCGCACATGCAGCAGCGCGGCGCCGGTGGGAGCATCATCATCACGTCGTCGATCGCCGGGGTGCGCGGCAGTCCGATGCTAGCGCCATACGCGACCAGCAAGCACGCCGTCATCGGGCTGATGCGCAGCGCCGCGCTGGCGGGGGCGGCGGATGGCATCCGGGTCAACACCGTCAACCCATCCCCGGTTGAGACGCGCATGATGCGTTCGATTGAAGCGGGCGCCAGCCCGGCCGCGCCGGAGCGGGCCAAGGCCGAGCGGGTGGCGCGGACGCCGCTGGGGCGCTACGGCCTGCCGGAGGAGGTCGCGCAGCTGGTGCTGTTCCTGGCCAGCGACGAGAGCCGCTACTGCACCGGCGGCGTCTACATGATCGACGGCGGGCTGACCGCCTGAGCGGGCCGGTCCGGCGAGCAAAGGAGTGGGGGAACGATGACTGAGGGTATGGGCCTCCGCGACCTGGCGCTGCGGCCGCTGCCCGTGGGGCAGATCCGGCCGGACGGCTGGCTGCGGCGGCAGTTGCGCATCCAGGCCGATGGATTGAGCGGTCACCTGGACGAGTTCTGGCCGGACATCGCCCGCAGTGGCTGGATCGGCGGCGAGGCCGAGGGCTGGGAGCGCGGGCCGTACTGGCTGGACGGCGTCGTGCCGCTGGCGGTGCTGCTGGAGGACGCGGCGCTGCTGGCGAAGGTGCGGCGCTGGGTCGACTACATCGTGGCGCACCAGCACGAGGACGGCTGGCTCGGGCCGCTGGACAAGGCCGGCAGCCGCAGCGGCCACGATCTGGACCCCTGGCCGCGCTACCCGCTGCTGAAGGCGCTGACGCAGTACGTCGAGGCGACCGGCGACACGCGGCCGGTGGCGACGATCGAGCGCTTCCTGCGCCGGCTGGCGGCGCTGCTGGCCGAGCAGCCGCTGCGCTCGTGGGGGCATTTCCGCTGGGCGGACCTGGTCGTCACCATCCACTGGCTCTACGACCGGCAGCCGGCCGCCTGGCTGCTGGACCTGGCGGCGACGGTGCGGGCGCAGGGCTTCGACTGGAGCGCGCACGGCGCGGCCTTCCCCTATCACGCGAAGACGCGGCGCGAGGACTGCACGCTGATCACGCACGTCGTCAACAACGCGATGGCGATCAAGCAGCCGGCGGTCTGGTACCGGCAGTCGGGCGACGCCGACGACCGCGCCGGCGCGCGGCGGCTGATGGCAGCCCAGGACCGGCATCATGGCCAGGTGACCGGCATCTTCAGCGGCGACGAGCACCTGGCCGGGCGCAGCCCGTCGCAGGGAACCGAGCTGTGCGCGGTCGTCGAGTACCTCTACTCGCTGGAGGTGTTGCTGACGGTGCTGGGCGAGCTGGACCTGGCCGACCGGCTGGAGCGGCTGGCCTTCAACGCGCTGCCGGCGACGTTCTCGCCCGACATGTGGGCGCACCAGTACGACCAGCAGGTGAACCAGGTCGTCTGCCGGGTGGCCGAGGACCGCGTCTACACCAACAACGCCGCCGACGCCAACATCTTCGGGCTGGAGCCGAACTTCGGCTGCTGCACGGCGAACATGCACCAGGGCTGGCCGAAGCTGGCGGCGCACCTGTGGCTGGCGACGCCGGACGGCGGGCTGGCGGCGGTCAGCTACGCGCCGTGCGTGGTGCGGACGGTGCTGGGCGGCGTGCCGGTCCAGGTGACGGTGGACACCGACTACCCGTTCCGCGAGACAGTGGCGCTGACGGTGACGGTCGAGCGGCCGGCGCGCTTCCCGCTGCTGCTGCGGGTGCCGGCCTGGTGCGACGGCGCGACGCTGACGGTGGCGGGCGAGCCGCCGCTGGCGCTGCCGGCCGGGACGGTCCACCGGCTGGAGCGGGCGTGGAGCGGCACGACGGCGCTGACGCTGCGCCTGCCGATGCGAGCGCGAGTGGAGCGCGGCTTCAACGACAGTGTGGCGATCGCGCGCGGGCCGCTGCTCTACAGCCTGCGCCTCGGCGAGGACTGGCGGCAGATCGGCGGCGAGCGGCCGCACGCCGACTGGGCGGTCGAGCCGACGACGCCGTGGAACTACGCGCTGGCGCTGGACCCGGCCGACCCGGCGCGGTCGCTGCGGTTTGAGGAGCGGCCGGTCGGCGACGTGCCCTTTTCGCCCGACGGCGCGCCGGTGGTCGCGACGGCGCCGGGCCGGCGGCTGCCGGGATGGACGCTGGCGCACAACGCCGCCGCGCCGCCGCCACCGAGCCCGGTCGTGTCGGCCGAGCCGGTGGAGGCAGTGACGCTGATTCCATATGGGTGCACGAACCTGCGGGTGACGGAGTTCCCGGTGCTGCGGGTGTGAGGCTCGATGCGGTTGGCCTGGGAGCAGTACACGGGGAGCTTGCCACTTGGGCCAGCGAGTGGTACTAACAAGTAGTACCAAGTAACACCGTAGCGGAGGCCGTATGGCGACGATCGAACGCATCAGCATCGCCCTGACGCAGGACATGGCTGCGCTGGCGCGTGAGGCCATCGCCATCGGCGAGTACGCGTCCAACAGCGAAGTCATCTGCGATGCATCGTGGGACTGGAAGCTCAAACGCACCCTGCGACAACAGCAGATCGACGAGGTGCGCCGGCTGTGGGAGGAGGGGATCGCCAGTGGTTCGGCCGGCCCCCTCGACGTGGCGGCGATCAAGCAGCAGGCCCGCCGGCGCTTCGCGGCTGAACCGGCATCGCTCACCCCATGAGCCGGGTGCTGGTTACCCGGCAGGCACAGGAAGAACTGCTGGCGATCTGGGCCTATTTCGCGGCGGACAATCCTGCCGCTGCCGACCGCGTGCTGGACGCCATCGACCAGCGCAGCAAGCGAGTGGCCGGGAATCTCGCCGCAGTGATGACATCAATGCGAGTTCGCCGGGAGGGAATGTGAAGATCACTGCCACCGAGATCGTCGTCCTGGGTGACCCGTCGCCGCCGGAGCCGCTGCCAGCCGGGCTGGTCGATGCGCGGGTGGCGGCGCTGGCGGTGCTGCGGGTGCGCACCGACGCCGGCATCACCGGCACGTCGGAGGTCTTCGCCGTGCCGCCGGGCGTGGCGCGGGCGGTGCTGGACGGGCCGGACTCGCTCCTGGGGCAGCGGGCGCTGGGCGAGGACCCCTGCCCGCCGGAGCGGCTCTGGACCCGCCTCTACGACAGCCTGATGCACAGCAGCCGGCGCGGCTGGGCGATCATCTGCCTGGGGGCGCTGGACGTGGCCGCCTGGGACATCTACGGCCAGGCGCTGGGCCGGCCGGTCTACGAGCTGCTCGGCGGGGCGGAGCGCGCGCCCGATCAGGTCGCCGGCGGCGGTTGGCGGCGCGAGGTCGTGCCGTATTGCACGCTCTATCACGACCGCGACGACCACGACAGCGTCGTCCGGCAGCAGGAGGTGCAAGCGGAGACGCTGGTGGGCCTCGGCTTCCGCGCCGTCAAGGTCGAGCCGACCCGCTCCGCGCCGGCGACGATCGTCGAGACGGCGCGGCGGGCGCGAACGGTGCTGGGGCCGGCGCGGCAATTGGCAGTCGACGTCGGCTACTTCTGGAACGACGTACCGACGGCGCTGCGAGTGGCCGAGCAACTGGCCGAATTCGAGATCGCCTTCCTGGAGACGCCGTTCCCGGTCGATGCGCTGACCGCCTACGCCGCGCTGGCGCCGCGCTGCCCGTTCCCGCTGGCGGCCGGCGAGCACACGGTGACGCGCTGGGAGTTCCTGGACTTGATGGACCGAGGCGGCGTGCAGGTGGTTCAGCCGTACATGACGACGGTCGGCGGGCTGACCGAGGCGCGGCGGGTGGTCGATCTGGCGCGGGCGCGCGGCGCGCTGGTCTGCCCTGGCAACTGGTCGACGCACCTGCTGAGTGCGGCGACGGTGCACCTGGCGGCGATGTCGCCGATCACGCCGCTGTTCGAATACGTCGCGCCGGAGGTCTACTGGTCGCCGCTGCGGCGGGCATTGCAGCAGGTCGGCCTGCCGGTCGTGAATGGGGCGATTCCGCTGCCGACTGCGCCGGGCCTCGGCATCACGCTGCCGGACGATCTCGTCGCGCACTTCCGCATCGGCTAGCATCGATCAGACACGCGCGCCACGCGCGGCGCGGCCGGGACCGAGGCCCGGTGGTCCGGCCGATCGGAAAAGAAGCATGGCTGACGCTCCGTCTTTATCGCTTGTCACGCCTCGCCTCGTCCTGCGCGACTTTGGCGACGCGGACCTGGCTGCCGTCCACACCTTCCGCTCCGATCCCGCGGTCGCCCGCTTCATGGATTTCCAGCCGGAGTCGCTGGAGCAGGCACTGGCCTGGCTGGTGGAGGTCATCGCCCACAACCGCGAACGGCCGCGCCACGCCTACAACCTGGCGATCACCCGACGTGCGGACGAGAGCGTGATTGGCTGGATCGGCATCGGGCGGTCGTCGCGCTATGCCGGCGAGTTGGGCTTCGGCTACATGCTGCACCGGGACGCCTGGGGTCAGGGATACGCGACGGAAGCGGCGCGGGCCATCATCGACTTCGGCTTCTCGCAGTTGACTGGCCCTCGCATCTCGGCCTGGTGCTGGGCGGCGAACGCTGCCTCGGCGCGCGTGCTCGTGAAGGCCGGGCTGCGTCTCGACCGGTGCTATCAGGACATCGAGCCGAAGAACGGGCAGCGTGCTGACTGCCTCGAGTACGGCTTGCGGGCTGAGGAATGGCGACGCACATGCGCATTGCATAGGAGAGATGGACATGGCTCATCCGACTGACCCGCCGGCCGGGATGTGGCTGCGGCATGACGTCAACCGCCGGCTGGAGGTCGGGTGGCCGCTGCCGGCGACGGCGGTGCTGCCCGGCGCGGATGCCGATGTGCCGGCCGTCACCTACGTCTGCCAGCCGGGCGCGCGGGCCTACCTGCACCCGCTGCGAGCGGTCGCCAGCGCCCAGGTGCTGACGCAGGACCGACCGACCGACCACCCCTGGCAGCACGGCGTCTTCACCGCGCTGCACGCCGTCGCCGGCCTCGACTTCTGGACGGAGCACCGCACGCCGGCCGCCGAGCGCGGCACGATCGTCCATGAGGCCGTCAGCGAGGTGGCGCTGGATGACGGCGGCGCGCGCTGGCGGGCGACGAACGCCTGGCAGGACCCGGCCGGCCGGACGGTGCTGATCGAGGAGCAGGCCTGGCGCATCCAGCCACCGGCCGCCGACCACTACGTGATCGACCTGACCTGGACGCTGCGGCCGGCCGGTGAGCCGGTGACGATCGGGCGCTACGACTACGGCGGGCTGGCGGTGCGGCCGGTGAGCCACCCGGAGCGGCGGCACGTCAACAGCGCCGGCCAGACCGGCCCGGCGACGAGCGAGGCGCGCGCCGCCTGGTGCGACGTATCGGCGCCGTTCGACGGCGCGCCGGCCTGGAATGCCGACGACAAGCTGGCCAGCGCCTGGCACGGCGTGGCGGTGCTGGACCACCCCGACAACCTGGGCTACCCGTCGGCCTGGCGCGTCGACGGCCAGGGGCTGATCAACCCGTCGCCGTCGCTGCAGGGTGACTGGACGGTCGCGGGCGACGGGCGTGCCTTCCGCTACCGGCTGGTCGTCCACGCCGGCCCTGGCGAGCCAGACCGGTTGGCGGCCTGGCACGCGGCGTTCGCCCAGAATCGGGCAGGGGCCGGCGACTGAAGTCGCGCCTTGGGGGCGCTGCCGCGCCACAAAGCCCGCCTGCGCGGGCTGGGTGGGATGGTTGCCACCACAGAGGCCCGCGCACGTGAGTTCCGTGGCAGAGCACCACACAACGGCTGCGACCGCAATCGCCGGCCACTATCGTATTGGCGGGATCGGCCAGTTGGCGAACCAGGGCGAGTCGGGTGCGGGCGGCTGCTGGTCCGGCCACAGCGGCTGCATCGTCCGGAACGTTGGCAGCGCCGGCAGCACGACCGTAGTCCAGAGGCGCTCGACGTCGGCGAAGGTGCGCAGCGTGTGCGCCGGCCGCGCGTGCGCGTAGGCGGCCAGCAACTCCTCTGCCTTCGCGCCGAGGAAGCGCACTTCGTCGGCGACCATGCGCTCGCCGGTGCGCCGGTCGACCTGGCGGGCGTCGGCGCCCATGGCGAAGTGCGGGCCGGGGTCGTCCGGGGACGGCAGGCGCGACACGTCGACGCAGGCGGGTTCGAGCGCCCACAGCAGCGACGTCTCGACCCGGCCGGCGTGGTCGCCACCGGAGCGGCCGTCGCCGGCGAAGCCGGGCTGGTTGGCCTCGAAGTCGGGCAGGGCGTACAGGCGCGTGCCGACGAACGGCTGGACCAGGTCGACCAGCGTCTTGAGGTCCTGCCAGTTGGGGCCGTAGTGGCCGGTCAGCAGGATGGCGGCCTGGAAGCCGAGCACGTCGGCGGTGCGCAGGTGGTAGCAGATGCTGTGGAAGTGGACCCAGGGCGGCACGGCGGTCAGCCAGGCGCGCTCGACCGGCCCGACGGCGCGGTCGGCCCAGGCCGCATAGCCACCCAACTCGTGGATGTGCCAGTAGTCGGGCGGCGCGACGATGCCGCCATGGGCACGGGCAGTGGCGCAGGCGATGGCGTGCGCCTTGAGCGAGTCGAGGCCGACGGCGTTCTGTGGCCCGTGCGGCTCGCACAGGCCGTAGGCGAAGTAGACGACCGGCCGCTCGGCAAAGGCGCGCTCCAGCTCGTCGCGGAACAGGCGCTCCCAGCGAACCTCACGCATGGCATTCCCTCCTGGCGTTCCTGCCACTGTCGGCATCTCGTTCCATCACTGCCGCGCATGACGAGCAGCATCGCACACGTCCGGCGACTGCGACAGCACCAGCACATGCTCAGGGTGTCCCACAGCATCGACCAGGTTGCCGGCCGGCGAGCCGGACCGTAGAATCGGCCGTGATGCGTCTCTCTGCCATCCGGCCGTACGCGCTGCTGGTGCTGGTGGCCGTGCTGGCCACGATCGGGATGACCTGGCCGCTGGCGGCGAATGCCGCCGGCAGCGTCCAGGATCTCGGCGATCCCTTGCTGCAGATTTGGACGCTGAAGTGGGACCTGCACCAGTTGGCGCGCGACCCGCTGCGGCTCTATGAGGCCAACACCTTCCAGCCATTCCCGTCGCCGCTGGCCTACTCCGAGTCGATGCTCGGCGTAGCGCTGCTCTACGCGCCGGTCTGGTGGCTGACCGGCAACGACGTGCTGGCCTACAATCTGATCGTCTTGTTCACTTTTGCCGCCAGCATCGTGACGGCTACGCTGCTGGCGCGCGAGCTGACGGCGCGCTGGCCGGCGGCGCTCCTGGCCGGGCTGGCCTTTGCCTTTCTGCCCTATCGTTTTGGCCATCTCAGCCATCTAAACCTGCTCAGCTTGCAGTGGCTGCCGCTGGTGCTCTGGTGCCTGGTGCGCTTTCTGCGCACCAGCCGGCCAGCCTGGGCGGTCGGGTTTACCGTCGCGTTCTTGCTCCAGGCGCTGTCGTCGTTCTACTACGCCTACCTGGCCGCCGTCGCCTGCGCCATCGTGCTTCTGGTTCGGCCGCCGTGGCGTGACGGACGGCCGAGCCGGCCCCGACTGCTGGGGCTAGTCGGCGCCGGTCTGGCGATCGCGCTGGTGATGACGCCGGTCAGCCTGCCCTACTTCGCAGTGCGCCAGGTGATGGCGTTCGAGCGCACCGCGCAGGATGTCGACGAGCTGGCGGCGACACCGAAGAGCTATGTCTCGGTTGCGCCCGACAGCCGGCTCTATCGCCGCCAGTTGCCGGAGCGCTACCCCAACCCGCTCTTTCCGGGATTCGCGGTGGCGGCGCTGGCCGTGGTCGGCGCGGTGACCGTGCGCCGGCGGCTGACGCTGGCGCTGCTTGCGCTGGGCGCGGTCGGACTGGTGCTGTCATTCGGCTTCTCGGTCAATGTCGGCGGTCGGGAGGTCCCGCTGCTGTACGGCTGGCTTTACGACTACCTGCCTGGCGCGCGCGGCCTGCGTGATGTCGCTCGCTGGGGGGTGCTGCCATTGCTGGCGGCGGCGCTGCTGGCGGCCGCCGGCCTCGGCTGGCTCATGGACCGCATCGCTGGCGATGTAACCCGTCCATGGCGGCGCTGGGCGGCGACCGGGCTGGCGGTCGCTGTCGCAGTCGTAGCGCTGGCCGAGTTCGCCTCTGGCGCGGTCCGGGCCGTGCCGGTCGAGCGTGACGAGGCGACACTGGCGCCCTACCGCTGGCTGGCCGAGCAGCAGGAGCCCGGCCTGGTAGTCGAGTTCCCGGCCGACGGCGTGCGCACCAACGTCACCCGGCCGACGCGCTACATGTACTACTCGACCTACCACTGGCTGCCGCACCTGCTCGGTTACTCCGGCTTCGTGCCACCCCTGCACTACGAGCTAGCCGCCGCCTTCCCCGATGACCGGCGCACGGCCACGCCCTCGCATCTGAACGCCGGCAACGTGGGGTTGCTGCGCGACCTGGGCGTGCGCTACATCCTGTTCCACCGGTTCGCGTACTCCGGCGGCGGCTGGCGCATCGTCCAGGAGAATCTGGCGCAGATCGACGGACTCACCCTTGCCGGCCAGTTTGGCCAGACCTGGGTCTACCTGCTCGAACCGGGCAAGCGACGGCCGGTGCAGGCCGAGATGCTGCTACCCAACCGCGCGCTTACCGGCGCGCCGTATCTTGCTCACTACGTGCTGCAGAACCCGAATCCGACGCGCGCTGCCCACGCATTCGGCGGCACGGCCACGCTGTCGGTCGCCTGGCGCGACGGCGCCGGCCGGCTGGTCGCTACCGCCAGCGCCGCGCTGCAGCCGGGCGCGATCGTCGAACCAGGCACGCGCCTGACGCCGGTGAACCTCGGCCCCACACCCGCGCCTGGCGACTATCTGCTCGCCGTCACGTCGGCCGATGCCCGGCTGGCGCCGCTGCTGCCGGCCGCGCCGACGCCGGTGACGGTGCTGGCCGCCCTGCCGGATACCGCGACCGAGCCGCCGCGCCTGCGCCAGATCAGCTGGCCGGCCGGTCCGTTCACTCCCGGTCAGCCGATCCCGGTGGCGCTGACCTGGGAAGCGACTGGACCGGTTCCCGGCCACGTCGTCTTCTGTCAACTCATCGGGCCGGACAACAAGGTCTGGGGTCAGCGCGACGGCCAGCCGCTCGACGGCCGGCGTCCGGCGACGGCCTGGCTGCCGGGTGAGCGCATCGACGATCGGCGCGATCTGCCGGTCGCACCCGAAGCGTCCCCCGGTGGCTACCGCCTGCTGACCGGACTGTATGACCCGGCGACGGGACGACGGCTGCCGATCGTCGGCCCAGATGGCACGCTCGCGCCGGAGGTCTGGTCGCCCGAGATCGTCATCAGCGGTCGGCCCTGACGGCGCCGCGGCCTACCGCGCCACGACTTGCCGACGGGCCAGGTCGCGCAGGCACCAGCGGGCGATGTCGGCGCGGCAGCCGACTGCTGCCGCGATCTGGTCGATGTCGGCGTGCTCCAGTCCACCCAGGCTCTTGCCGGTAGCCCGCAGGTAGACACCAGCGGCATCCTCGATGGCCGTGCCCCACCACGCCAGGTCGGCCTGTCGCTCCGTCCAGCGCGACAACTGGTACACCTGCAGCACGAAGAAACCGGCGACGCCGATAGCTGTCAACGGATGCTGCACGATTGCCACGATGTCCATGGTTCCGATCCTCCCCGCGGCTCACCGTTCCCGCATCCAGATAGTCGGCGCGTGCTGCCCGCCGGCCCAGGGGTACCATGGTCCCACGTGGCACAGTGCGTGCTAGGCTGTGCCAGCACCGGCTCCACACGCGGTTGACACCGACCCGGTGGATACCAGAGGAGGAGGCCAATGCCGACGATCGAGCGCGAACGCTACCGCGCGGCACTGGCGGCGCTGCAGGCGGCCCAGGCCGACGCTCGCCGCGCGGACCTGATGGCGCAGATCGCGCTGAACCGCGTGCGCGACGCCGAGGCCGAGGGCTTCGCCGCCGACGCCGCGCGCCGCGAGGAGCGGCGGCAGGCGCTGGTGAGTGACTTCGATCGCGAGCGTGCAGCAACTGCCCACCTGGCCGGACTTGCCGAGGCGCAGCGCGGGCTGGCAGTGGTTGAGGAGATCGACGAAGTGGCCGGCGCCTTCGACGACGCCTTGCACGCGCTGCTGGCGGCGATCGACGGCGTCGCCGCCACCGCGGCATCCGTCACGGCGCTGGCCGAGCGCGCCGGGCA
>JADLAZ010000108.1 GCA_020849725.1 Chloroflexota bacterium
GCCGCTGCTTCCTGGCCGATCTTCTGCAGGTTCTTCGGCAGCGACGCCACGTGCTGCTTGATCTCGGTGCGGCCCTGGGCGATGCGGTTGCGGGCGGCGGTCAGCTCCGCCCCGACGATGTCGGCTACCTGGTTGATGACGCCGTCCATCTTGCTGGTGAACAACTTGACACCGGCGTCGACGATGGCGTCCAGCTCAGGCGGCTTGGAGAACTGATCCACCACCCACAGCGCCAGCCCGCCTGGTTGCAGCAAGTAGCGCTTGAGCTTGAAGCTCGTCGTCTTGTCGTCGATGTGGCTTTCCATCGCCTCACGCGCGGCTTTCTCGCCGGCGTCGAAGGCGGTGGTGACCTTGCCCTCCAGTCCGTCCAGGATCTTGGTCACGTCGGCTTTGGCGCGGCCGTAGATCGCCTCCAGGTCGGCGGCGACCTTGGCGCGGTCGGCCTCGTCCTTGGCCTTGGTTGCCCCTTGCTGCGTGGCCACCTGCGCCAGCGCGCCGAGCTTGCCGGCGCGCATGCTGCCCATCGCCACGCCGGCGGCGCCGGTGGCGTCGGCCTTGGCCTGGTCGAGCGTACCCTTCTCGTCGGCGCGGTGAGCGGGCGGCGCGGCGGCAGTGTGAGCGTCGGCCTGCTTCTTGGCCGCCAGCGCGTCATTGAACTGCGGCTCGTTGGATTTTGCCAGCTGCTGCTCGGTGACGCCGGCCTCTTTCATCTGGCTGTCGGTCGCGCACTGCTCGGGTTTAAGCGACACCTCGTCGGCCGGTTTGGGCGCGGGCATGGCCGTGGCAGCGCCGACCGCCGCTGGCGCAGGCCCAGCCGCGGCGGGCTTGAGCGGCGTCACCGGCTTCGGCTGCGCACCGCCAGGCTCGGGCGCGGCCTGCGTCGTCTGCTTGATGTCCTTCTCGGCCGTTTCTTTCCCGCTCTTGACCTGGCCGACAACCTGCCCTTTGACCTGAGCTGCCTTGCCGGACGACTTGTACTTGTCGGCCTCGTCCAGGTTCTTCGGCGCCGCCGCCTCGATAGCCTTGCGCACCGCCTCCACAAACGCCTTCTTGTCGAAGACACCGGGCTGCTGCTGGCCCATCTTGTCGACCTGGTTGGCCGCTGCCTGGCTGGCGACCTCATTGGCCGGCCCGGTGGCGGCGGCCTGCGCCTCGTCGGCTCTGGCCTTGGCTGGTGGGTGTTGCTTCTCCGCTGCCGCCTGCTGGCCGACCTTCTTGGTCACCTGCTGCAGACCGGGGTGCTGGGCAGGTGCGACGGGCGGCCGCTCGACAACGGGCGGGCAGTCGCGCTGAACGACGCCGACCGCGCCGGCATCGCGCATGCGGGCGATGACGCGGGCGACATGGGCATTGCCGTAGCCACGCTGCATCTGGCGCATCAGCAGGGCGCGCTGAGCCTGGTTCGGGGTAGTGGCCAGGCGCGGGTCGCTGAGGAGCGCCGCGTGCCGCCCGACAACTCGGCCGTCGTCGGCGCTGCCGACCATGGGCGTCAGGTCGGCGCTGGCAGCAGCGGGCGCCCTGGCAGCAGCGGGCGCGCTGGCAGGCGCCGATGACTGCCGCTGCTCGTCGGACGACTTCAAACCTGGCGCCATACCTGTCATGACCGCGGTCCTACCCTGACTGTGCCGGACGAAGCCCGCGCCGGGTATCAGGCCGGGCGACGGGACCTAGTCGTCGTGGTCGCGCTGCGCGGCGTGAGCGGCCGGCTGGCCGCTGGTGATGGCGGCCGCGGCCGCGTCGGCCTCCTGCTCGTGCTGATCGCCAGCGGCCGTCACCGTCATCGGGCCGCCGCTGCCGGTCATCGATCGCTGCTGGACGACATGCGTCAGCTCATGCGCCATCAGGCCGCTGTCGGAGGCGCTGGCGCTCTCGCCGAGGAAGATATCGTTGCCGGTGGTGAAGGCCCGCCCGGCAATGCTGCGGTTGAGCGCGGCCGACTCGCTGCCGGAGTGGACGCGGACGTCCTCGAAGCTGGTGTCGAAGTTGGTCTCCATCGCCGAGCGGGTGCCGTGATCGAGCGGCGCGCCGCCGCCGCGCTGACTCGAGATGCGGTCGGACAGCCCGGCGCTGATCGGCCCGCCAGCCAGGCCGACTTCTGGCTCGCGCTGCGCGTCGCCGCGCGCCATCTGGATCTCCTCGTCTTCCTCACCCTCGCGTTGCAGTCGCTCCATCTGCATCTCGTCCTCTTCCGGCTCCTCCTGGCGCTGGAGGCGAGACATCTGGACCTCCTCGTCCTCCTCCTGGCGCTGCAGGCGCTGCTCCATGATCGGGACGTTGGCCTCATCGCCGGGCGCGGCATGGCGCTGGAGGCGGACCATTTGGACCTCCTCGTCCTCCTCCTGGCGCTCGAGGCGGTCCATCTGGATCTCCTCCTCTTCGCTCCCCTGGCGCTGGAGGCGGGCCATTTGCAGTTCCTCTTCCTCCGGCGCGCCCTGACGCTGGGCGAGCATGCGCGCGATCTGGGCGTTGCCCACCTGGCGTTGCAGTTGGAGCAGGGGGTGCGCGTCGGCGTGGTCGGCCTGCGCCGCGTCGGCGGAGCGGCGCACGGCGGTGCTGTGCTGGCGTTCGGTCGCGGCGTACCGGTCCATGCGTCTCCTCCTCGGTGTACGGTGAGTGGTCGGTGGCCTCAGATGCCGGCCGGCGTGGCATCGGCGCGCATGAGCGAGAGATACCGGCCAAAGTCAGCTTCGGTGACGAGCTTGCCCAGCTTCTGATACTCGCGCTTGGTGGCGCGCGCGATGTGGATCATGTGCAGGTGGCGGCCGTCCTCAGCCGCCAGGAAGGCCGCCAGCAGCGCCACATTGCGGATGCTGCCGCCGGCCAGCTTGAATTGGCGCGCGCAGAAGCCCAGGTCGACGTCCGGCGCCAGCGGCGCCTCGACCGGGAAGACCTTCTGCCAGATGCGCAGCCGGTCCGGTTCCTCTGGAAACGGGAAATCGATCGAGATGTGCAGCCGGCGCACGAAGGCATCGTCCAGATTCTTGCGCAGATTCGTCGCCAGGATCACGACGCCGTCGTACTCCTCCATCTTCTGCAGCAGGTAACCGACCTCGATGTTGGCGTAGCGGTCGTGCGCGTCCTTGACCTCCGACCGCTTGCCGAACAGCGCGTCCGCCTCATCGAAGAAGAGAATAGCGTTGGCCTCGCGGGCCGCGCGGAAGATGCCGTCCAGGTTCTTCTCCGTCTCACCGATGTACTTGCTGACGATCGTCGACAGATCGACCTTGTACAGCTCCAGCCCGAGATCGGCGGCGATGATGTCGGCCGCCATGGTCTTGCCGGTGCCCGACTGCCCGGCAAAGAGCGCGTTGACGCCCTTGCCCATCGCCAGGTGCCGGTCGAAGCCCCAGCTCTCGAGGACGGTGCGGCGGTGGCGCACCTGCACCGAGATCTCGCGCAGTTGCCCGATCTGATCGGTCGGCAGCACGATATCGTCCCAGGTGTAGGTGGTGCGGATCTTGTGGGCCAGGTTGTCGAGCCGGCCGCTCGACTGCGCTCGGCAGGCAGCATACAGGTCGTCCGTCGCCAGCGGGCGATTGTGCCAGCGCGCCAGCGAGCGCGCCATCGCGATCGCGTCGCGGATCTGACCGCCGGTCAGGCGGAAGGTGCTGGAAAGTGCCTGCAGCGTCATCTCACCGGGGCTGTCGCCGTTCAGGCGCTGCTGCCAGAGCGTCTCGCGCTCCGTGTACGAGGTGACCGGCACCTCCACCCTCAAGAAGCGGCGCTGCCGCAGCGCGCCCCGCGCCTCCCATGGCAGTTCCAGCGCCAGGATCGATAGCCCGTCATGCGCGTCGAGCGCCGCCAGCACCGGCTTGCGCCAGACTGCCAGCGCATCGTCACGCAGCACACCGTCGGCGCCCTGCCACAGGATCGCCGCCCCGCGCAGGCGGGCCTCGCGCACCAGCCGCTGGGTCAGGTCGAGCGGCGGCTGATCGGAGCGCACCAGCCGCTCGAGATCGACGGCCAGTAACGGCACCCCGATGTCGGCGCACAGCGCCTCGGCGATCGCCTGTCGCCCGCTGCCGTAGCTGCCCTGCAGCGCCAGCACGACGCCGCCGGCGGCCGGCGCGCACGTCTGGCGCAGCCGGTCGATGAGGTCCGGCACGAGCACCAGCTCGGTGAATGACCGCTCCGGCTGCACGATCTCGGTGAAGGGGGCGAGCATCGCGTCGAGCGTCGGGTACCCCAGCAACTCGTTGACCACCCGATCATCGATCTTGATGACCCTCGACAGCAGCGCTGGCTGGCGCTGGCCGTCCTCAACGAGTTGGACCAGCGCGTGGCGCAGCAGCGGCGCGCTGGGCAGGAAGGCGGCGCGGGCGGCGCCGATGTCGGATGGCTCGAGGCACAGCAGGCGCAGCGCCAGATCGACCAGGGGCCGCTTGCGCGTCACATCATCCTGCAAGTAGGCGTACAACCGCTCGTAGCGCAGATCGAACTCCGGCGCCAGCGCGAGCAGCAGGACATCGCGCTCGAAGCGATCGAGATTGAACAGATGGCCCAGGCGCCAGAACGGAAAGCGAGCCGAGCCGTATTCGGCGGCGCTGGCCGCCAGGCGCGCCTCGATCGCGTCGCGCTCGGCAGCCAGCGCGCGGCGCCGGTCTGCCAGCGGCTCCGGCAGCGATGGCAGGCCGGCGCTGAGGACGGCGACTTCTGAGTCCGGGATATACAGCCCCCGGTACTCATCGTCGGCTAGCGCGCCATACGTGTGCTGCGTGACCGATACCCGCCAGGCCAGCAGCCGGTGCAGCCAGCCGAGCATGGCCCGCGCGTACTCGTCCGCTGAGCCAAACAGCATGGCCGGTGCAACGCTGGCGCTGACTCCAGTGGACATGCGGCCCCTCTCGTCGTCGGGGGCAAGCCAGTACCCAGCCGGGCCTGGCACGGCGTCACCGGGATAAACGTCGGTGAGCAGCCATTCTGGGCCAGCTCCAGCGCCAGGTGTGGCCAGCGCCACCTGTGCCATCGCGAAAGCGGGACGTTCGTACCGCTCGCGCGTGGCCATTAGGACATTGACCGGCGCGACTACTCGGCGTACTATAGAGACCGAAGGCGAGATGAGACCGACCCGTGACCCATAGTGCGGTGGGCAGGCGCCGTGGTTGGCGGCCATCTGGCGGTAGGCCCGGTGGTGAATTGGCCCGACGGAGCTGGATCGGCGCGAGGTTGGACCGGTCACCGAGCAGGTTTTCCGAGCGTGACGGCGCTGCGGAGAACTGGGCGAGGCGATGCTGGCGGGACCGGCGGAGGTGGGACGCTGATGCTCGTCATGTCCGAAGCGCACGGCGCGCCGGCGGTCGGTGGGCTGGGCTACGTGCGCCTGGCCATGCTGACCCTCTACGAGCCGGCCGAGCTGGTGGAACGGCTGCCGGTCGACCAGCTCGCCCAGCAGTGCGCTGAAGAGACGATGCGGTATTACCGGAGCGAGGCCATCGATGGTCGCTACGGGTACCAGTTGTTCCGCCGGGCCATCGTGCTGCACGACGACGACGCCTGGCGCGAGGTAGAGCGGATCTACCGGGGTCAATTGGAGCGATGGGCACGCACCAACCGGCTCTTTCCGCAGGCCGGCGAAGAAGCCGAGGCCCTGGCCAACCGCGCGCTGGAGAACCTGTGGCGGCGCGTGGATGCGACCGGCTTCGCCGGCTTCCCCAACCTCAGCAGCATTCTCGGGTACCTGCAGCGGTCGGTGCATAATCTGGTCATCGATGCCGCCCGGATGCGTACGCGGGAGCAGCAGCGGGCCGAGGCGCTCGGCCAGTCGCTGGCCAGCCGCGTCGTGCCGACGCCGCAAGGGTATGCTCTGGACCAGGTGCAGGCCGCCGAGATCTGGTCACTAGTGCGCGAGCAATGTCGCAACGAGCGCGAGCAGCGGGTCGCCTACTGCTACCTTGTGCTTGGGTTGAAGCCGAGCGACATCCTGGCGCTCTTTCCAGCGGCCTTCGGTAGTACGGCGATCATCAATGCCACGCTGGCGACGCTGCTCAAGCGGCTCCGGCGCAGCCCAGCCCTCCGCCGCCAGCGTCAGGAAGCCGGCGTCATCCACTGACCATCAGGCGTTGCGCCGGCTGAACAGGATGCTGATCAGGTTATCGACCGGCGCGTACTGATCGGTCAGGATGATCTGCGGCCCATCGGCGACGTAGGCGGCCAGTTCGTCGAGCGGTTGCGCCACCAATCGGGGCGCCTGCCCGTGCGCCCGCGTGGCGCGGCCGACCTCGTCCAGGTCCAGCGGGCGGTTCGCGCCGTAAACGACGAAGACGTTCGCGCCGCCGCTCGTCCACGATGGGCTGGTCGCCAGCAACTGCACGTGTGGAAAGGTCTGCTGCATCGTCCGGATTGCCGAGCGCAGCAATTGGCCGTCGCGGTACAGGTCGATGACCGAGAGCAGATAGACGCCATCGTCGGTCAGCAAGCCCCGGATGCGGTCGTTGTATTCCTTGGTCATGATGTGGCCGGGCACCGACAGGTCGTTGACCGCGTCCTGAACGATCAGGTCGTAGTGGCCGGGAGACGCCTGCTCCTGCACGAACTGACGGCCGTCCATGTTGTGCGTCTGAATGCGGGTGTCGCGGCGCAGGCCCAGGTCGCGGTAGGCTGTCTCGGTCACGCCCGGGTCGATCTCGACGACTTCGATGCTGGCGCGCGGCAGGAACGCCTCGACCCAGCGCGGATAGGTGTAGCCGCCGCCGCCGATCAGCAGGATATTTGGCTGGTCGCCAGCGCGCGCTGCCGCGGCCAGCGACAGGTCGACCTGCACATGCTCGTGATCGTAGCCCATATAGGCCGGGTTGTTCGGTTGGACATAGGAGTGGACGAGGTGGTCCTGGACAAGCACCATCACGCCGCCGTCCTTGTCTGGGTTGAAGTAGGTGCGGATGCAGAAATAGTCGGTCTCCTGGGTGCAGCGGCTGGCCAGTTGGCCGGTGGCCGCTAGCGTGACGATGGCGGCGATCCCCACGCCGCCAGCCGCCACGAGCAGGGGCCAGCGGCGCCACAGCGCACCGGCGACGATGCCGAGCGCCAGCAGGCCCACGCCGGCCAGGAAGATCAACTGGCGCACGCCGAGCAGCGAGATGAGCACCCACCCGGCGGCGAAGGCGCCAGCGATCGCGCCGGCGGTGGACCAGGCGTAAATGCGGCCGGCGGTGCGGCCGGCGTGCGCGACGTCGGCGATGGCCAGCCGGATCGCTTGCGGCGAAATCGTGCCCAGCAGCAGCACCGGCACGAAAAACAACAGCAGCGACAGGGCGACGATGCGCTCCATGAGGCCGAGTGACCCCAGGACCTGGCGCGGTGTGACGAACTCAATCAGCGGTAGAATCGCCAGGCTAGCCAGCCCGCCCAGGACCAGGCTCACGCCAAGGATCGACCGCCGCGGCGCGTGGTCCGCCAACCGTCCCCCAATGACGTTGCCGGTGGCGATGCCGGCCAGCACCACGCCGATGATGCCAGTCCAGCTGTAGAGCGACACACCGACATATGGCGCCAGCACGCGGCTGGCGGCTAGCTCGATCAGCATCGTGCAAAAGCTGCTGACGGCGACGACGGCGCAGGCGGCAATGACCGGCAGCATCGCCGTTCGCGTGGTTCCATGGGTGTCGGACCGGATGGCGGTGCTGGCGTCACTGACCGCCACGGCCGCCGCGGGCGGGGCCAACGCGACGACCAGCAGCCCCAGGCCGAGCAGCAGGCCGGCCACGCCTAGCACGATCGCATTTATCGGGAAGGTCGCTATGAGGACGAAACCGGTCAGGAAATTGCCGGCCAGGCTGCCGAGGGTGCCGAGGGCGTAGATTAGTCCAACGACGCGGCCGGCATGGCCAACGTCCGGCAGCATGATCCGGATGGCCACTGGCGTGATCATGCTCAGGACAAAGCTCGGTGGGAAGCACAGCAGCAGCGTCAGCAGGGCGATGCGTGGATAGAGCGCCAGGCCGCGCAGGACCGCGCCGTCGCCAAGCAGGCCGATCAACCCGAGCGTGCCGGCACTGGCCAGGCTGCCCAGTACCAGCAGCAGGCCGAGCGTGCGGGTGGTCGGCGCGCGGTCGGCGATGCGGCCACCGAACCAGTTGCCGAGACTGATGCCCAGCATGAAGACGCCGATGACGGCCGTCCACGTTGCCAGCGACACGCCGATGAAGGGTGACAACAGACGGCCGGCGCAGAGCTGCAGGATCAGGATGGCGCAGTTGGCGAGGAAGACGATCAGACCGGTGCGCCAGACGATCGGCGCCCTGACCAGACCGTGCGTGAGCGGGTGGGTCGAGGTCGCGGTGACGATGGGCGCCCCCTTGCGTTGGCGGCGTAGGCCGGTGCCCCGGTCACGCCTGTGCCAGACGGCCGTGGAAGCCCCGATCGGCCGCCGTGGCGCGACGGACGCTACCGGCCGCGCCCGCGCGTGTCAAGCACTCCTACGGCCGGCGCGAGTGGCTGGATCGGTGGGGCGGCCGCGTTGGCTCCTACCGGTACCAGCCGGAGCTGGTGAGGAGCTGGTTGCCCAGCAGGCCAAGCTGGATCTCGTAGGGGGTGCCGCGCAGGCGCGGGTGGTATTCAAACCGGGCGCGCTCGAAGTACTGGACCGTGTATTCCTGACCGTCGATGGGATTGACCTCGCGCAGCTCGCCGGTGATGGGCAGGCCAAAGTAGCGGATGCCGCCATTCTGCTCCCAGTAGGCCTTGAAGCCGTTCGCGAGCACGACACGCGTTTCTGGGAAGTAGCGCGTGTTTGGGCCGGTCGGCTCGGGCGCCAGAGCGCGGATCGTGAGCCGGCCACTCTCGACCAGGTGCAGGCCGAGTAGACCGAGCTGGACCTCGTTCGGCGTGCCGGCGTACTCTGGAAAGCGCTCGAAGCGTGCCCGTTCGAAGTACTGGACCAGTCGGCCACCCTGCCAGAAGGCGGCCGTCCGCGGTAGCCCGAACCGAGCTAGCCCACCGTTCTCGTCCCAGTAGCGGAGGAATACGCTGCTGACTGTCTGGCCCGTCTGAGGAAAATATCGCTCGTCGGGGCGAGATGGGCGCGCCGGGCGGCGGGCGAGTGGAAAGGCCGCGGCATTGGCCAGCCGCTGGTAGACCGAGTAGGCCGGCTTGCGCGGGTATGGCATCAGGTCGTCGTCGTAGTGGCCGTCACCGGTCTCGCGCAGCCGAACCAACCCCCAGTTGCGTGGCAGGCCGTTCTCGCGGAAGTCCTCGTACTTGAACCAGAACACCCGCTCGACCAGGTCTGGCAGCGCCAGCAAGCGGGTGTAGACCTGCAGCAAGTACTCGGCCTGCTGCTCCTCCTGCAGAGTTGGCTCCATCAGCCAATGGGCGCGGATCGGCGCCGGCTCGGCCTGCATGCCGATCTCGGTGATCCAGATCTTGTTGAGCTGGTCACCGCTGGCCGCCATCCGGTCCTTCATCTCTCGGACATGCGTCTCGATGCTCTCGGGTGAGAGATCATAGGGATGCAGCGCCACGCCGTCCCATGGGAAGGGATGCTCCGGTCCGAGCGGCTGGGTCTCGAAGAACCACTGCACGCGCGGCGCGGCGTAGACGTCCGCCAGATAGTCGCTGGGGATGCGGTAGGGTTTCTCGACGGGCGCGCCGTGCAGCAGCCCCCCCAGGATGACCGGAATGCGCGGATGGCTGCGCTTGATGGCGAGATAGGTATTGGTCGCCAGCGTGGCAAAGCGCTCCGGGTTGATCTCCTGCGCCATGCCCTGGAAAAGTATCAGCTTATGAGTATTGACATTTGGTTCATTGAATATCTCGTATGCCGCGATAGCTGAGCCATAGTGATCAGCGATCTCGCGCGCCCGATCGCTGAATACCCGCACATAGTTGTTCGACAGGTCTGTCGCGTCGGCGCCGGCTCCATCGGCTGGGTCTTCCAGACGGGGGAGCCAGTAGTAGGGATCCGTGTCGGTGACGATGGCCGAGTTCAGCAGCGCCAGCACCTTCAGGCCATGGCGCGGCGCAATGTCCCTGATGAAGGCGTCATACTTGGTGTAATCGATGAATCCTGGTCCCGCTCGACTGGTGGACTCGGCATGGAACTCGATCCGAACCCAGCGCGCGCCCATGGCGGCAAGGTCGGCCGCCATCTGGTCGAGGAAGCTGAGTGGTGCGCGCTCGGCTACGACCCGCTGGCCGACGTCGAGGGTAAACAAAGGGTCGCGCCCGACGATCCCGAAGAAGTCCGGACGACTCGCGGCCAGCACAGTCGGGTCGGGCGCGGCGGCGGCAGGCGGTGGGATGAGCACCCCGGCCAGCAGGATGCAGAGGCAGAGTATCGACCGGAGCATTATTCCTCCACACGGGATCGGCGGGTGCGGCGCCGGCGCGGCCGGTCGAACCGCGCGGCCGTCGCATTGTAGCAGACGGGTCAGGTGTGAGCCGGTAAGGCAGCGGCTAACGCCAACCGAACTGGCGCTCCAGCAGGGTGCCGCTAACATGGACAAGCAGCGGCGAGCCGTGCGGGCAGACGGCTGGCGCGCTGGTCTCCCCGAGCGCCAGTACCAGACCGCGCATGGCGGCGCGACCCAGCGGGCGGCCGCGCCGGACGGCCGTGCGGCAGGACAGTGATACGAGCAGGCGCTCCAGCCAGTCCTCGCCGTCGCCGGCCGCGTCATCAGCCAGGGCGAGCAGGGTATCGATCAGACCGTCCGATGGTCCCAGCCCATCGAGCGGCGCGGCCGGTGCGTCGGGCACTGGCATGACGCCGGGCAGCACCGGCGCGCGCCGCACGAGAAAAGTCCGTCCGCCGAAGACGTCACACTCGAAGCCCAGCGCCGTCAGCCCCTCGAGCCGGCGGCCAAACCGCTCGACCTGCGCGGCAGTGAGTTCGAGCAGCAGCGGCTCTGGCAGCGCCACCGTCTCCGGCTCGGCGTGACCGTGGTTGGCCCGCAGCCGCTCGTATAGGATACGCTCGTGCGCCCGATGCTGGTCGAGCAGATACAGGCCGGCTGGCCCTTCAAGCAGGAGCAACCGGTCCTGGACCTGGCCGATCAGGCGCAGCGGCGGCAGGTGAGGAGTGACAATCGGCTGGTCGGTATCCCAGGTAGGTTGACTCTCGCGCACCCCGTCCGCCAGCGACGGGTCCGCGCCCAGCAGCCGGTCACCGATCGTCGCGAAGGCATCGGTGGCGAGTTCCCGTGGCTGACGTCCGAGGACGGCGCGGACCGCCTGCGCGAGCGCGGTGGCGATCGGGCGCTCGTCGAGCAGGCGCACGTCGAGCTTGGCCGGGTGAATATTGAGGTCCAGGCGGTCGGGTGGCACATCGATCGTAACGACGAGCAGCGGGTGTCGGCCGCGCGGCAGGAGCGGCCGGTAGGCCGTCTCGACCGCCGTCAGAAGGCCGCGCGGCTGCACCCAGCGTCCATTGATGATGATCGTCACCTGACCGCGACCGGGTCGCGTGACCTCCGGCCCGGCGATCACCCCGCCAAGCGTGGCGACGACGACCGGCGGCACGTCCAGTGGCATCAGGCTCGGGGCGAGGGCCGGGCCATACAACTCCACCATCGTCTCGACCAGATTACCGGAGCCGCTGGTCGTCTGCGTCACTCGGCCATCGATCGCCAGCTCGAAGCGAACTGCCGGGGCCGCCAGCGCCAGCCGGCGCAACGTCTGAGCGATCTGCCCGATCTCTGTCTGTGCCCGCGCCGCTGCCGCCAGCCGCGCCGGCATCCGCTGGAACAGGTTGCGCACCGTCACGGTCGTGCCGCGCGGGTGCGGCGCCGGCTCGTCGTGAACCACCTGGCCGTTGGCGGCGGCGAGGCGGCGCCCGATACCGCTGTCGTCATCGGCGCTCGTGATCGTCACATCGGCGACGGTGGCGATGCTGGGCAGCGCCTCGCCTCGGAACCCAAGCGTGCGCACGGTCGCCAGGTCGTCGTGTGGCAGCTTGCTGGTCGCATGGCGGGCCAGCGCCAGGGTGAGCTGGTCCGGCGCGATGCCGCGGCCATCGTCGCCAACGCGGATGAGCAGCAGGCCACCGCCTTGCACGTCGACTCGGATGCGCCGAGCGTCTGCGTCGAGCGCGTTCTCGACCAGCTCTTTGACGACTGAGGCCGGCCGCTCGATGACCTCGCCGGCGGCGATGCGCGCCGTGACGGCCGGGGGCAGAATACGGATGGGCGGTGCGGCAATCGACATGGGCGGCAGTCCTGCGGGTGACGACGGATTGGTGCGGTGCTCGGCGGTGATGTTGACAGCCATGTGCCTCGGGTGGATGCGCGTCAGGATGCCAGGCAATGACGAGCGCGCTCCACGGTTGCGGTCACCGCGTCACCGACCCGGGCCGCCCAGGCGCGCCTGCTGCTCGATGAGCCAGTCGATGGCCTGGCCTGGGGTCAGCGCGTCCAGATCGATGGCGCGCAGTGCCCGGGCCAGGCGCGCGGGTGCATCCGGCGTGGCCGGTAGGCCCGTCAGCGACAACTGCCGCGGCCCGGCATCGTCGCTAACAGTCGGGGCCTCAGTCGTGCCTGGCGCGTAGCGGGCCGGCTGCTCGCCGACCTGCGCCCGACGGCTGTCACTGGCCGCCAGCACTGCGGCGCGGTCGACGACGGCTGGCGGCAAGCCGGCCAGGCGGGCGACATGGATGCCGTAGGCCCGACTGGCCGGGCCAGGGCGAACAGCATGCAGCAGGATGACCCGTTCGTCGCTTTCGAGCGCGGCAACATGCACATTGGCGACGTGTGGCAGGCCGGCCATCTCGGTCGCGGCGTCCGCGCGTCCGATCATCTCCGAGTGCTGGTCCACGCTGTGCCAGCCAGCTAGAGCCGTCAATTCCAGGAAGTGAGTGGCGAACAGACCCCGTGCCTGGACGCGATCGTGCAGATCTTCCAGCACTGCCTGGGCCAACGCGAGGCCATCGTCGGTGCTGGTGCCGCGGCCGACCTCGTCCAGGATGACCAAACTGCGGCGGGTGGCCTGGTGAAGGATGACCGCCGTCTCGATCATCTCGACCATGAACGTGCTGGCGCCACCGGCCAGGTCGTCCTGCGCGCCGACCCGGCTGAAGATGCGGTCGGCTAGTCCGATGTGCGCGGCATCGGCCGGCACGAACGACCCGATCTGCGCCAGCAGCACAATCAGTGCTACCTGCCGCAGATAGGTACTCTTGCCGCCCATGTTCGGGCCGGTCACCAGCAGCAGCCGCGGCCCTGGCTTGCCCAGCCGGCAGTCATTCGGCAGGAACGGCTCGCCGCCCAGCGCGGCCTCGACCACCGGATGCCGGCCGCCGGTGATCTCCAGCCGGTCGCTGTCGTCCAGGGTCGGCCGCGTCCACCGCTGGCGCGCGGCCACTTCGGCCAGCGCCAACAGCGCGTCCAGGTGGGCGGCGCGCGCCGCCGTCGCCTGCAGCGGCCCGACGTCGGCGATGATGCCGGCGCTAAGGTAGGCCAGCGCGGCGCGCTCGTGTGCAGCGATCTCGTCGTCGGCCGCCAGGAGTCGCGCCTCGGCCTCTTTCAGTGCGGCGGTGAAAAAGCGCTCGCCACCGGCCACCGTCTGCTTGCGGACATAGTCGTCAGGTACGAGAGCCAGGTTGGGTCGGGTGACCTCGATATAGTAGCCAAAGACCCTGTTGAAGCCCACGCGCAGAGACCGGATGCCGGTGCGCTCGCGCTCGGCCTGCTCGAGCCCGGCCAGCCATCGGCGCGTGTCACTCGACCCGGTCAGGGCCGCGTCGAGCGCCGGCCAGAAGCCTAGCCGAACGGCGCCGCCACCGTCCGGCCGCTCATCGACCGCGCTGGCGAGCAAGGCCAGCACGCCAGCGCAGGGGTCGAGAGCGGCGGCCCACTTCGCTAGCGCCGGCTGCCCCGACTGCCCGAGCGTGCCGATCAGGTCGGGCAGGTGCGCCAGCGCCGTCCGCAGCGCCAGGAAATCCCGCACCCCGGCCTGCCCCTGGCTGATGCGTCCGATCTGCCGCTCCAGATCGCCCAGCCGGGCCAGGGTCGTGGCCGCCTGCGCCCGCGCCACCGGCGCGGCGACGAGCGCGGCGACGAGTGCCTGCCGGTGAGAGATTTCAGTCAGATCGCGCAGCGGCTGGCCGAGCAGACGCCGCACTGCCCGCGCGCCCATGGCCGTGCGCGTGACATCGAGGACACCGAGCAGGCTGCCGCGGGCGCCGCCGGTGCGCAGGCTGCGGGTCAGCTCCAGATTCCGCCGCGTGGCCGCATCCAGTCCGACGGTCGTGGCCACCGTCTCCGTCCGCAGCCCGGTCAGCAGCGGCAGCAGGCCCGGGTTGGTGCGCTCGACGTAGGCCAGCACAGCGCCGGCCGCACCGACGGCCGCCGGCATCGCGGCGCAGCCATAAGCGGCCAGCGACCGCACACCGAAGGCGTCGACGAGTGCGGCCGAGGCGCGGGCTGGCTCGAACAGCCAGTGCGCCAGCCGGGTCTGATGACCGGTCGCCGGCACGGCCACGGCGCCATCGTCCGGCACCAGCAGTTCGGCCGGATTGATGCGCGCCAGCTCTTCCGCCAGGCGCTCGGCCGCGCTGTCGCCGCCGCACTCCAGTGTCGCAAACTCGCCGGTGCTGACGTCGAGCCAGGCCAGGCCGAGGCACGGACCAGCGGCCGCGACCGCCGCCAGGTACCGACTCTCGCCGGCCGGCAGCAGGGCCCCGTCGGCGACCGTGCCGGGTGAGAGTACGCGCGTGACGGCGCGCTCGACCAGGCCGCGACCCGGTTCGCTCATCTGCTCGGCGATGGCGAGCGTGTGACCGGCCGCCAGCAGCCGGCCGAGATAGTGGTTGAGGGCATGGTGGGGGATGCCCGCCATGCGGACCCGGCCGCTGCGGCCGAAATTGCGCGAGGTCAGCGTGATGCGCGCATCGCGGGCGACGACATCGGCATCCTCGTCGAATGCCTCGTAAAAATCGCCAAGCCGGTAGAGCAGCAGCGCGTGCGGGTGCTGCTGTTTGAGCTGCAGGTACTGCCGCCGCGACGGCACGTCTGTTGCCAGCGGCTCACTGCTGCCAGCGCGTGGGCGAGATCGCGGCACTGATTGTCGAGGCGCTCGCTCGGCCATAAGGCGGAGTATAGCCTGCTGAGCGTCGGCGTAGGCGCGGCCCTTCAGGCGTGCCACGCGCCAGCCGATAGGACGATTACCGTGTCGCGACAGCCAGAGCGGCTGCCGGCCGGCGAGCGGAGCGCGCTAGCCCTGCTCGCCGCCAGTGGTCGTAACCGTTGCTGGTCCTGCCCGGACCCCGGACCATCGCACGGTGCGCGACGGTACCGCTGGGCG
Source organism: Chloroflexota bacterium (assembly GCA_020849725.1). Next base: position 15,232 of record JADLAZ010000108.1, read on the forward strand.
CGCGCGAGAGGGCCAATGTCATCTGCCCTGCCCGACATGGCGCCACCTATGATGGCTCCACCGCTGACGAGCGGCCGCAGGAACACTCGGCGCAGGTGCATGGAACGGGGGAGGCAGCACGTCGATGAGCGTCGAAGCATTATGGCAATCGTATCTTGACACGCGGCACTCAGCGGTGCGCGAGCAGCTGATCATGCAGTACGCGCCGCTGGTGAAGTATGTCGTCGGCCGCACGTCGGTGGCTTCGTCCTCGATCCTCGACGTCGAGGACCTGCTCGGCTTCGGCACGCTGGGGTTGATCGATGCGGTGAGCCGCTTCGATCCGACGCGGGGCGTGAAGTTCGAGACCTACGCGCTGCAGCGCATCCGCGGCAGCATCATCGATTCGTTTCGCAAGCTGGACATCGTGCCGCGCAGCGCGCGACGCCGGGCCCGCGAGATCGAAGGCGCCCAGGCGCAGTTGCAGCAGACGCTCGGCCGCGAGCCGGACGACGACGAAGTGGCCGGCTTCCTTGGCCTGAGCCGCGACGGCCTGAGCCGGGCGCTGCAGGAGGCCTCGTGCGCGATCCTGTCGATGGAGCGGCCGCTGGCGATGCTCGACGGCGACGACAGCCTGACACTAGCCGACACGATCGAGGATGAGAACGCGGCTGCGCCGCAATCGGAAATCGAGCGCAGCGAAGAGCGGGAGGCGCTGGTCGTGGCGCTGCAGTCGCTCAACGAGCGCGATCGGCTGGTCGTGTCGCTCTACTACTACGAGGAACTGACGCTGCGCGAGATCAGCGAGATCCTCGGCGTCACCGAGTCGCGCGTTTGCCAGTTGCACGCGCGCGCCATCACCCGGCTGCGAGCCAGCATGCGCCAGTACAACCCGACCAGCGCCGCGGCCTGACCCCGCGCCGCCTGCGCGGCGCTATTGGCCCAGGGCCGCGTGCCCGCCGGTGATGCCCCCGGCGAACGTGAAGTACATGACCCTCTCGGCGACGATCGTCCGACCACTGAGCGCCTCCACCGAGGCCGCCACGGCTAGGCCGCGACCGACGCCCCGCGCGCCATCGTGGACCGCCACCGTCGATCGACTCATTGCGGCGACGGCCACGTCGACCGAGCGTGGCGGCTGCCCATCCAGGTAGTAGGTGATGCGGGCCGTCACCGGCGTCGCGCTGGGATTGAACAGTGCTAGGAACTCGTCGAAGCCGTCGCCGGTGTAACCCTCGGCGAAGTGCCACAGCGACCGTGGCGCGACGGCGCCCAGCGTCGAGTGGCCGCCGTCGACGCGGCGGCCAGCCGCGTCATGATAGACGAAATACATCGGCCGCTCGGCCACGACCGGCACGGTGCTGACGACCTTGAGCGCTGCCGCGAAGCCGCGCCCGAGGCCGCCGGGATTGTCGGCCGACGGTTGGTCATGGACGATGACCGTCGTCCGGCGCAGGGCTGGCACCGACACCTGGCGCGTCACGGTCTGGCCGCTGTCGAGCGCGTAGGTCAGTTCGGCCGTGCCGGCGACGCTCGTCGGGTTCAGCAGTGTCAGGTACTCGTCGAAGCCTTCGCCGGTGTAGCCCTCGGCAAAATACCAGGTGGCGCTCGGTGTGGTGGCGCCGGTGACCGTGTGGCCGCCGGTCAGACCAGCGCCGTACCGGAAGTACATCGGCCGCTCGACGACGACGCCGACCTGATTGAGACTGTCGACCCGGATAGCAACCGCCTGGTTCCGGCCGACGCCACCCGACGGCTCGTGGACGGCGATCGTCGCGCGTTGCCCGGCAGGAATGGCCAGGGGTTTAGTGACTGGGGCCGTGTCCTCGCGCGCGTACGTGATTTCCACACTGGCTCGCTCGGTCGCCGGGTTCTGAATGGTCAAGAATTCGTCGAAACCTTCGCCAGTCCAGCCCTCGGCCAGGAACCAGGAGACGGCCGGTCGTGGCGCACCGGCGCCGAGGTGGCCGCCATCGATCGGTGGGCCGGCGCCGGGCTGATAGTCGAAGTACATCGGCCGCTCGACGACGATGGCGCTGTCGGCGGCGACGATGGTCGCGAAGGCGCGATCGGCGCCGAGTAGCCGGTTGAGATCGAGCGTGGTGCGGCTGGCGGCCGGCAGCGCCACGTAGCGGCGGTGCAGCGCGCCGGCGGCTGCGCCGTCGTACTGGAGCGTCAGCAGCGCCAGCGCTGGCGTCGTCCCGGTGTTCTGGAGCGTCAGGTAGGCGCTGAAGCCGGCGCCGGTGTAGCCTTCCGCGAAGTAGCGACGCGGTGCGGGTGCGGCCCGCGTCAGCGCCGCGCCGCTGACGCGCCCAATGCCGAAGACCTGATCGCGCCCCTGGGCGCCCCGGTCGACCGCCGTGCCGCCCAGAATGGCCGCGACGTCGTCCGGGGTGAGCGATGCGTCGCGCTGCAGCGCCAGTGCGGCCAGTCCGGTCACGTGCGGCGCGGCCATCGACGTGCCCGTGAGGTAGCCATAGGGCGCGGCGCTGGGATGACCGTGCGTTGGGTAGGTTGGCAGGGTGGAAAGGATGCCGGCGCCGGGAGCGCTGACCGCCACGGCCGCCCCCCGGTTCGAGAAAGCAGTTGCCTCATCATTCACCGTCGTCGCCGCCACGGCGACGACGTGCGAGGCGGTGGCTGGATAGTACGGCATGACGTCCAGGTTGGCGCCGTCGTTGCCGGCTGCCGCCACGAGCAGCGCGCCACGGGCATGCGCGTCGTCGACCGCCGTCTGCACGATGGCGATCAGGGCCGCGTCGTCCGTCTGGTGTGGGTCGAGGTAGCCGCCGAAACTGAGATTGATCGCGCGGGCGCCGTGCGCGACGGCATGATCGATACCCTGCACGACGTCGAAGTAGGAGCCACTGCCGCAGGCGTCCAGCACCTTGATCGGCATGATCCGCGCCGCCCAGGCTATGCCGGCGGTGTCGCCACTGCCGCCGCCCGCGGCGGCGATACCGGCGACGTGTGTGCCGTGGCCGGCGTTGTCGAAAATATCGGGCGTGGTCGGGCCGCACACGTCCGGTGGGGTTGGGTCGGAGACGAATACGGCCGGCGCGATGATGCGGCCCGTGGCGAACTCCGGGTGGGTGATGTCCAGGCCGGTGTCGATAATGGCCAGCGTCACGCCGGCGCCGTCGAAGCCGGCGGCCCAGGCGGCCGGCACGCTCACTCGCGCCAGCGCCGGCTGGCGAGTGGCGGAGTACTCGGATGGAATTGCTGCGGCGCGCACCCGGCGATCGGGTGCTGCCAGCAGGACGGCCGGGTCCGCGCGCATGCGGCGCGCCAGGGCCGCGGCATCACCGGGCGCGGCTGCCAACCGCGCGAGCCGGGGCAGGCGCCGCGCCACCCGCGTCCGCGCTGCGCCCCCGTGGCGGCCGATGGCCGCCGCGCGCTGCGCCGGCGTGGTGTCCGGTCGGAACAGGACGACCACCGCGTCGCTGTCCCCAGCCGGCGCGGCGCGCGCCTCGGTGAGCGGCTCGATAGGCCCGAGCAGCGCATGGACCAGCAGCAGCCCGATGAGTGCGCCACGCCAGCGTGCAGACCCGATGAACGGCATATCCTTCCTGTACGGTCGTCTGGCGGCTGGCGCGTTGCCCGCGCCGGCCCTGGTCAGTATACTCCGCCGCTGCCGGGCCGGATGGCAACGGGCAGGACGGAGCATGAGGTGACGCCTCCGGATGAGAACCGGGCCGCTGCAAACGTGATCGCGCGGGCGCGGCGCGTAGCCGCCGAGCGCGGTATCGCCTACGCCGCGCGCGCTGGCGTCGCCGAGATGGCCGCGCGCCTGACATCATCGCTCTGGTGGTATCGCGTGACCCGGAGCCGGCGCGCATTTACCTACGGTGGTCGGCGCTACCGCTACTTCTTCCATGCCTACAACTCGACCTGGAAGACCGAACGAGCCGTGGAAGTGCCGATCGCGCGCGAGTTCTTGCGTCACGGTCAGGGACGGCGCGTGCTGGAGATCGGCAACGTGCTATCCCACTACGGGCGCGTCACACACGACATCGTCGACAAGTACGAGCGCGCGCCCGGCGTCCGCAACATCGACATCGTCGACTACGCGGTGGCTGGCGGCTACGCCCTGATCGTCAGCATCTCCACGCTGGAACACGTTGGCTGGGACGAGACGCCGCGCGACTCAGACAAGTTGCCGCGGGCGATGGCGCGGGTGCGGGCGCTGCTGGCGCCGGGCGGTGTGGCGCTGCTGACGCTGCCGCTGGCCTATAACCCGGCCATGGACGCGATGCTGCGCGATGGCCGGCTGTCCTTTGAGCACCGCGGCTGTCTCCAGCGCATCTCGGCTGACAACCGTTGGGCCGAAGTCGCCTGGTCGGAGATTGCCCACGCCCGCTTCAACGAGCCTTTTCGCGGCATCAACGGCCTGGTGGTCGCCACGCTGAGTTGAAGGTCTGCCAACCTGTGGGGTGCATCCAGTGCCTACCTGGCACGTTTGAACAAATGTGCGGAAGTAGGTGCGGGGTGCGAGCAGGAGGGGCAGCGCATGGTCAGCATGGTCAATGCGAGGGTGGAGGCCCACTATAATACGGCGGGTCGCTTCGCAGAACGGACCGGGGAGAGAGCCGCTGTCATGCCGCAAGAGAAGATCGTCGTGCGGGGCGCCCGCGAGCACAACCTGAAGAACATCGACGTCGAGATCCCGCGCGACCGCCTGGTCGTGTTCACTGGCCTGTCCGGGTCGGGCAAGTCGAGTCTCGCGTTCGACACGCTCTATGCTGAGGGCCAGCGGCGCTACGTCGAGTCGCTGTCGGCCTACGCTCGCCAATTCCTGGGTCAGATGGAGAAGCCGGACGTCGATTCGATCGAGGGGCTGTCGCCAGCGATCTCGATTGACCAGAAGGGCGCCTCGCGCAACCCGCGCTCGACGGTCGGCACCGTGACCGAGGTGTACGATTACCTCCGGCTGCTGTTCGCCCGCATCGGCCGCCCGCACTGCCCGATCTGCGGCCGGCCGATCACACAGCAGGCGCCACAGCAGATCGTCGAAACGCTGCAGGCGTTGCCGGACGGCACGCGCCTGCTCGTGTTGGCGCCGCTGGTCAAGGACCGCAAGGGCACCTACGAGAAGGTCTTCGATGATGTGCGTCGGGCCGGCTACGTGCGGGTGCGGGTCGACGGTCAGGTGCGTGAGTTAGACGAGAAATTCGAACTGCAGCGCTACAAGCAGCACACGATCGAGGTCGTGGTCGACCGGCTGGTGGTCCGGCGCGGCGAGGACGCCGAGGGTGACCGAACGCGTCTGGTCGATTCGGTCGAGCAAGCGCTGCGCCTGGGCAGTGGTGTGATCACTGTCAGCGTCGTCGACGGCGAAGAGCTTGTGTTCTCGGAGAAGCTCGCCTGCCCCGAGCACGGCAGCATCCTGCCGGAGATCGAGCCGCGCACGTTCTCGTTCAACAGTCCCCACGGCGCGTGCCCGACCTGTGCCGGCCTGGGCACGATGCTCGAGTTCGACCCGGACCTGATCATCCCAAACAAGGATCTGACGCTGGCGCAGGGGGCGATCGTGCCGTGGGTGCGCTCCAACGCCAGCTTCAGCACCTGGTACCTGGCGATTCTGGAGGCGCTGGCCGAGCAGCATGGCTTCTCCACCAGGGTGCCCGTGCGCGAGTTGCGACCGGAGCATCTGGAGTTGGTGCTGCACGGCGCCAGCGACAACAAGGTGCGCGTTAGCTATGTCGCTGGCGACGGCCGGCCCCACACGTACAACGCGACCTTCGAGGGCGCCATTCCGAACTTGAAGCGGCGCTACAACGAGACGACCTCGGACTACGTTCGCGAGGAGATCCAGCGCTACATGACCGGGCGACCGTGCCCGACCTGCCACGGCACGCGCTTGCGTCCGGAGAGCCTGGCAGTGACGATCGCCGGCCGCTCGATCGTCGACGTGACGCGGCAGTCGGTGAAGGAGGGCCACGACTGGGCGGTGATGCTGGCGGACGAGGTGATCGAGGCCGAGCGCGCCGAGTCCGAGGGCTATCAGCGGCCGGTCAGCACCCTCTCCCATCGCGAGGCGCTGATCGCCCGGCAAGTACTGAAGGAGATCCGCGAGCGACTGGGCTTCCTGGTCGATGTCGGTCTGGACTACCTGACGCTCGACCGAGCGGCAGCGACGCTGAGTGGCGGCGAAGCGCAGCGCATCCGGCTGGCGACCCAGATCGGCTCCAGCCTGATGGGCGTCATCTACATCCTGGATGAGCCGAGCATCGGCCTGCACCAGCGCGACAACGCCCGGTTGATCGCGACACTGGAGCGGCTGCGCGATATCGGCAACACACTGATCGTCGTCGAGCACGACGAGGAGACGATCCGGGCCGCCGACTGGGTGATCGATATCGGTCCCGGCCCCGGCATCCACGGCGGAGAGATCGTCGTCGAAGGGCCGCTGTCGGCGGTGCTAGCATCGCCCGAGTCGATCACGGGGCAGTTTCTGAGCGGGCGGCGGCAGATCGAGGCGCCGGCCGCGCGCCGGTCGGGCAACGGTCACGCACTTGTGCTGGAGGGCGCGCGTGAAAACAACCTGAAGCAAGTGACGGTGCGCTTCCCGCTGGGCACGTTCATCTGCGTCACCGGTGTCAGTGGCTCCGGCAAGAGTACGCTGATCACCGACACGCTCTATCGCCGACTGGCGCAGCATCTCTTCCGCGCCAAGGAGCGGCCCGGCGCGCACGAGTCGCTGCGTGGGCTGGAGCATGTCGACAAGGTGATCGAGATCGACCAGAGCGCGATCGGGCGCACTCCGCGCAGCAATCCGGCGACCTACACCGGCCTGTTCACACCCATCCGGGAGGTCTTTGCTGGCGCGCCGGAGGCCAAGGCACGCGGCTACAAGGCCGGCCGCTTCTCGTTCAACGTCAAGGGAGGCCGCTGCGAGGCCTGCCAGGGCGAGGGCCTGACAGTAATCGAGATGCAGTTCCTGCCCGACGTGTACGTGCCATGCGAGGTCTGCCACGGCAAGCGCTACAACCGCGACGCGCTAGAGATACACTACAAGTGCAAGTCGATCGCCGACGTGCTGGCCATGACGGTGGATGAGGCGCTCGAGTTCTTCACCAACATCCCGGCCATCCGCAACAAGCTGCAGACACTGGCCGATGTCGGTCTGGGCTACATCCACCTCGGCCAGCCGGCGACGACGCTCTCCGGTGGTGAGGCGCAGCGGGTCAAGCTGGCGACCGAGCTGTCGCGCCGGGCCACCGGCCGGACGGTCTACATCCTGGACGAGCCGACGACGGGCTTGCATTTCGCCGACATCGAGCGGCTCCTGCACGTGCTGCAACGGTTGACCGACCAGGGCAACACGGTCATCGTCATCGAGCACAACCTGGACGTGATCAAGTGTGCCGACTGGCTAGTCGATCTCGGCCCCGAGGGCGGCCATCGCGGTGGCTGGGTCATCGCGGAGGGCACGCCCGAGACAGTCGCGGCCGAGCCAGGCTCCCACACCGGGCGCTACTTGCGTCCGCTGCTCGGGCTGCCGGCAGCCCAACCCGAGGCGGTCTTCGTCGGCCGCACCGGCGCGGCGGCATCGTAGCAGGAGGCAGGCGGTCAGGGGCACGAGGAACCGGTGTGGCATGGAACCTGAGCCAGCCGTGCTAGAGCCAGTCGGTCAGAGGCCCGTCGCAGCCGTGCAGCCGCTGCGGGCCAGCTTGTGCGGCTCGGCCGCACGCGGCAAAGTCAGGCCGGACAGCGCCCTTGATCTGCTCGTCGCCAGGATCGACGGTAGCCAATGACGGCGCATGGCCCAGGACCTGTCTCAGCCCCTCCATCGTTACCCAGCGGTGAAGCGGCGCAGTCGGTCGGGGGAGATCTGGACTCGTTCCAGCGCGGCGACTTCGAGCCAGCCGTCTTGTAGGGTGAGTGGCTCGGCTACAATGTCGTCAGCCAGCTTGAGGAAGAAGCTCAGCTCGCTCGGATGCTCGATCTCGGGCCGGGCGGCGAACAGGCCGGCGCGAGCTGTACCGAGCGTGGTGCTGGCCTGCGAGCCGACCATGATGCCCTTGCCGCAGTCGATCGCCCGGGCTGACATGCGCGCCGAGTGATAGTAACCCGTCCGCGCCGTCTTGATATTGAGAATATCGAACGTGTCGGCCGCCAGCTCGCGCGTCAGGTCGCGCGCGTCGAAGGCGCTGTCGTCGGCAATCAGCGGCAGGAGGTGCTGGGTGCGCAGCGCGGCTCGCTCCGGCAGCAGTTCGACTGGCAGCGGCTCTTCAATGTACAGGAGGCCGCGGTCGGCCAGTTGGCGCAAGCGGTCGGGCGCGCTGCCGAACTCCAGTGCCTCGTTGGCGTCGGCGTACAGGTCCATGGCCGGTACGGCGCGCCGGATCTCGTCGATCGTCGCCAGGTCACCCGCGACGTCGCGCCCGACCTTCACCTTGAGTACGCGCACACCTTGCTCGTAGACGGCTACTGCCTCGGCGACCATCGTTGCCCGGTCGGCGATGCCGAGGATGAAGCTGACCCGCAGGCGGTCGCGAGTGGCCCCCAGGAGCGCGCCGAGCGTGATGCCGCGCGCCTGCGCCAGTGCGTCGTGCAGCGCCATGTCGACTGCGCCGCGCGCCGTCTGGTTGTTGGCGACTTCGTCCAGGCGCTTGTTGATGGCGGCGATATCGTCGATCGGCAGGCCGGTGACTCGCGGCGCCAGCTCGTCGCGAATGACGGCGTGAATGGACGACGGCGTCTCACCGTAGATCGTGGGGCGTGGCGGCGCCTCAGCCAGGCCGACAATGCCGTCAGCGGTGACGACCTCGACCAGCACGTGCTCGGCGGCATCGAGCTGGCTGGCGGCACCCCAGCGCAGGCTGCCACGCAATGGCAACCGGTAGGTGGTGGTGCGAATAGCAGCGATGTGGTCCATCACAGCCAACCCGCGATGTGGCCGGCGACCGCGTCCGGCCCAGTGGCGGTCGTGTCGATGACGAGCAGCCGGTCGGACGACAGCCGCTGCTCCAGCGCGCGGCGCGCGGCGTCCGGGTCGTAGTTGCGCCGCTCGGCGACGACGATCGCTACCTGTTTGATCAGTTCGGCGCCCGCGTCGGCGCCGGTCAGCCCGGCGAGCCGGTCGAGCTGCGCGGGCGTGAACACGGCCTCGACACCGGGCAGCGCTGCCAGCGCCGCGCGCGCATCACCGCGCACTTCCAGGCTTGTCTGGTCGAACGCATCGCCGCGGCCGAGCAGCCGCTGGACGCGGACCTCATCCGGCGCGTGCAACACGATGAAGCGGCTGTGCGGCAGGTGATCGACGGCGTAGACGACCTCGTCGCGGCCGCGCACGCCGTCGAACAGCAGCGGCGGCGGCAGGCGCGTCGGGTCGATGACCAGGCGGGTCAGCGCATGCGCCACGCCGCCGCCGAACAGCTTGCGGTAGCGAGCGGTGTACTCCAGGCGCGTGACGCGGTCAGTGATTGGCCGCGGGGTCTGACCGTCGAGCGCTTGCATCGTGCCGATGATGACGTCGTCGGCAATGTGTCGCCGGTCCGGCAGCAGGCTGAACGCCACGCGCTCGCGCAGTCGCGCCAGTGTTGTCGACTTACCCACGCCGGTGACGCCGACCAGCACCGTCAGCGGCAGGTCAATCACCGACACCCAACGCGCGCCGAGCCGAACCGCCTGGTCGGGCTGGGCGACGAAGCTGACGCCGTCAGACAACACGATGGGGGCGACCACCGCGCCCGGTCGCGCCGTTAGCCCGTGCTCGTCACTGCTGGCCATCGCTGCGTCTCCTCACGCCATGTTGGGCCATGATACCATGCGCCTCCGGCGTCCGGCGTGTGAGTTCGGGGGGCATCGCGGAGGTGGCATGACACACACGATCTGCCTGATGGAAGGCGATGGCATCGGCCGAGAGGTGGTGCCGGCCGCGGCCGAGGCGCTCGCTGCCCTGGGCCTGGACCTCCGCTTCACGCGGGCTGACATCGGCTACGGCGCCTATCTGGCAACCGGTCAGGCGCTGCCGGATGCGACCGTGGCTGCCATCCTCGCCGCCGACGCGACGCTGTTCGGCGCGGTGACGACGCCGGTCGGCATTCCCAACTACCGCAGTCCGGTGGTGGCGCTGCGCCGGTCGCTCGACCTGCACGCCAACATCCGGCCGGTGCAGTCCCTGCCGGTCGCCGGCAGCCGCGCCGGCGTCAACCTGTGGATCGTCCGCGAGAACACCGAGGATCTCTATGTTGGCGAGGAGTCGAGCGATGGCGAGCGCGCCACTGCATTGCGGGTGATCACGCGCGCCGCGTCCGAGCGCATCGCTCGCACCGCCTATGACCTGGCGCGGCAACAGGGACTGGGCCGCGTCACCATCGTCCACAAGGCGAATGTGCTGCGCGAGACCGACGGTCTGTTCCGGGCGGCCTGCCTGACGGTCGCGGCGGATTACCCAGGCATTGTGACCGACGAGCAGTTGGTCGACAGCATGGCGATGAAGCTGATCCTGCAGCCCGAGCGCTACGCCGTGATCGTCACGACCAACATGTTCGGCGACATCCTGTCGGACGAGGCGGCGGCGCTCGTCGGTGGCCTGGGCACGCTGCCGGCAGCCAATATCGGCGCGCGGGCAGCGGTCTTCGAGCCGGTGCACGGCTCCGCGCCGGACATCGCCGGTCAGGGCATCGCCAACCCGGTGGCGACACTGCTGGCGGCGGCGCTGCTGCTGGACCATATTGGTGAGCCGGCCGCCGCACGCCGGCTGCGCTCGGGCGTGACGGTGGCGCTGGCCGATGGCGTTGGCACACCGGACCTGGGCGGTCGGGCGACGACGAGGGAGATGACAGCGGCCGTGATCGACCGGCTGGATGGACAGCCATAATCGCCGCGCGCCGGCGCGGCAGCATGACGCGAGCGAGACCATCGCCGCCGCGGTCCTGATGATGCGCGCCTGAACCGGCGCGCTGGTGGTGACGGGGCGGTCGGCTTACGATCGCTCTCGCAGCCAGGTCTCGACCTGGTTCAGGTCCGCCGGTGGCATGCTGAGGGCGCGCTCTTCGCTGGGGAAGCGGCCCTGCTCGACCTCGACACGGTACTGCTCGATGGCGACACGCGAGTGCGAATGGTATTCCTGATAGCGCTTCGCCAGCCGCAGCCGGAAGGGCGTGATGCCGAGCACGTCATTGATGACCAGCACCTGGCCGCTGCAGAAGCGGCCAGCGCCAATGCCGATAGTCGGGATGCCGAGGCGGCGCGTGATGAGGTCGGCCAGTGCTTCCGGCACCAGCTCGAGGACGGCCATCGCCAGCCCGGCCTGCTCGAGCGCCAGTGCGCTCTCGATCAGCGCGATGGCCGCGGCAGCGGTGCGCCCCTGGACGGCCGGGCGCTGGCCGGGCGCGCTCAGTGTCTGCGGCGTGTAGCCCAGGTGTCCGCAGACGGTAATGCCGGCATTGACGAGTCCTTTGACGATACCCACCTGCTCCTGGCCGCCCTCCAGCTTGACCGCGTCGGCGCCTTCCGCCAGGAGCCGGCGCGCATTCGCGAGCGCGTCGGCCGGTGTGGCATATGAGCCGTAGGGCAGATCGACCAGCAGCCAGGCCCGGCTGACACCGCGCCGCACGGCGCGCAGGTGGTGAATCATGTCGGCCATGGTGACTTCGCGCTCGCTGGTGTAGCCGAGTACGTTCGTACCAACGCTGTCGCCGACGAAGACAATGTCGATGCCGGCCGCATCCTCCAGGAGGGCGGTCGGGTAGTCGTAACAGGTCAGCATTGTCAGCGGCACACCGCGGGTGACCTTCGCGCGCAGCGCGGCCAGGTCGATGCGGGCCACCGGCGGTACGTCGGCCATCACCGGCTATGCCGGCCAGGCGCGGCGCAGCAGCGCGAGCCAGTTGCCATGCATAATCTTCGCGACTGACGTCTCGTCGTAGCCTCGGGCGCGCAGCAGGTCGGCCACCAGCTGCAGATCGGCGATCGTGTCCAGGTCGTGCGGCGTTTGCTCCTTGCCGTAGCCGCCATCCAGGTCAGTGCCGATGGCGGCGTGGTCGGCGTTGCCGGCCAGTTGGCAGATGTGATCGAGGTGGTCGACCATGACGTTGAGGTCGACGACACTTGGCTGGGTGACCCCCTTGATCCAGCCGGGGTACATCATCCAGGCGTCCAGCGCGCCGCCGATGACGCCGCCGCGCTCGATGATGCGGCCCACCTGGTCGTCGGTGAACTGGCGCACACCCGGCACGAGCGCCCGGCAGTTGTTGTGGCTAGCCAGCACGGGACCGTCGAATGCGTCGAGTGCCTCGTAGAAGGCCTGGTCAGCCAGGTGGGTCAGGTCGAGGATGATGCCGGCGTCGTCGAGCGCCCGCAGCATCGGCCGCCCCAGCGGCGTCAACCCCCCCTCGGTGTCAGTGCCGTGGGCGGTCGCGCTGATGCCGTAGTGCGACAGGCTGACGATGCGCAGGCCATCGGCCCACCATTGCGGCACCTGCTCCGGCGACACGATTGGGTCGGCGCCTTCCATGCTGAGGACGAAGCCGAGCGGCGGCTGCGCGCTGCTCGGTGCGGCGTCCCATGCTTCCCAGGCGGCGGTGTGCCGGTCAAGGCCGGTGCGGTCGCTGATGATGACGACCTCGCCATCGGCGACCAGTTGCCGGTAGTAGGCTAGTTGCCCCTGGGCCTTGGCGTAGGCGATGGCGTGGCTGCGCACGCCCGACGCCGGACTGTTCGGCTGCTGGACGCGGCAGATCACCGTCGCCGAGCTGAGTGCGACCCGGCCGGCCCGCATCTCCGGCAGCGCCACGGTCGAGCCGCCCCGGCTCTTGCCGGGCATGCCCGCCTCCTGGGCGCGGGTAGTCGCCACCGGCAAGGTCAGGTCGCGGTTGTAGTCGAGGGCGTTCATCGACAGGTCGAGGTGGAAATCGACAATCAGCATAGCGCTCTCCTGACGCGATGAGGCGCCCGCGGCGCAGCACAGTTGGCCGGGCGTGGCGCGATCATACGCCAGTTCGGCCGGACGCGGCACACGACGACCGCTGCAACCGCGCCAGGCTGCTATTACTCGACCGGTGGTAGCGGGCGCGTTGCCGCCGAGTAGGCAGCCTGCATCGACGCCCGCGTGGCTGCCTCGGCCTGCTCGCCAGCGGTCCGAACCGCCTCAATCCGCTCGGTGATCAATTGGCGGTACTCGTCGGCGCTCCGGGGCGTCAGCAGGCGGGACAGCGCCACCCCGGCCGCGAGGCCGATGCCGACGCCGATCAGGAAGCGAACGATGCCGCTGATGAGGCCCATGGCCTACCCCCTTCGCCCCAGACGGCCGAGCAGCGCGCCGGCCACCGCCAGGCCAATCCCGAACGCTGCGCCCAGCCCGACGGCGCCCCGCCAATCCAGTGTCGCCTGCACCTCGTCGTCGGCCCGCCCTAAGAACAGGAAGATCGCTGAGTCGGTGAAGGTGGCCCGCTCGGCGCCGACCAAAAAGGTCGGCGTGTTGAAAACGGTGGCTGACTCGGCCAGCACCTGCACGCACGCGCTGTTCTGGACCGACACATCGCGCGCTTCGACGACGACCACGGCGCTGTCGGCCAGGCGCGCGTCACGCGCGGTCACCTGCCGGGCCGCCGAGCGGGTCATCACGACCGAGTCGGCTTCGACGACCGGCGTCTCGGCGTCGATGATCTCGCGTGGCGGCGTTGTTGTTGGGGTGTCTGTCACCTGGAGGTTCCTCTCGTCACACGGCGGCGGTCACGCCGCGCAGCATGCGGGCCGTGCGCTCGACTGCCTTTTCGAGCAGTTCGTCGGAGTTGGCGAACGACAGACGCACGAAACCCTCACCAGCCGCGCCGAAGGCGACACCGGGCGTGACCGCGACGTGCGCCTCGTCCAGGAGGCGGGCGGCGAAGGTGGCCGAGTCGAGTCCGGTCCCGCGCACATCGACGAAGGCGTAGAACGCCCCCTCGATCGGCGGGCAGGCCAGACCTGAGATGGCATTGAAGCCGTCGGTGACGAGTGCCCGCCGCCGCGCGTAGGCGGCCAGCATCTCGGCGATGCACTCCTGCGGGCCGGTCAGGGCCGCCACCGCGCCGGCCTGGGCGAAGCTCGTGGCGCAGGTGACGGAGTGGGAATGGACCTTGAAGATCTGACTGATGATCTCGCGCCGGGCCGCGACGTAGCCGACGCGCCAACCGGTCATCGCGTAGCTTTTGGAGAAGCCGTTGACAGTCAGCGTGCGATCGGCCATGCCCGGCAGCGTGCCAAAAGACGTGTGGTGGTGGCCGTTGAAGAGCAGGTGCTCATAGATCTCATCGGCCAGCACAAGCAAATCGTGCGCCGCAGCGACATCGGCGATTGCCTGCAACTCCGCCGGTCGCAGCACGTGACCGGTGGGATTGGACGGCGAATTGATGATGATGAGGCGCGAGCGCGGCGTGACGGCGGCCGCTAGCAGATCGCGCGTCAGCGTCCAGTTGTCGTCGGCCGGCAGATTCACCGGCACCGGCGTCGCGCCGGCCAGCTGCACGCACGGCACATACGAAACCCAGGCCGGCTCGGGGATGATGACCTCGTCGCCGGGACCGACCAGCGCCATGACCGTCTCGTAGATCGCTTGCTTGCCGCCGGGTGCGACGAGTATCTCGGTCGCCGCGTCATAGACCAGGCCGTTCTCGCGGCGCAGCTTGTCGGCCAGCGCCGCCAGCAGTTCCGGTGTTCCTCGACTGTTGACGTAATGCGTGTCGCCGGCGTTCATCGCTTGCTCGGCGGCAGCGCGGATGTGGGCCGGAGTGATAAAGTCGGGGTCGCCGCCGCCGAGATCGACGACGTCGATTCCCTGGCGGGCCATGGCGCGGGCCTTGTTGGAGACGGCCAGCGTCGCGGACTCCGTGACCGAGCCGACGCGATCGGCAAAGCGCATGATGGGCCTCCACCGGTGGGGAGCAAAGTGCGCATCACCGCCGGCCCTGGACCGACGGCCACGGTACTCTACCATATCGACCCAGCCGGCCAAGCGGCACGGTGGACCAGTCTACCGTGCGTCCGAGACGGAACCTGCGCCGGTCGGGTGGACTTGCATCCGGCCAGGACACTGTGTACAATCCGGCCGTTAGCACTCACAGGGTTGGAGTGCTAAGGTGACAGCCAGCAGATGGCGCATGGAGGAGGTATCGCAGTGGCCCAAACCCTCAAGCCCCTGGGCGACCGGGTCGTCGTTCGCCCACTGACCAACGAACAGACCACGAAGTTCGGCATCGTGCTGCCGGACACGGCCCAGGAAAAGCCGCAGCAGGGCGAAGTCATCGCTGCCGGCTCGGGTCGGGTGAAGGACGATGGCGAGCGCGCGCCGATGGATGTCAAGGTGGGCGATCGGGTGTTGTTTGCCAAGTACGCCGGCACCGAGTTCAAGCTGGATGATCAGGAACTGTTGATCCTGAGGGAGACCGATATCCTGGCGGTCGTTACAGTCTAGGCGCGCGTCGGTTGATCGAACGGTTGAGATGTGGGCGCCGGCGTGAACGAGGCGCGAGAGAGGAAGAGCATGCCAGCCAAGCAGCTTGAGTTCAACGAGGATGCCCGCAAGTCGCTGAAGCAGGGCGTTGACGTCCTGGCGAATGCCGTCAAGACGACGCTTGGCCCCAAGGGCCGCAACGTCGCGCTCGACCGCAAGTTCGGCGCGCCGACCGTCACGCATGACGGCGTGACGGTGGCCAAGGAGATCGAGCTGGACAACGCCTTCGCCAACATGGGCGCCCAGCTCCTGAAGGAAGCGGCCACCAAGACCAACGATGTCGCCGGTGACGGCACGACGACCGCGACCGTGCTGGCCCAGGCGATCGTCCACGAGGGGCTGCGCAACGTCGCCGCCGGCGCCAACCCGATGCTGCTCAAGCAGGGCATCGATCAGGCGGCGCAGAAGGTCGTTGAGCACCTGAAGGGCATCGCCACGCAGGTGTCGGGCCGTGAGGAGATCGCCAACGTCGCCAGTATCTCGGCGGCGGACAAGGAGATCGGCAACCTGATCGCCGAGGTGATGGAGAAGGTCGGCAAGGACGGCGTCATCACCGTCGAGGAGAGCAAGGGTCTCCAGTTCGAGATTGAGTACACCGAGGGCATGCAGTTCGACCGCGGCTACATCTCCCCCTACTTCGTCACCAACAGCGAGCGCATGGAGTCGGAGATCGACGACCCGCTGATCCTGATCACCGACAAGAAGGTGAGCAGTGCCCAGGAGTTGCTGCCGGCGCTGGAGCAGGCGCTGCAGGTCACCAAGAATGTGTTCCTCATCGGTGAGGACGTCGA
>JADLAZ010000109.1 GCA_020849725.1 Chloroflexota bacterium
GCGTGGATACGCTCGCCGGCAACAGCATGCTCATGCGCCGCGCCGTCATCGACCAGATCGGCTTCCTCGACCCAGCCTATGTCGCCTACTACGAGGAGACTGACTGGTGCGCGCGGGCGATCCGCGCCGACCACGATCTCCTCTACGAGCCAGCGGCAGTCATAGCCCACCGCGAGCAGGGCAGCGCCACGACGGCCTACCATGCGTATCATATGACCCGCAACCAACTTCGCTTTGCGCTGAAGAACGTCGAGCTGGCGCGCCTGCCTAGGGCACTCATCCTCGATCTGTGGGCGATCGCCATCGACGGCGCGCGCGCAATGCGCGCGCAGCGCGCCGCGCTCGTGCCGGTACTGCTGAGCGCAGTCCTCTGGAATGTGCTGAACCTGCGCGCCACCAGGGGCGCGCGCCGCCACGACGCCGCCCGGCTCGGGCCAGGCGCACGGCCCTACCTGGCATCACTGCCCCTGCGCAGCCACACCGCCGACGGTCGGGGCGGTCTGCGGCCACCGCTCGACACGGCGCGCGGACCCGGGGCGCACCCGACCAAAGCCTGACGGTCCATGCCTCTGTCAGGCAGAGGCGTGCAACAGATCAGGACCCCTCCCAGCGCCACCAACCCAAATGGCCTATCCGGACTCGCCAGCGCCGGCCGATGTAGCAGGCTAGTCGTCTCTGCGGCCGGCGCTGGCGCATACCCTCGGTACGGTAGGGAGCAGCATGGACCGACGACCATCGGGTCCCCTGGTCGATACGACGCCGCCGGACCTGGTCGGCCAACTCGGCGCCTTCACGCTGTCCGACATCCTGCAGATGCTCGGCTTCTCCGGCAAGACGGGCACCCTGACGCTCATCCAGGGGTGGAACACACGCACCATCTCGTTTCGGCAGGGCCGCCTGTGCTACATCGCCGCCGGCACCCGCCTGCCAACCCGCCTGGACCTGCTCGTGCGCAGCGGCCACATCACGCGGACGCGTGTCGCCGCCATTAGTCATGGCTTGCGCAATGAGGCCGAAGTGGTGCGACGCCTGCTGGAGGCCGGCGATGTGACGCCGGCCGACATCCGTCGGTGCGTCGAGCGCCAACTGGAGAGTACGATCTACAGCCTGTTTCTCTGGCGCAACTGCACCTTCACCTACCGAGCCGACGAGTTGGCCCTCGACGGAGGCGTGAGCGTCGATCTTGACAGCGAGCACCTGATCATCGAGGGGACTCGTCGCGTCGACGAGTGGATCACAATAAGTCCGATCGTGCCGTCGGTCTTCATGATCTTCCAGCGTCGCGCCCGCATCGTGCCAGACCTCAAGGACGACGAGGTCGCCGTCTATCACCGGGTTGACGGTGGGCGCGACGTCGTGACGATCGCCCAGGAGATCGGCCGCACGCAATTTGACACCGCCAAAGTCCTATACGCGCTGGTCAAGCGCGGCATCGTCGAGGCTGCACCGCCGAACAAGCTCAAGATCATCGCCCTCTTCACCCAGGCAGTCGAGGCGATTCACCTCAAGCTCATGATGTTCGGCCACTCGCGTGAGGCACTCGAGTTCCAGAATCAACTCAACCAGTTCGCCCGTGACAATCGCCTCAAAGTGCGCATGTCAGGCGGGCGAGTGGCACTCGGCGACCATGACACACCGATCGACGCCACCAGTCTCATCGACCTCTACAAGCTGTTCATCGGCATTCAGAACAACAAGTTCAGCAAGATCCTCGAGCCGGAGATCGTGACCGGCCTGATAGAGGGCCTGTACCGTCACACCGACCCGGAGTTCCAGTCGATGATGCGGATGTATGAGTTCGTCGAGATCGAGGGTCTGCTGTCAGTCGACCTGTTCGAAAACCTGCGCCAATCCGCGGCCAGCCCGGTGATCCGGTCGGTCACGGTGCAGCCAGTCGCCCGCTGACGGCTGCAGCCACCGGGCACTCGTAGCAGCGCCGCGCCACGCACCACTGCCCATAGAGGTGGAGCAGGCCCTGGTGTTCAAGAGCCGTTCGCACCCGCAGGCGTGGCGTGCCCCCGAACTGAGCCAGCATCGCCGCGGCCGGCTGGCTGAGAGCGCCGGCCGGAAGGCGCGCCGCCAGCGCTTCGGCGGCGGCGACCGCAGCCAGGTCACCCGCGTGCGCGGCACGCGCCATAGCATGCACGATAGTGACATTGACGGCGATGTCGATCGCGCGGTCGCGACCGATCAGTGCGGTCGCCGCTGGCGTCGAGGGCGCAGTCCAGTCAGCGACCACACAAGCCGCCGTGACGGCGTCGGGCGATCCGTTGGCGGTCTCAGTCAGCGCAAGCAGCCGACCCGGCAGTAGCGACGGCCCCGCGCGCGCCAGCAGAGCCGCCAGCCCCAGCAACCGGCGGGCGGGGTGGTTCTGCGGGCGCACGCGCGCCAGATTCCAGGCCGGTGATCCGGCCGGCAACTGCCACGGTCCGTCATGCCGCGTCCACGCACTGGCCAGTGCCTCAGTCAGCGCTGGCGGCAGCGCCAGCCCGGCCGAACTGCGCCAGGACAGGAAGCCGGCGGCGCCAAGCAGCACGGCCGCCATGCGCACCCGCGCCGCTTCGATCGGCAGTCCGAAGACGAGGGCATCCAGCATTGCCAGTGGCAGGTGCGCCGCCAGCGCGCGAAAGGCGGCGCGGTTGTGGGCGTAGCCCAGCGCGTCAGCCAGGTTGACGAAGAAGCTCTGATCGCGGGCCTCGGTGGCATAGCCGGCCTCGACCACGGCCGCCTTCTGGCGCAGACGCTGCAACCCGGCCGCGCGCACGGTAGCCAGCAATCGCCCCGGGTCCGTCGTGACGACGTGGCTCGCGCACGGTCCATCACCGAGCGCTCCGAGCGGAAGGACGGCCGGCGCCGCGAACTGTTCAACCGGCGCCGGCAGCAACAGCGCTAACGCCATCTGCGGCACGACCTCGCCGCCGGGTCGCCGGCATACCGCTGGCTGCTCATCAAAGGTCACATGCAGCACGACCGCGGCATAGCGCCGGTCGTGCTCGTGGCCGTGGGCGGCCCAATCTGACCCTCGCACGTGGATCTCGATGTCACCACGCACCAGCGGGCCATCATCGAAGACCAGCAGCGCATCACGAAAATCGGGGCCAAGGCCGTGCGTCCAGCGGCCGCGATAGACGACGCGCACCGCTCGCCCGTCGAGCGTGCGGAGCGCGTCGCGCCGCAGCCACTGCGCTTGCCAGATGGCGCTCACCGTTTCCTCACGCATCCGCCCGGACCCCTTTGCCCGCGCGGGACGGCTGGGCCGTGGCGTGGGCACGAAGTGTGCGCGACCGGTAGACTCAGGGCCATCGCCACATTCGGCGACGAGGCCCCGATGAGCCACCGGGGAGAGTGGGATGTACGATCACGCGCGCATTTTCGTCAAGGCCGGCGATGGCGGTGACGGCCTGGCAAGTTTTCGTCGCGAGAAGTTCGTGCCGTTGGGCGGACCCGACGGTGGCGATGGCGGGTCGGGCGGTCATATCTTCCTGGAAGTGACGAACGAGTTGAACACACTGTTGCCGTTCAAGTACGAAACGCACTTCCGCGCCGAGCGCGGCGGCAGTGGCCGCAAGAGCAAACGCCACGGCAAGCAGGGCCAGGACCGGTTCATCCCGGTGCCGCCAGGCACCGTCGTCATCGATGACGACAGTGGCGAGTCAGTGGCTGATCTCCTGGTGCCCGGCGACCGGCTGCGCGTGGCGCGCGGCGGGCGCGGTGGCCTCGGCAACCCGCACTTCGCCACCTCCACGCATCAGGCGCCGCGGCTGGCCGAGCATGGCGAGCCGGGTGAGGAGCGCTGGTTGCGCCTGGAACTGAAGCTGATCGCCGACGTCGGCCTGGTCGGCTTCCCGAACGCCGGCAAGTCGACATTGCTCAGCGCCATCAGTGCTGCGCGACCGAAGATCGCGCCGTACCCGTTCACGACCGTCGAGCCGAACCTGGGCGTCGTCGAGCTAGAGCACGAGACATTCGTCGTCGCCGACATCCCCGGCTTGATCGAGGGCGCCCACCGTGGCGTCGGCCTAGGCGACCAGTTCCTCCGCCATGTCGAGCGGACGCGGGTGTTGATCCACGTCCTGGATGCCTCCGGCCAGGAGGCCCGCGACCCACTCGACGACTTTCGAATCATCCGCGAGGACCTGCGGCTGTATGACCCGACGCTGGTGATGCGGCCGACCGTCGTCGCGCTCAACAAGATCGATCTGCCGGAGGCGCAGGCCAACCTACCCCACCTCCAGACGGCGCTGGCGGCTGCCGGGCATGCCATATTCCCCATCAGTGCTGCCACGGGCGACGGCGTGCGCCCACTGCTCTACGCGGTGCTCGCCCTCCTCCATGCCCATCCCAAGCCTGCGCCGCAGCGTGCCGTCGACCAACCAATGGTCGCGCCGCTCGACGGTGATGACCGGCGCTGGCACGTGACGCAACTGAGCGCGCACCACTGGCAGGTGACAGGCGGCCGGATCGAACGCCTGGTGAAGATGACGGACTTCGCCAGCGAGGAAGCGGGCGCCCGCCTCCAGCGCGTGCTGGCCCAATCCGGCATCAGCGGTCGTCTGACGCACGAGGGCATTCAACCCGGCGACATTGTCCATATCGCCGGCAACGAACTGATGTGGGACCAGGATGCGTACGAGGCCCAGCAGGCGGCGCTGGCCGCAGCACGCCTGGTCGACCAGCCCACCACCGGCAAGCGCCGGCCGGCCCCGCGGCGACGCACCGCTGCCGAGCGCCGCGCCGACCGGCGGTCGAGCACGTGACAGAGACCGACGAGCGAACCGGTACACGCCGGTCGGACGTTAGCCATATGGTAGAATCCGGCCGCCAGACGGTCACGGCGTGCGCCGCTGTCCGCTCCCACCGATCCCACTGGCGAGGTGGCGCTTCCCAATGAGTCACGGCCGCATCGGGCGGGTGCGCCAGCAGCGCCTCCGCGACGAACCAGCCTCCGCCCGTCAGCGCCGGCTCGCAGCCGGGCGGCACATGCCGCCGCTCCTGTTGGCCCGACGCGCGCGCCGCAACCCGCTCAACCTACTGCTGAGCGCCGTCCTCAGTCTGGTCATCGTCGTGGTCGGCGTGTTCGGCGGTCTGTTCGGCCTCAGCGTCGTCGGCGCCGCCGGCACCTACTTCTACTTCACGCGCGACCTGCCGTCGCTCGATCAGGTGCGCACGGCCTCGTTTGAGACGACCAAGATCTACGACCGCAACTGGAATCTGCTGTACGAGGTGGCCGACCAGAAGACGGGCTGGCGCACACACATCACCCTCGAAGAGATGAGTCCGTGGGTGACCAAGGGCACTATCGCCGTCGAGGATGCGACGTTCTACGACAACCCTGGCATCGACGTGCGCAGCATCGCCCGCGCGGTCTATATCAACCTCAGTGGCATCGGCTCGTCCGGCGGCTCAACCATCACCATGCAACTGGTGCGCAACGTCCTGCCGCTGGAAGGGGCCTTCGAAGTCAGCTACACGCGCAAGGTCAAGGAGTCGATCCTCGCGCTCGAGTTCGCCCGCCGGTACTCGAAGGACGAGATCCTCGAGATGTATCTCAACGAGGTCTACTACGGCAACCGAGCCTATGGGATCGAAGCGGCCGCCCAGGTCTACTTCGGCAAGCTCGCCCACGATCTCGACCTGGCCGAGGCATCGCTGTTGGTGGGCTTGCCGCAGGCGCCGTCGGTGTACGATCCGACCCAGAACTACAAGGCCGCCCAGGGCCGCCAGGAAGTCGTGCTGGACAATATGGTCAAGCAGGGCTACATCACCGAGGCCCAGGCGGCGGCCGCACTCCAGACCGACCTGCAGGCGCGGCTGGTCAATCGGGATACCCGCACGCTGCGCGCGCCGCACTTCGTCAACTACGTCATGGGCGTCCTCGAGCAGCGCTACGGCGCTGAGACGGCCACGCGCGGCGGCCTGATCGTCCAGACAACGCTCGACCTACCGACCCAGGAAATGGCCCAGGGCGTCGTCCACGACCACGTCGAGACACTCAAGTCACGCAACGGCACGAATGGCGCGCTGGTGGCGATCCAGCCGTGGTCGGGCCAGATCATCGCCATGGTCGGCTCGGCTGACTACTACGACACTGCCATCGACGGCCAGGTCAACGTAGCCACACGCGAGCGCCAACCCGGCTCCGCCTTCAAACCGATCTCCTACGCGGCGGCGATGATGAAGGGCTGGTCGCCGAGTACGGTCATCATCGACGCGATGGCCAAGTATCCCTCGATCCCTGGCTCAACCCAGTGCAATGGTGTCGTCAAGACGACCGAGAAATGCTATATACCGGAGAATTTCGACTTCAAATATAGTGGGCCGGTGAGCGTGCGCGAGGCGCTGGGCCGGTCGCTGAACATCCCGGCCGTCAAGGCGATCAAGTTCGCCGGTATTGCCGAGACGATCAATCTGGCGCATGCGATGGGGATCAAGACCGGTCTGTGGCGCGGCCTCGACTTCTACGGTCTGGCGATCACCCTGGGTGGCGGCGAGGTGCAGCCGCTGGAGCTGGCGGCGGCCTATGCCACCTTCGCCAATGGCGGCGTCCACGTGCCGACGACCCCGTTTCTCAAAGTCACCGACGGCTCCGGCCGCGTGCTGGAGGAGTTCAGCCCGAACCGCCTCGGCGGCCGGCAAGTGCTGACACCCGAAGTGGCCTACATGATGACCGATGTGCTCAAGGACAACTCGGCCCGCACGCGCACGTTCGGCGCTGGCAGCGTCCTCAACCTGCGCGCCCGACCCGCCGCCGCAAAGACCGGCTCGACGACGGACAACCGTGACGGCTGGACGGCGGGCTACACGACCGAGTTGAGCGTGGCGGTGTGGGTGGGCAACTCGAACAATTCGCCGACCCAGAAGCTGGACGGTGTCGTCTCGGCGGGCCCAATCTGGAGCAAGTTCCTGACCAGCGTCTACACCGATGATGCACTGAAGGCGCACTACGCCGACGCAAAGACGCTCGCGGGCCGCGACGGCAAGCCATTACCCGAGGATTGGGCGCGGCCAGCCAGCATCGTCGAGGCGACCGTCTGCACGATCGACGGCCGGCTGGCGCCATCCGGCGTCAAGGCGATCTTCCCGCGCAACGCGGCGCCGACGCGTCGCTGCGGCGAACTGACCCCCGACGATATGAAGGAACTGCAGGAGGGACTGCAGGCACTGCGGCAGATGCCTGACCGATTCTTCGAGGACGGCCGCTCCAAGATGTACCAGTTGTCGGGCATCGCCCGCACCGGCACGACCCGCCCCAGCCTGCCCGGCCTGGCCGTGCCGACCCTGCCGGCGGCCGACCCGCTCGCACCGACGCCCGCACCGACCGTGGTCGGGGATGGACCGGCCGGCGACGAGGACGAGGATGAGCCGGCCACAACGGCCACGCCCGGTTCACGCCCGCCGCCAGCTGCGTCAACGCCGGCGGCACGCCCGACCCAGGCGCCGGCGCGGGTCACGACGGTGGCGGTGCCGAACGTGTTTGGGCTGTCCGAGGCCGAGGCGCAGCGGCGCATCCGCGCCGCTGGACTGGCGGTACGCACCGTCTACCAACGGCAGAAGGATATGCCACCGGGGGTCAGCGTCACCATCGTGCCGGTCGGCAGCGTCCTGTCGGCGACGCCAACTTATGGCACAGCCGTCGAGCGGGGAACCGTCATTGTCATCGCCGTTCGTGCCCGCGAGTAGCGCCGCCGACGGCATCAGGTCGCTGGCTGACGCCGTCGCCGCCTGCCGCCGGTGCCAGGCGGCCGGACACCTGGTCATCGCCACGCCCCACCTATTGGGACTGGGTCGGCTGCAAGCCGCGCCGCCGAATCAGTCGCCCCGATTGGTCGCCATCGGTCAGGCTCCGGGCCGCCATGCCGGCCGCCATGCCGATCCGCGCCTGGCGCTCTACGGGCGCGCCCTCGGCCGCTGGCTGGCGCAGGCTGGCTTCGACGGCGAGAATCCGCTGGCCGCCGTCCACCTGACCGCACTGACACGCTGCTTTCCGGGGCCGAGCCAGCATGGCAACGGCGACCGCGCGCCATCGCGCGCTGAGATCGCGCTCTGCCGCGACTACCTGACCACCGAGTTGGCGCTGTTGCGGCCGCCGGCCGTGCTGCTCGTCGGCGGGCTGGCCGTGGCGGCCTTCGGCGGGCGCGGCTCTCTAACCGAGGCCATCGGCATCGGGTGGGAGCGCGACGGCGTGCGCTACCTACCGCTGCCGCACCCGTCAGGCGCGTCGCGCTGGCACAACCAGCCGGCCAATCGGGCCGCCCTCGACCGCGCCCTGGCGCTGCTCAGCAGCTGGCGCGTCGAGTTGGCCCTCGATGCCGTGACGGCGTAGACCCGGCGCTGGTGAGTATCATCCCCTCGTTAGCCGAGCGGCGCGCCCTCGTCCGTGACCCACCAGCGCCGGCGGCCATCGGCCTGACGCGCGGTGTGGACGTCCTGGCGCGGCCGGATCTCGCGCTGGCGGAACTCGTCGATAAAGCCGGCCAGCTTGCGGCTTGCCGCTTCGAACACCAGCCGACCCTTATCGGCTGTCGCCAGCGTCGCGTCACCTTGCACGCCGGTCACGCCGTTGCGGCTCCACCACTCCTGGAAGAAGACCGGCGCGCCGCGCTGCAACTCCCAGAAGATGTGCGGCGAGCGTTGGACCTCATCCATCGTCCGGACCGCCTTGCTCATGTCGACCAGGTCAGGCCGCAGGTGCAGCACCATCGACGTTTCTAACTCGCAGGCGTGCGAGAAGCCGCCTGGCCAGGCCGACTCACGCCAGGCCAGGTCCTGGTCGTCCAGCAGCGACCACCAGGCTAACCCACAGCAGATCGACGGCGTCTGATTGGTGATCAGCCGCGCCGAGACGTCGGTAAAGGGCATGTTCGAGCCGTGGCCGTTGAGAATGATGATTCGCTGGAAGCCGTGGTGGGCTAGGCTGCGCCCGATGTCGACCATGTAGCGGATGATCGTGTCGGCGCTGATGGCGATCGTACCCGGCAGGTCCATGTGGTGCTCGTTGAACGAGTAGACGACCGGATGCAGCAGCACCGCCCGCGGCGGCGCGGCCTGGTCCGACTGGCTGGCGCACACCTGCTCGACGGCCGATCGGCCGACACTGCCGGCGCACAGGTAGTCAACCATCAGCGGCAGGTGCGGGCCGTGCTGCTCGGTTGTGCCGAACGGGATCACCGCCACCGCGCCCGCTGCCGCTGCCGCATCCGTCTCGGCCCAGGTCATCTCCTCGTACAGGTACTTCATCAACCGTCCTCCCTGCGTCTGCCGTAGCTCACGTCCCTTGGGTGATAGCGCGCACGAGATCGAAGAAGGCACGCTTGCGCTTGGTGTTGATGCCCCAGTTGACCGGTACGAGCTGATAGCCATCGACGTAGTCGCCGCGCGCACCGGCGCCACCCGCACCTGTCCCTGGATCGAAGTACCCCCAGGAAGCACCCTCCTCGACGGCCGCGACCATGTTGTTCGTCGGTTGGTCGAAGTCGAAGTGGTCGTCTTCGTTGAATACGATCGGCATCGGGCGGTAGGTCGCGAGCGCCCGCGTCTGGCGCACCATATCGCCGATGACGGCGGGATCGGTGACGCCATTACCGTGCAGCAACACCAGATCGCTGGCGGCAACGACAGCCTCGCCGGGGATGCTCCGACCACGGTAGCTGGTGCTGACCAGCAGCCGACGGCCATCGTGCCGCGTGTCGCGCACCTGCTCGATCAGCTCGTGGACGCGCACCGGCTGGAGAATAGCGTGCTCGTAGCGCGTGTCGCACTCGTTGTTGATCTCAACGATGACGTTGGTGTAACCGGCATCGAGCAGCCAGTCCGCCGCACCATCGACCGCCCGCCGCACCGCCGCCTCATCCAGCAGGCGCTCGTCCTGCCCCTGGTAAAATAGGCCGACGATGCCAACCATGCCAAGCTCATCCAGCCGGTCGAGCGCGCGGCGCAGGCGGTCGAAGTACGCTGGACGGAGCGCGCCATCAGGCGCGAAGCCGCTGTTCTCCCACGGCTGCACGCGCGAGTAGCCCTCCGGCGAGCCACCCTGGAGGTTGACCGTCACCGCCAGCAGGCCGTGGCGGCGGTACTCGGGCAGCATCGCCAGGAACTCTGCCACGTTGCGATCGGGGTCCCAGATACTGGTATCGGGGTAGACCCAGCGCGCTCGGGTCTCGGGGTTCAGGTCGTCGAATGTCGCCTGCACCATCCGCGCGTTGAGCAGCAGACCCTCGACCGACCGGCCACGAAACGTGCGCCCGGCATAGGTCGGCCGGCCGTTAATCAAGAAGCGCTCGCCGTCGATCTCGACCCGTGTCTGCCGCGCCATCGCTCATTCCTCCTGGTACTCAGCCGCCACGACTCCATCGCGGTGACCGCTGTGGCGCACATTCTAGCCGCGCATCCGCGCGACCGACCAGCGGGGATCGTTGCCCGGTCACTCTGGCGTCAGCAACGCCCGCACCGCCGCCGCGTCGGGCTGAGCCAGCGCCGCCTCAGCCAGTGCGCGTGCCTCCGCACTATCGAGCGCCCGCACTCGCGTCTTGGCTGCCAGGATGGCGACCGGGGCCATACTCAACTCGGTGAAGCCGAGGCCGATCAGGAGGGCGGTCGCGATCGGATCGGCCGCCATCTCTCCGCAGACATGACAACCGATGCCGGCGGCGCGCGCGCCAGCGGCCACGCTGGCCAGAAGCCGCAGGTGCGCTGGATGATATGGGTCAGCCAGCGCGGCGACGGCGGCGTTGGTGCGGTCGGCCGCCAGCGTGTACTGGGTCAAGTCGTTGGTGCCGACGCTGACGAAGTCGACCAGTGGCGCGAGCAGATCGATGGTCAGTGCCGCTGCGGGCGTCTCGATCATGACACCGACCGGTGGCGGCTCGCCCATGGGATGACCGTCCGCGAGCAGCGCCATCCGCGTCTCGGTCAGCAACGCTCGCGCTTCGCCAATCTCGCCGGCGCTCGTCACCATCGGGAACATGATCGCCAGTCGCCCGTCGGCCGTGGCCCGCAGGATCGCCCGCAGGTGGGGCACAAACAAGTCTGGCCGGCGCAGGCACAGGCGCAGACCGCGCAACCCGAGAAACGGGTTGGCCTCGGCGGGTAGCCGCAGCGCCGGCGCTGCCTTATCACCGCCAATATCGAGCGTGCGCACGACGATTGTAGAGGCGCCTGCCTCGCGCGCGACCGCCCGGAAGGCGGCCCACTGCTCGTCCTCGTCAGGAGCTGACGCGCGGTCCAGAAACAGGGCTTCCGTTCGGAATAGGCCGACGCCGTCCGCCCCGGCGGCCACGGCGCGCTGGGCCGATGCGATGCCGTCGATATTGGCAGCGATACCGACCATCAGTCCATCGCGCGTCACGGCCGGCGCGGCCGAGCCGGTGGCTGGGCCAGTCGGCCCTGCCCCTGCCGCGCGCTCCTGCCGGCGCACGAACGCGACCTCGTGGTCCGACGGCGCGACGACCACCTCGCCGCGCGTGCCATCGACCATAACGATCTCGCCCTCGCTCACCGCGCCGAGCAGTCCGGAGACAGCCACGACGGTCGGGATGCCCAGGCTGCGTGCGATGATGGCCGTGTGGCTGGTCGGCCCGCCGGTCTCCAGCGCCAGCGCCAGGCAGCGGGCGGGATCGAGGGCTGCCGCGGCCGACGGCGGCAGTTCGGCTGCGATGACGACCACGGGCGTGGCAGGCAGCGCCAGCGGTGGGACACTCGCCAGGTGCGCCAGGAGCCGATCGACCACGTCAGCGAGGTCCTGAGCGCGGGCGCGCAAGTGGCTATCCTCAATCGCGGCGAAGGCCACGGCCAGATCGGAATGCGTCGCCACCAGCGCCGCCTCAGCCGTGGCTGCCTTGCCCTCCACTCGCTGACACGCCGCACCGATGAGTGCCGGATCGTCCAGAAACAGCACCTGGGCGCGCAGGATCGCGGCCGCGTCGGCAGCGCTGCGCCGGTCGGCGGCGCTGGCCAGCCGGTCAAGATCGGCGCGTGCCGCCGCGACCGCCGCGCGCAGGCGGTCGGCCTGGTCGCCAGACGTGGCCGGCCCCACTGGCGACGCTGCCGGGCGCACAACGACCGCCGGGCCGAGCGCCAGCCCGCCCGCAACGCCAATGCCGTGCAGTCGCCGCGCCACCCCGCCTCCCTGCCGTCGCCCGACCGCGTGCCTAGAAGAAGCCCGGCAAGCCGCCGACCAGGCTCGGCAGCGCCAGGACACCGATCGCGACCGCCGCCAGGTAGGCGCCGTAGGCGATGTAGGTCCGCAGCGTGCGCCGCATCAGCGCGATCAGGACACCACCGAGCGAGCCGAGCACGATGCCCCACAGCAGCGTGCCGACGACCGCCGCTGGTCCGACCGCCGCGCCGATCAGTCCGGCCAGCAGCACGTCGCCAAAGCCTAGCGCGGCCTGACCATACAGCCGCCGGCCTAGCAGGTAGAGCAGCAGGAAGACCACTGCTGCGCCCAGCCCGGCCGCGACCGCGCCGACAAGCGCCGCCATCGACTGACTGGCGGCCGAGGCAAGCGCCAGCACGACGCCAACGGCGATCGCCCGGTCCTGGATCAGGTGGTACTGCCAGTCGACGCGTAATATGAGCAGCAGATCGGCGATGAGTGCCGCCCGCAGCAGCAGTCGAAGCGGGTCCAGGTCGATCGCGACCAGCGCGGCGAAGGTGAGCGCGCCGGCGATCTCGGTCACGGCTCGCATCACCAGCACGGTCGAGTGGTCACCGCGAAGCGCCGGCAGCAGCCAGCCGAGCACCGGCAGCCACTCCAGCCAGTCGTCGCGAGTTCCCTCCACGACGCCAAGGGCCTCGTCAACGGCCACGTCCGGCCGCCAGCGCACGGCGACCCGATCGACGATCGCGCCAGCGATCAGTCCGATCACGCCAGCCAGCACAACCAGGGGACCAATCACCATCCGCCCACGCTCCACGACCGCGCTGACGCGGCGCCGCCAGTGCTATTATGCCGTTCCGCCGGCAGCCGGCGTAGAGGACCAAGTTCCTACGCCGAACCACAACGGCAGCCGGCGTGGCGGCGCCGACCGCCGTCAGCCCGACTGCGCGCGCGCCGCCACCGCCGCCTCGGCCGCCGCCAGCATGACCGTCACCG
This sequence comes from Chloroflexota bacterium, assembly GCA_020849725.1. The sequence goes on from JADLAZ010000109.1 coordinate 13,094, forward strand.
GCGCCGCCTGGCCGGTCCACAGCTCGAAGCTGCGCGCGCCCTGGTAGACGAGCATCCTCAAGCCGTCGAGTGTCGGCAGACCGCGCATCCGCGCTGCCCGCAGCAGTGCCGTGTCGCGGTAGGTCAGGTCATAGACAGCGGGGCCGGCCGGCAGCAACGCCGGGTCAAGTGGCGTCTCATCGCCGTGCCAGCCGACAGCAGTGGCGTTGACGATCAGCGCCGCGGTCGGCAGCCGGGTCCGGAGCGCCTCGCCGTCGAGTTGCACGGCCTCGCCCAGCCCCTCCAGCGCCAGGTCGGCCAACAGGCGCGCGGCCCGCTCCGGCCGCCGGTTGGCCACGATCAGGCGTTTGGCGCCGGCGTCGCCCAGGGCCACCAGCACGGCGCGCGCCGCGCCACCCGCACCCAGAACGACGACGGTGGCGCCGCGCACGCTCAGCCCGGCCTCCGCCAGCGCGCGCTGGAAACCATACAGGTCTGTGTTGTCGGCGCGCAGCCGGCCATCGGGCAATCGCACCAGCGTGTTCGCCGCTCCGATGCGAGTCACGGCCGCCGTGCGCTCATCGATCAGATCGAGCACCATCTCCTTGTGGGGGATAGTCACGTTGCTGCCCAGCGCATCTGGCTGACGCAAGCCGGCGACGACGGCCGCCACACCTTCCGGCGGTGTCGGCCAGAGTTCGTAGCGCACCGCAATGCCGCGCGCATCGAACGCGGCCTGCTGAAAGACAGGCGATAGGCTGTGGCCGAGCGGCCAACCGATCAGCCCCACCCGCTGCGGCCCGCCGCCCCCCTCCGCCATGTCATCCCTGCCCTGTTCCGCTAGCGCTGGAACTTGCGCACGTTGGCGTTGTGCTCGTCAAGAGTCCGGGCAAAGGCGTGCGTGCCATCGTCGCCCCGCGCCACGAAGTAGAGGTACTCGTGCTTTTCCGGGTCGAGCGCCGCCTGGATGGACGCCAGACCAGGGCTGGCGATGGGACCGGGCGGCAAGCCAGGCATCAAATAGGTGTTGTAGGGGCCGGGCTGCCGCAGCGCGTTCGCCAGCGCATCGCCGCGCGGCCACCAATTGGCCGGGCTGCCGATGGTGTATTGCACCGTTGGGTCCGCCTGCAGCGGCATCTCCTTCTCAAGCCGATTGGCATACACGCCGGCGATGGTGCGTCGTTCGTCCGCCTTCTGCGCCTCGCGCTCAACGAGCGACGCCAGCGTCAGGACGCGGTGAATGTTGCCGCGCGGCTGAGCCTGGGCCTTGGCGCGCATCTCGCCGGTGACGCGCCGGTCGAAGTTCTCCAGCATGCGCCGCACGATTTCGTTCGGCTTCATGCCTTTGGTGAACCTGTACGTGTCCGGGAAGAGATATCCTTCCAGCCCAACGCCGGGTGGGCGGGAGCGCAGGAACTCGAAGTCGTAATCTTCCTTCGTTGCCTTGATGAACTCGTCGTCGCTGGCGATGAGGCCGGCCTGCTTGAGTGTCGCCGCGTACTGCTCCAGCCGCTGCCCCTCGGGGAAGGTGACGGTGACTTCAGCGACATCGAGGCGCGGCGCGGCGGTGAGGACGTCGATAATCTGGTTCATGCTCATGCCGGTGACGAGCCGGTGCTCGCCAGCCACGAACTTGCCGCCGACATTGCGCAGGCGCACCAGGACGCGGAAAATGGCGCCATTGCGGATGACCTTGGCATCCTCAAGCTTCTTGGTGATCTCGGCCGGACCGTCGCCGGGTTGAATGCGGAAGGCAACTGCCGTCGGCGTCGCGGTGGGACGTCCGGAGAGGCTCTCCCACACCTGCTGCGCGCCGGCCAGCACCAGCAGCGCCACGACGGCGATGACGATCACCTTCAGCGACTGGATCAAGAGACGGAACACGCGGACATTCCCCAGACATCTCCCATTGCCGCCGGCCGGCAGCCGAGTGTACCAGACGGTACGGCGCCGGACAACCGCCTGACAGTCGGCGAGCGACCGGCCGCGGAGGCTGCACTGCCACCGGTGGTGGCGCTGCTGGGACCGACCGCCGTCGGCAAGACAGCGGCCTCACTCATGCTGGCCCGCGCCTTTCCGTTGGAGATCGTCTCGGCTGACTCGCGCCAGGTCTACCGCGGAATGTCGGTCGGCACCGCCAAGGCGACGCCGGTCGAGCGGGCCGAAGTCCCGCATCATCTGATCGACATCCGTGATCCCGATGAGCCGTTCGGTCTTGCCGAGTTCCTCCATCTGGCGGCAGCGGCCATCGGCGACATCCACGCCCGTGGCCGCCTGCCTCTGGTCGTCGGCGGCACCGCCCAATACATTGCGGCCCTGCTCGACGGCTGGCGGCCGCCGCCGGTGCCGCCGCAGCCGGCGCTTCGCGCACGCCTGGAGACCGAGGGGGCGCCCGCGCTCTATGCCCGCCTATCGGTCATCGACCCTGTCGCCGCCGCGCGCATCGGACCGCACAACCTGCGCCGCCTGGTGCGGGCGCTGGAGGTCTGGGAGTGGACCGGCCTGCCGATCAGCGCATGGCAGACGCCGCAGGCTCCGCCCTATCGCAGTCTCCGCCTCGGCCTGCGCCTGCCGCGCGCGGAGCTGTACGCGCGCATTGATGCACGCGTCGACGCGCAACTGGCTGCCGGGCTGGTGGACGAGGTACGGGCGCTGCTCGCCGCCGGCTACGCGCCCGACCTGCCCGCCTTCCAGAGCATGGGCACCATCGAAATAATCCGCCACCTCCGCGGCGAGATCAGCCTGGACGAAGCGCGCATCCTCATCCAGCACAGCACCCACCGCCTCGTGCGCCACCAGGAGACCTGGCTCCGGCGCGATTCACGCGTCCAGTGGGTCGATGCTGCGGCGCCCAATCAAGTCTACCAACAGCTCGCGTCAAAGATGAGCGCGTTTTTGCACACCGCCGGAGCGCCGGCCGGCGGGTATGATTAGGTTCGCAGTTCGGCCGCTCGCCCGCGTGGCTGGCGTCGGCGCCCCGGTTGGATGGGAGGCAGCGATCGCACCGAAGACGATTGAGACGGCACGGCCACGCGAGCAGGCGGTCGTCGTCGGCATCGAATGGCGCGAGAGCCGTTGGAACCTGGACGATTCGCTCGATGAGCTGGCCGAGCTGGCCGAGACGGCCGGTGTCACCGTCGTCGGACGCTTCACCCAGCGCCTCGACACGCCCAATCCGGCGACCTACGTCGGCAAGGGCAAGCTCGACGAAATCCGTCAGGCCCGCACCGAGCTTCACTACGATGTGGTGCTGTTCGACGAGGAGCTGGCGCCCGGTCAGCAGCGGCACATCGAGGAGAAGCTCGACGTCAAGGTACTCGACCGCACTGCGCTGATCCTCGACATCTTCGCGCGGCGCGCCCGCACCCACGAGGGCCGGCTCCAGGTTGAGCTGGCTCAACTGGAGTACCGTTTGCCGCGCCTGACCCGCCTCTGGACCCATCTGTCGCGCCAAGCAGTCGGCGGCGTCGGCCTCCGTGGCCCTGGTGAGACGCAGCTCGAGTCGGACCGCCGCGAGATCCGCACCCGCATCGGCCAGGTGAAGCAGGAACTCGACGACGTGCGCACGCACCGCGAGCTACACCGTGCGCAACGCCGACGCGCGGCCGTGCCTATCATCGCGCTCGTTGGCTACACGAATGCCGGCAAGTCAACGCTCCTGAACCGGCTGACTGACGCCAGCGTGTTGGCCGAGGACAAGCTGTTCGCCACGCTTGACCCAACCACACGGCGGCTGCGGTTGCCGAGCGGCCAGGAGGCGCTCCTCACCGACACCGTCGGCTTCATTCAGAAGCTGCCGCCCAAGCTGGTGGCCGCCTTCCGGTCCACGCTCGAGGAGATCACCGAGGCGGCCATCTTGCTGCATGTTCTCGATATCACCCATCCGAACGCGGCCGAGCAGGCCGACACGGTACGGACGATCCTTGGCGACCTGGGCGCGGGCGGCAAGCCGGTGATCACCGCCCTCAACAAGATCGATCGCCTCGGTGACGGCGCCACGCCGGCCGCACTGGCGGAACAACTGCCGCTGACCGACACTTATGTCCCCATCTCGGCGCTGACCGGAGGCGGCTTGCTCACGCTGCTGGAGCGGATCGACGCCATCCTGGCGCGCGATCAGGCAACCGTGACCGTCATCCTGCCATTCGCGCGCGGCGATTTGGTCCAGCTCATCCGGGAGCGCGGCCAGGTGAAGCGGCTAGACTACACCGAGCGCGGCATTGAGATCGAGGCGATGGTGCCGGCGCGCTACCTGCCGCAGTTGGCAGCCGCCGGCGAGGTCGCGGCTCCCTCGCCGCCGGCTCGTCCGCGCCGCGCGCGCAAGCCCGCGCGTTCACACGCGGCGACGGCTGTGGCAGTCGGCAACGACGGCGAGGAGCCTGGCGCCGCCGGCTGACTGTGCCAGCGGCGGCACGTTCGCGCCGTCAGCACGCCCCTCGCGACGGGCCAGGGGCGCGGACTGGCGGTCGCACCCGCGCGTGATGATACGCGAGCGGAATGTGGTCCCAGGGGTCCGTCCGCCGGAACGCTGCGACTAGTGCCTCGGTCAGCCGGGCGCCGGGATGGCGGGTTTCTAGCCAGCGCAGACAGGCGCCGATGCGCATCTCGGCGGTAGCGAACTCCTCCAGCAGCAGCGGCCCGAGCGCACCCCAGGCATCGGCGGCATGCTGCCGGTCCAGCTCGGCCAGGAGGGGAGCCGGATCGAACGGCACACGACGAAAGGTCGCCCGCCAGCCCGCCTCGACGCCATCGAGGATGAGGTAGCTGGCCTCGTGCCGTCCATGGAATGGGACGCCGACCGACCCCGGATTGAGTACGTGCCAGCCGCCGGGGTGTCGTTCCAGCGGCAGGTGTGTGTGCGCCGCGATGACGGTCGACTCGGCCGTACCCGCCAGCCGGTCGACGATCGCGGCGTTGCTGTCGGTCGGATACAGACCGTCGCGGTGGCCGCGTGGCGAGCCATGGACGACCCGCACCGGTGGTGCATCATCAAAGGCGAGGCAGAGCGTGTCCGGCCAGGCAGCGATCAGGCGGCGCTGGCGCACGTCGAACTGAGTGTGCAGCCAGGCCAGTGCGCCCCACTGGCTGGTGTCGGACCAGGCGACCGGCGCGCGCGGTGTGTTGTAGTCCAGCAAGTAGAACTCGTGATTGCCCCGAATGACGGCCCAGCCCTCGGCCCGCACACGCTCGACGACGGCAGCCGAGAACGGCCCCCAGTGGATCAAGTCGCCAGCGACGACAACATAGTCGATCGACCAGGCGACCATATCGCTCATGACCGCCTCGAGCGCCGGCAGATTGCCATGGATGTCGGCCAGCACCGCCAGTCGCGTCACCCGCGGCTACCGAAACCGATGCAAGTAGGCGACCGACACCGCTAACTCGTCCAACTCGTACTGCAACATTTCCGGTTCCGATGCTCCCATCTCATGCGGCAACCGCCACTCCTCGCCGGCCGGCCGGCCGCACCCGAGTACGACGCGCAGCACCGGCAGTGCGTCCTGCAGCCGGCGGGGTGGATAATCGGTCCACCAGTCGTCGTCGAGCAACTCGACGTGCCGCGCCGTGCGCGCGCCCAGTTCGATATTCATCGGCAAATCGGGCTGGTCCGCGAGCAGTGCGAAGAAGGCAGGGAAGTCAACCACGCCAGCGCCGATGGCACAGGTGACCAGTCGAAAGCCGGTTGGCGACAGCACGATGCGGTAGTCTTTGATATGGACGTTCTTTATGAAGTCCTTGACCTGCCGGGTGTAGTCGAGCGGGTCTTCGGCCAGCGCCAGCGCGCTGCCGGTGTCAAGCGTCACGCCGATGTGGTCGCCGCCAACGGACTCGCAGAGCCAGCGCAACTCATCCGACGCGATGTCCTGGTGGTTCTCAATGGCGATGGGCAAGTCGAGATCTTCGGCCAGCGGCCGCACCGCCGCAAGCGCCGCTTGCGCTTGCTCCAGGTGCGCCCGCCAGGCGCCACCCAGCACCCGCCGATTGCCGCCCAGCACCCCACTGACGATCACCCGCAGCACCGGCGCGCCGGCGGCCTTCGCTTGCGGCAACCAGCGCCGCAATGACTCCTCATCGATCACGCCGCCATCGGCGACGATGCCCAGGCCATGGTCGGTGGCGTAGGCGCGCAGTCGCGACAGGTTCTCCGTGCCGGCGTAGCGCTCGGTCGGGATCTCCACCGCGTCCAGCCCGTGCGCGGCCGCGCGGTCGATGAGCGCATAGGCATCGCAGAAGCCCTGCTTGAAGCTGTAAATGGACAGGCCCAGCCGCATCGTTCCCCCCGATTTGAGGTGGGTGTGTATTACGCGTCGACGCTCGGCACATCGACCCAGCGCCGGGTGGCGCTGCTCTCCAGCACGGCGTCGATAACGGCCTGGCAGCGCGCCCCATCCAGGAACGACGGCGATGCCGGCCGTCGCTCGCGGATGGCGCTAATGAACTCAAAGGACTGATCATAGCGGAAGACGGCCAGCGGGTCGCCGGCATGCGGGTCACGCGGCGAGCCGGGCACGACCAGCCACGAGTCGTCGAGACGCTTCACCTCCATGGCGCCGCCGCGGCGGCCGATCTCGATCTGATGCGGCGTGTTCAGCCGGTAGACGATAGATCCTTCCGTGCCGTTGATTTCAACGTAGTCGAGGCCGGCGCCGCCCGAGCCGCGGCCCGAGGCAAGCTTGCTCATCTCGAAGACGCCGGTGACGTCACGCTCGAACTCAGCGATGAAGGCGACCCAGTCTTCGACGTCGGCCGGCGGGCGCGGGGCGCCGTCGCGCGCGACCCGGTTGGGCAAGAACAGCCGGGTCAGGCCGATCACGCGCTGGATGCGCCCGATCAGCAGGTGGGCGTAGTCGATTCGATGAGCGCCCATGTCACCTAGCTCGCCGGAGCCGGCCATCGCCTTGTACTGCCGCCAGCCGATCCAGTCGTCGCCCCAGTCCTGGAAGCGGTTGGCCCGGAAGTGTACCGGTTGGCCGATCGCGCCCTGCTCGACCACCAGATGATGGGTGTATCGCATCGCCGGCACGAACCGGTAGGTGAAGGCCGCCATGTGAACGACGCCGGCGGCGCGCGCCGCCTGGTACATCTCCAGTGCCTCGGGGTAGTCCAGCGCGATCGGTTTCTCCGTCATCACGTGCTTGCCGGCGCGACTCGCCGCCAGTGCCGCCGGCGCGTGGAACTTGTTCGGTGTGGTGATGACGACGGCGTCGATCTCGTCGCTGGCGATCAGGTCGTGGTAATCAGCGAATGTAGCGGCGACCCCGGTCTCGGCCGCCCGTCGCGCCAGCAGGACCGGGTCGCTGTCGCAGAGGGCGGCGATCGTCACGCCGGGGATCAAGCTCAGTCCCGGTATGTGGTTGGCCGCGGCAATGCCGCCGGTGCCGATGATGCCGACGCGCACCGGCGCCGCCCCCGCCGTCTGCTCTGCCATCGTTCCTCGTCCCCTCCACGGTCGCGCTCGGCCGACCCGGTCCCGGCGACCGGCGAGTGCCAACGATACACCCGGCGCTTGCGTCACGCCAGCGACACACGGTCAGCCTGGCCGGAGGTACTCAGCGGCCATCCAGCCAACCTCACCGTCGGGAGTGCGCACCTTCAGCCAGCGCCGCCCATCCAACTCGCGCGTCTCGCCCAGCGATGTCACGCGCGCCCCGTCGGGATAGGCACGAACGATCGCGCCCTGGCCCGGCTCGGCTCGCAGGAACAGCCCCTGACCGCTGCCGGTGATCACCAGCGGGCGTGGTGTAGGACTTGACGTCGGTACTGGCGGAATGGGCGTCGGCGGCGGCGGCCGTGGCGTGGCCGTGGGTACGATTGGATCGTCCACCAGCGACAGGCCCGACGCCGCCACCCAGCCGCGCTCACCACTGGCCGCTACGACCAGGTACCAGATCTGGCCATCCGGCGTCGGCACCAGCGCCTCGACGGTCACGTCGGCGCCGCGGGGCAGCGTCCCGATCGGCGTGCCGGCCGGGCGGTCGTGCAGCGTCGCCGGAGGTGTCGCCGCGGCGTACGCGGCGTAGGGCGTCCCCACGATCGCCAAGACGGCCGGAGTTGGCGAAGTCACCGGCGCGGCCGACCCGGCGCAACCGCCCAGGAGCAGAGCCAGGATCACGATGGTGCCCGATCGTGGGTGAAGCGGGAGTATCGCGACCGGAGGGCCTCCTGGCGTGACGATGCAGCAGCACGCGATCGAGCAGCATAGCACACAGTCCGCCGGCGCGGCCAATCGGATCGCAGCGGTCGCGAGGCGGGCAGCCGCGTCGGCCGGAGGCTTTCGCCTCCGCCTTAGCAGCCATCTGAAGCGGATTACTCCGCTGAAGAGGAGAGAGATAGGCGATCGCCGTCTCTCGTTGTGAGGTTTTGTCCGGTCAGACGTGAGCGTTCGATGGGCGCGTGTCCGCGTGCCATGGTACTCAGCACCCGACCGCGAAGGTATGATCGGATATTACCATGTCCGAAAGAGAATGTGAAGGGGGTCACGAAGCCAATCTTGGACTCAGTTTCGCCGTGGCATTGCGCCACGCTCTCTGGCGGCGGCCACGCCGCCAGCGCGCCGCGATTGCAGGATGCCGCGCCCATCCGTACAATCCGGCGGGATCGCCGTCCGGATGAGAGGAGACAGCGCACTATGCAAAGCAGCCAGGCGCGGCGGGCGTTCCTGGATTTCTTCCGCCAGCGCGGGCACCTCATCATGCCCAGCTCCTCGCTGGTGCCCCACAATGATCCGACCGTGTTGCTGACGACCGCCGGCATGCAGCAGATGATCCCCTACTTCCTCGGCGCCGAGGCGACGCCCGGGCCACGGCTGGTGTCGGTCCAGAAGTGCTTTCGCACGACCGATATCGACGAAGTCGGCGACGCCAGTCACCTGACGTTTTTTGAGATGCTCGGCAATTTCTCCGTCGGCGACTACTTCAAAGAAGGCGCGATCCGCTTCGCCTGGGAGTTCATGACCGAGGTGCTGGGGCTCGATCCCGACCGCATCTGGCCAACGACTCACCCCGACGATGCCGTCGGCTGGGACCTCTGGCGCGATGCGATCGGCCTGCCCGAGAGCCGGCTGACGAAGCTCGACGACAACTGGTGGGGACCGCCCGGTCTGACTGGCCCCTGCGGCCCCGACTCAGAGATTTACTACGATCTGGGGCCGGAGCACGACCCCAACCCGGCCGCCCGGCCCGGCGACAGCGAGCGCTTCCTGGAGGTGTGGAACCTCGTCTTCATGGAGTACTTCCAGGATGCCGAGGGCCAGCGCACGCCGCTGCCGCGCCAGAACATCGACACCGGCATGGGTCTGGAGCGGCTGTGCACGATCTTGCAGCAGACGCCATCAATCTACGAGACGGACCTGTTCCTGCCCTTCATCCACGAGGCGGCCCGGCTGACGAATCGGGTCTATGGCCGCGACCCCGCCGCCGACTACGGCCTGCGCGTCCTGGCCGACCACGGCCGCGCCATCACCTTTCTGATCGGCGACGGCGTTCTGCCCAGTAACGAGGGGCGCGGCTACATCCTGCGGCGCATCTTGCGCCGGGCCGTGCGCTATGGGCGCCAACTCGGCCTGGAGCAGCCGTTCCTCGGTCAGATTTGTGCTGTCGTCATCGACCGCATTGGCGAGCATTATGACGCCCTGCCGGCGCGCGCCGAGCACATCCTGCGGGTCATCAGGTTGGAGGAGGACCAGTTCGGACGCACGCTGGCGAGTGGTCTCACGCGCTTCAGTGGTCTGGCCGGCACGCTAGCGGCCGAGGGCCGGACAGAGGTGTCCGGCATCGAGGCCTTCCGGTTGTACGATACCTACGGTTTCCCGATCGATTTGACGCTCGACCTGGCGCGCGAGCGCGGGTTGACCGTCGGACTGGAGGAGTACGAGTCGGCCATGATCGCCCAGCGCGAGTCTGGCCGGGCCGCGCAGCGCTTCCGTGAGGCCAGCCATCAGGCGCTTGAATTCTACGGCACTCAGGGATTACCGCCGACGGACTTCCTCGGCTACACCGAGTCCGAAGCGGACGGGGTCATCCTGGCGCTGCTGGGGCCGGACGGGCCGCTGCCGGTCGCTGAGGCCGGTCAGGTCGTCGAGGTCGTGCTGGACCGGACGCCGTTCTACGGCGAGGCTGGCGGTCAGGTCGGCGATACCGGCCTGCTGGCCAATGAGCGCGGCCGGATGATCGTCGATGACACGCAGCGGCCGGCTCCGGGTCTGATCGCCCACCGCGGCCGGGTGCTGGAGGGCTTTCTCGAGGTGGGCGCGATCGTTACCGCCAGCATCGACGCCGACCGGCGCGACGACATCAAGCGCAACCACACCGCCACCCACCTGATCCACCGGGCGCTGCACCTGGTGCTGGGCGCCCACGCGACCCAGGCTGGCTCGCTAGTCGCGCCCGATCGGCTGCGCTTCGACTTCAACCAGATGCGCCCCCTCGGTCAGGACCAGGTGCGGCAGATCGAGCAGATCGCTAACGAGGCCGTGCGTCGCGACGATCCGGTGACGTGGTCGCTTATGCCGGTCTCAGAGGCGCTCGCCAGCGGTGCGATGGCGCTCTTTGGCGAGAAGTACGGCGATGTCGTGCGCGTCGTGCGTGTCGGCGATTTCAGCCGAGAATTGTGTGGCGGCACGCACGTCGATTCGACCGGACAGATTGGACCGGTGCTGATCGTCACCGAGACGAGCATCGGCACCGGCATCCGCCGTGTCGAGGCGCTGACTGGCCGTGGCGCCGACCAGCACGTCGCCGGGCTGCGCACCACGCTGAGCGAGCTAAGCGGCCTGCTGCGCGCGCCGGCGAGCGAAGTCGTGGCCGGCGTGCGTGGGCTGCACGAGCGCCTGCGCGAGTCGGAGCGCACCATCCAGACCCTGCAAGGGCACCTGGCGCGGCTGCGGGCGGCCGACATGCTGGCGCTGGCGGAGACAGTCGACGGCGTGCGAGTGCTGGCGCGGCGCGCCGAGGTCGACAGCATCGACGCACTCAAGCAGCAGGGCGACCAGGTGCGCGACCGCCTCGGCACGGCCGTCGTCGCACTGGGGGCAGTCGTTAACAATCGGCCGGCACTCCTTGTCATGGCCAGCAAAGATGCCGTGGCGCGCGGTGTCAACGCCGGCACGCTCGTCAAGCAGATCGCCGGCGCAATGGGCGCTAGTGGCGGCGGTCGGCCGGATATCGCCCAGGCCGGTGGTGGCGACCCCGCTCAGCTCGATGCGGCTCTGGCGCAGGCGCGGACGCTGGTCGAGGCGCAACTCGTCCGATAGCCGGCCTGGAGGGACCATGCGCGCGATCGGCTTGGACCTGGGGGAGCAGCGTATCGGCGTCGCCGTCAGCGACGACACGGGCCTGATCACTGCCCCGCACGGTGTCGTGCGGCGGACGTCGAGCGCGACGCGGGAGATTCTGGCGATTGCCGCCGACGTCGGCGCGCAAGTCATCGTGATTGGTCTACCGCTGATGATGCGCGGCGGGCGGGAGGGTACGCAGGCGGCCGCCGCGCGCATTTTTGGCGACGCATTGGCGGCCCAGACGATGTTGCCGGTCGAGTTCTACGACGAGCGGCTCACCACGGTGATGGCCGAGCGCACGCTCCAGGCGCAGGGTCGTCGCAGCAGCAAGAAGCGCGACGAGCGCGAGCGTCGCCGCGAGTCCGTCGACGCGCTGGCCGCTGCCATCATCCTCCAGAGTTGGCTCGACCGCCGCCGGCTGACGGCCCCGCCGCCGGACGCATAACACCCCTTGCCGCCGCGGTGTGCGGCGGGCTACCCTTGTGGCAGCCGGCACGGGTGACGCCACGTGGCTCGTCGTGCGTTGTGTTCGCGAGCGCCATCGACACGCTCCCGAAGGATGGATCAGTCGTGGCCGACGTGCAGCCTCACCAACCACTCCGCTCGCGGCCGTGGGCCGCGCCGCCCGAAGTGACAGAGCCGGTCGGACCACGCCTGGCGCTGTCGACACGGTGGGGCATCGGCCGGTTGGCCGACCTGGGCGAACTGGTCGACGACGCGCGCCGGCTGGGCATTCGCCGCCTAGCGCTCGGCCCAGGCTGCACCGCCGACCACGTGGAGCAAGTGATCGCGCGCCTGGGCGACGACGTACGCCTGTGCAGCTTGACGAACGTCTGCCCATGGCCGTTGGGCGACGACGGGGAGCCGGCATCGATGCCATCGCTGGCCGAGCCAGACCCGATCGCCCGCGAGATCATCGTGCGCTGGACCGAGGAGACAATCCGGCTGGCCTCGTACTGGGGCGTGCCGCTGGTCGTGGTCAACTTCACCAGCCTGGCCGGCGACACCGTGCAGGCCACCGACCTGGCGACCCTGGCCCATGCCGCCCGGAACCCGGTGGCGGCGGCGACAGCCCGCACGCGGTTGCTGACTTACCGGCGCACCGTTGCCGGCCCCGCGTTCGACGCGGCAGTGAGCAGCCTGGATGACCTGCTGCCCTTGTGTGAGGAGGCCGGTGTGCGCCTGGGACTGGCGACACCGGCATCGCTGCTAGCGCCACTGTCCTTCGAAGAGCTTTTCGAGGTGCTGGCCCGCTTTCCCGACGCCCCGGTCGGCTACTGGCACGACACCGGCCAGGCGCAGCGGCTCGAGAGCACCGGCCTGCACCCGGCCCAGGACTGGCTGACGACATTCGCCGACCGGCTGGTCGGCCTGTCGCTGCATGACGAGCGCGACGGGACCGACCACCTGCCACCGGGCACAGGCCAGGTCGACTTCGCCGCAGCGCTCGCCCACGCCAGTGCGGCGACGCCCTGCGTGGTCGACGTCGACCCCACCCAGACCGAGGCTGCGGTGGCGCAGGGGCTGGCGCATCTTCGCGTCCGACTGCCGGGCGTGTAGCGCGCAACCCACAAGCAAGGGCATCCCATGAAATTGATGATCATGATCCCGTGCTACAATGAAGAGGAGACGCTGCCGGCGACGCTGCGCGACATTCCCCGCCACATCGCCGGTGTCGATCAGGTTGAGTTGCTGGTCGTCGACGATGGCTGCACCGATCGCACCGTCGAGGTCGCCCGCACCTTTGGCGTCCACTGGGTCGCCCGCCACGTCCGCAACCGCGGCCTGGCCGCCGCCTTTCAGACCGGCCTCGATGCCTGCCTCCAGCTCGGGGCCGACATCATCGTCAACACCGACGGCGACAACCAGTACCCTCAAGCCGACATCCCGCGCCTGATCGGCCCGATCCTGCGCGGGGAGGCCGACATCGTCGTCGGTGACCGCCAGACCAACACGATCGCCCATTTCTCACCGCTCAAGAAGGGGCTGCAGCGTCTCGGCTCCTGGGTGATGCGCCAGGCCTCCGGCACCAGCGTGCCCGACGCGCCGTCGGGCTTCCGTGCCTACTCGCGCGAGGCAGCCCTCCGTCTCAACGTCATCACCAGCTACACCTACACGCTGGAGACCCTGATCCAGGCCGGCAAGAAGAACCTTGCCGTCCAGCACATCCCCGTGCGCACCAATCCGCAGCTGAGACAGTCGCGCCTGGTGCGCGGCACCTGGGACTATGTCAAGAAACAGGGTGCGACGATTGTCCGGCTCTATGCGCTGTACGAGCCGCTCAAGGTCTTCTTCTATCTGGGGCTGGTGTTCCTGGCGCTCGGCGCGATCCCGCTGGTGCGCTTCGCGTATTTCTACTTCCTGCTCGACCAGCTCGGCACACGCTACGTGCAGTCCCTCATCATCGGCACGATGCTGATCGTCATCGGTGTGCTGATCATAGCGATCGGCCTGGTAGCCGACCTGATCGCCAGCAGCCGCCGGCTGGTGGAGGACGTACTCTATCGCGTTAAGAAGCTGGAACTGCAGCAAGAGATGCAGAACGGCATCAGCACCGACGCACAACGTCTCCACGGGCGGGGCGCTTCACCGCGCGAGCCGGTGGCCGCCGCGCCGCCGCGCCCGAGTCACGACCCGGAGCGTGACGCAAGCGACGCCCGGTGATCGACTACTCGCCGTCCCGCGCCTTGATGTAGTCGTAGACGAAGTCCTCGACCTGCTCCTGCGTAACGTCGGCGGGCACCCAGGCGTAGAGCGCGCCGTTCAGCACCAGCGCGCACTGGCCATCGTCGTTCGGCCGGCTGATCTGCGTCCGCTGGCCGAGGATGAAGCCGTCGAAGATGACCGCGTTGAGGTTGTGCGCGAGCGACACGCTTGGCCCTCCCGCGGCTGGCCCCACTGAAGTTGGGCCGCCGCACTTGCATTGTACCGGGCCGGATGGCCGTCGGCGTGCCGTCCATCCGGCCCGGCTAAGTTGCGAGTAGACGGCCATCCGGACGCGGCGGCGTGGCCGCGGGCCGGGTCCGATCGGCGGCCGGTCGACCCACGCCGAACTGTTCGTTTGTGCGATGCCGTACACATGCCGTTGGCCTATGCTGTGGTCGTTGGGCGGATCGGTCGGGGGGCGACCGGACCAGGGGAGGCCCAACGGGCACGAGCCGCGGGGGATGACCCGGTTCGCTGTCCAAGAGAGGCCGCAAGGCGGCTCACGATTCACGGGGGAGACACGTGGTGACGCACCGGCAGCGGCGGGTCTATCGCAGCAGTCGCAATCGCATCCTTCTGGGCGTCGCTGGAGGACTGGCCGAGACGGCCGGTGTCGACCCGGTCGGCGTGAGGGCGCTCTTTGTGGCCATGTCGTTGCTGGCCGGCGCCGGCCTGCTGCTCTACCTGGTGCTAGCGGCGGTGCTGTCGGTGCGCGAGGACGACCGCCAGCCGGGCGACGTCGCGCCGTGCGTCGATGAGACGACGATGGTGCTGCTCGTCGGCGGGCTAGCCGGCGTCGTCTTGATCGGCGTCGGGCTGGTGGCGCTAGCCGTCCAGAATGGCTGGTCCGATCGCATCGCCACGGTGACGCCATGGTTGATCGTGCTGATCACGCTGGTGGCCGGCATCGCCATCGGCCGCCGCCGCTGGGAGGACTAAACCGAAGCCCAGACGGGATGCCCAGGCCACCGTAGGGGTGGTTCGCGAACCGCCCCTACGGTACGCAATACGAAGTATGCTATTCCCATGCGCGCTTCGGTAAAGTCACCGCCGCCGCGCTACCAGTCGGCGACGGACCCATCGGCGTGGTGCGGCGTCATCAGCACCTCTTGACGGAACGGGTGCTTCGCGGCTTCGGCCTCGTTCACTTCTATGCCGAGACCGGGCCGATCCGGCGGAGAGATAAAGCCGTCGCGCACCAGAATTGGCTCGTCGATGACGTCGGCGCGCCAGGGCACATCAGACCGAATCGCCTCCTGAATCAGCCAGTTCGGCGTTGCCAGCGCGAAGTGGACGTTGGCGATGGTGGCGATTGGGCCGAGCGGGTTGTGCGGCGCCACGCTGACGTGGTACGGCTCGGCCATGGCGGCGATCTTGCGCAACTCCCAGAGGCCGCCGCAATGGCAGACATCCGGTTGGATGACGGCGCAGGCCTCGGCTTCGAGCAGCGGTCGGAACTCGTGGCGAGTGACGCGGCGCTCACCGGTGGCGATCGGCACACTGGTTGCTCGCGTCACACGCGCCAGGCCGGCGGTATCCTCAGGTGGGCACGGCTCCTCGACGAAGAACGGCCGGTACGGCTCCAGCACTCGGCAGTACTGGATGCCCATCTCCGGCGTCGTGCGCCCATGGATATCGACCATGACGTCGACATCCGGTCCGACGGCATCGCGGATGGCTGCCATCAGCGTCTCGGCGCGACGCAGTTTGGCCGCCCCTTCCAGCGGCTCCGACATCGGCACGACCAATGCCTTGAGCGCAGTGTAGCCGGCGGCGACACACTCGCGGGCACGGTCGGCCATCATCGCCGCCTCGTCCTGCAGGTAGAGCGCCCGCATGTCGCCGCCGCCCAGGTGGTCGTACATCCGCACCCGGTCGCGCACGGCGCCGCCGAGCAAACGGTAGACCGGCAGACCGACCGACTTGCCAAAGATGTCCCAGCAGGCTTGCTCGATGCCGGAGATGGCCGACATCCCGATCACACCCGGCCGGAAAAAGCCATGGCGATAGAGCACCTGGTAGATATGCTCGATGCGCCGTGGGTCCAACCCCAGCACCAGTGGCTCGCAGTCGCCGATCGCGCCGACGACGGCGCGCGTCTTCCACTCCAGCGATGCCTCGCCCCAGCCCACCAGCCCCGCGTCAGTCGTCACCTTGACGAAGACCCAGTTGCGCATCTCGGCATTGACGACGACCGGCGTGATCGCGGTGATCTTCACCCTCGCGCTCCTTGCAGTGCGGTCGCCAGCGCCAGCACGCGCTCGACGGCCATGGCCGGCAGCGCGCCCCGCCCGGCCCAGCGCAGCGCCGCCTCCAACTGGGCCTGGTCTGAGTAGCCGACGATGACGGTCGAGACCCCGTCCTTGCCGATGGCAAAGCGCAGAGCCAACTCCAGCGGACCTTCGAGACCAAGTTCCGTCGCTAGCGTCGCCAGCGTCCTCGCCCGGGCCAGGTCGTCGGCGTAGCCTGAGCCGGCCATGCCGGCGCTGCCTGGGTCACCGGCCAGTGGGTGCCGCCCCTCACTCGCCGCCAGTGCGCCGCCGGCCAGCGGCCGAATGACGATGACGCCAACCCCGGCGGCCGCCGCCACATTGATCATGCCGGCGAAGTCCTGGCCGCCGCCGGCCGCACCGGCGTACCCGGCACTGGCGTTGATCGCGTTGAAGTACGATTGGACGGTGGCGACTCGGCCGGAGCGCACGACCGCGTGGACAGCGGCGGTGTCGCCCATGCCGGTGCAGCCGATGTGCCGCACCAGGCCGTCGTCGACCAATCGGCGCAGCCCGTCAATCACCTCGTCGAGGACGATGGCGCGCGTCAGCCCGTCGCCCGTCGCTGGTGGGGCGTCGACGATGCTGGTGTGCAACTGCAGCAGATCAATCGAGTCGCGACCGAGCCGACGCAGGCTGGCCTCGCACGAGCGACGAATGGCCGCTGGCAGGTCGGCCCGGTCGGCCGCCGTCGGGCGCACCTTGGTGCCGACGACGACGCGGTCCCAGCCGCTGGTGTCGCGCAGCGCCCGGCCGAGGTTCTCCTCCGACCGACCATCGCCGTAGAGCGGCGCGGTGTCGAAATAGGTGATGCCCGCCGCCAGCGCCCGCGCAACGGCGCGCGTCTGGTCGGCCGGTGTGCCGCGAGTCATCAAGCCGCCGATGGCGCCAGCTCCGTAGCCCAGCGCCGACACCGTCAGCCCGGTCGTGCCGAGCGGTCGCTGCTCCATCGCCCCCTCACTCTCATTCTCGCCCTCCAGCTGCCATCCGATCAGCCTCCAGGGCCAGCCGCACGCGTTCGCACTGCCAGACGCTTGAGCAGCCGCCAGGCAGACGGTGACCGACGCGGCGTCAGATCGGCCGCGACGAGCGGCGTCAGCGCCGCGCCGCCGACCAGCGTCGGCGCCGACCAGGCGCGCAGGCCCTTCTGCGGGTCCGTCGTCATGAAGCGATCGAGCGCCCGCCAACCCGCCGAGTGGTCCCAGGCGAGTGCCGCACCACCGGCCTCGCGCACGATCGCGACGCCCGCAGCCACGTCCCACAGCTTCGGCCCGGCGTAGACGGCATACTGCAGTCCACCGGCCGCGACGAGGCCGATCTCGGCCGCGATCGAGCCGAATGCCCGCGGCTCGCCGGGACGGTGACGCAGCCTGCCGCGCGCCACGAAGGCCAGTCGCCAGCCAGTGAAGAGGCCCACCGGCCCGGTCGGGTGAATGGCCTCGGCTTTGCTGCACCGGATCAGCAGGTCATTGTAGAAGGCGCCGCCGCCCTGCCGCGCATGGTAGAGCGCATCCAGGCCGGGCACGGCGATGCAGCCGACCACCGGAACGCCCTGGTGCAGAACGGCCACCGCGACCGCATAGACCGGCAGGCCGGCCGCGTAGTTGGCGGTGCCGTCGAGCGGGTCCAGCGCCCAGAGCATGTCACCCGCGCCCGTCTCACTGGCCGCGCCCTCCTCGCCCAGGATGCCGTGGTCGGGGTAACGCGCCGCGATCGCGGCGCGCAGGTATGCCTCGGCGGCAGTGTCGGCGTCCGTCACCGGGTCGCGACGCAGCGCATCTTTGTAGCTGATCGTGCGCGGCCCACGCTGACGATCCGCCAGCAACCGACCGGCGCCGGCGGCAATCTCGCGCGCCAGGGCGTACATATCGTTCAGCGTCGCCGGGTCGAGCGCCGCGGTCACCGATCATCTCCTTTGCCAACGCTCATGCCGGTCGCGCCAGCCCCTTGGCCCGCGTCTGCTGGTCCTGTTCGCCCCAGAAGGCCAGCCGCCGGATGGCGCCGCTGGCCAGCACCCGCCGGTGTGCCTCCAGCACCACGCCCGGGTGGCGGTCGTCGTTGGGGCACACCCAGGCGGCGACCGTCATGTCGTGGCCGACGCCCTCCTGCACCAACCGCATCGGTATCGTCATCGGCACGAGCGTCGCGCCACAGGCTGTACAGCTCTGGTCGGCCATGCGTCGTCCTTTCCACGTGCCCAATGGCCAGCGCGAGCCGCGTCGAACGCGCCGGCGCCGGCCGGCCCCGTCATTCTAGCAGTGCGTTCGGGTCAGAGTCGTGCGTGGCGGTCACGAGACCGGCGACAGATGGCGCCAGCCATCATCGCGCACTCGCTGGCGGCTAGCAGCGCCCAGGCGCGTCGGGGTCGCCGGCGCGTGCTAGAATGGACCACGCAGCCGCAGGGCAGGTGACGGGGGTGGGATGAGTACGGCGGTCCAGGGTGCGAGCAGGGCGACGGAGGCAACCGCGGCGCGGCTGCCAGTGCGCCGGGTCATCGTCGTTGGGCTGCTAGCCGTCGGCCTCGTGAGCAGTGCGATTGGACCGGCCCTGCCTGGGATACGGCTCACATTCGGCCTGTCGATTGGCGACGCCGGCCTGATCGTCATTGCCAGCGGACTGGGCTACATCGGGGGGGCGCTCGGCGGTGGACTTCTTGCCGACCGGCGTGACCGGCGTAGGTTGCTGCTCCTGGCCGCCGGCATGATGGTTGCCGGCGCGGCCGGCGTGATGCTGGCGCCCTCGTGGCCGGCGCTCCTCAGCAGTGTGGCGCTGTTCGGCATCGGCGGCGGCCTGCTGGACGGCCCCGGCAACGCCATGGTCAACGAACACAGTGGTGAGTGGCGCACGGCCGACCTGAACCTGGCCCACGGCTTTTTCGGTATAGGCAGCATGGCTGGACCACTGATCGGCGGGCTGGCGCTGGCCACCGGCATCGGCTGGAACTGGTTGATGGCGCCGGGTCTTGTGGCGGGGCTGGCGTTGCTGCTGTTCGCCAGCCGACTGCGCCTGCCACCCACGCTGACGGTTGCATCTCATCATGATGCTTCGTGGCGTGTCCTGCGCCAGCCACTGGTCATCTTGCTGGCGGTCATCCTATGCCTCTACGTTGGTGTGGAGGTCATGGTCGGCACCTGGGCGTTCAGCCACTTGCGGCTGACCTACGGCGCCGGTGATGCCGCGGCAGGGCTAGCGACGGCGCTCTTCTGGGGCGGCCTGACGGCCGGCCGGCTTCTGGCCGGCACGGTCGGCGCGCGCATCGGACCGCACACCTGGATCGTCAGCAATGCGCTCGGCGCGGCGCTGGCACTGACGCTGGTCATCGGCGCGCCGACGTTGCCGCTGGCGACACTCGGATTGGCTCTGGTCGGCCTGGCGCTGGCCAATGTCTTTCCAGCGGTCCTCGCGATCGGCGGCGCGGCCTACCCGGCGGCCGGCGGTACGGTCAGCGGCGCACTGGCCGCAGCTGGCGGCGTCGGGGGCGCAGTTGTGACCTGGAGCGCGGGTCTGCTGGCTGAGCGCTACGGGCTGGGCGCGGCGCTGGCGACCGGTCTGGCGTTGCTGGCACTCATGCTGGTCGCCGAGGCCGTCGTCATCGTGCTGACGCGCCGATCACCAGTCGCCCGCGCCCTGGACCCAGCGCTCGCGCCCGCGCCAGCAGCCGTTCCTGTTACCCACCGGCAGGGAGGAGAGCACGGATGAAGATTACCGCCATCGAGAACGTGTTCGTCGACCGCTATCTGTTCGTCACGGTCCATACCGACACCGGCATCACCGGCACCGGCGAGTCGGGCGCCTGGGGCTTCCTGGAGGCGTCGGCGGCGGCGGTCGAGACCTTCAAACGCTACCTGATCGGCCAGGATCCGCTGCGCATCGAGCACCATTGGCAGTATCTCTACCGCTGGACCCACTTCCGCGGGGCGGCAATCATGGGCGCGCTCTCGGCGATCGACATCGCGTTGTGGGACATCGCCGGCAAGCACTTCGGCGTGCCGGTCTACCAGTTGCTCGGTGGCATGACGCGTCACAAGGCGCGCGTGTACTATCACGTCTTCGGCGAGAGCCGCGAGGAGTTGGTCCAGGGCTGCCTCGCCGCCAAGGCCGCCGGCTATTCCGCCGTCGGCCATTTGACGCCGTTCACTGATGCGCCGCGCGAGCAGCCGATGGACGAGACCCACGCCCAGCGCATCGGTCGCGCCATCGAGACGGTGCGCCAGTACCGCGACGCGGTCGGCGACGAGGTCGACCTGTGCATCGAGATCCACCGCCGCCTGACGCCGTCCGAGGCAATTGTGCTGGCGCGCGGCATCGAGCAGTTCCACCCCTATTTCTACGAGGACCCGATCCTGCCGGACAACTTCGACGCCATGGGCCTGGTCGCCGAGCAGATTCATATCCCGATCGCTACTGGCGAGCGCCTGCACACGATCTACGAGTTCCAGATGCTGCTGGCGCGCGGTGCGGTCCAGTTCGTGCGACCCGACGTCTGCATGTGCGGAGGCATCACCGGCGCGAAGAAGATCGCGGCGCTGGCCGAGGCCCATCACGTCGGCGTCGTGCCGCACAATCCGCTCGGCCCGGTCAGCACCGCCGCCTGTTTGCAGATCGCCGCCTGCATCCCCAACTTCGCGCTGCAGGAATACCCGCTGGGCGAGGACGTGCCGCCGAAGAGCGAGATCGTCAAACAGCGGCTCCAGCGCGACGGCGCGTTCCTGGTCATCCCAACGACGCCAGGCATCGGCATCGAACTGGCCCCGGACGCCGCCGAGAAGTGGCCCTACAAGCCGCGCCAGGTCCACACCCGCCTGCACGCCGACGGCTCGGTAGTGGACATGTAACCATACTCCGTTCAGCGCCGCGCGCCCGGCGCTGGAGCTTGAACGAGGAGGGGAATCTGCATGGCTGCGCGCAAACTCGTCCTGATGACCGGCGCCTCGGGCATGATCGGCAAAGACATGCGGGGCCTGCTCAAAGATCGCTATCGACTGCGGCTGATGAGCCACAGCACGCCACTGAGTGCCGAGGGCGATGAGGAAGTCATCCGCGGCGCCGTTGACAGCCTCGACGACATGCGCCGGGCGGTGGCCGGCGTCGACGCCGTGCTGCACCTGGCCGCGTCGTCGGCGGTGGGCACGCCCTGGCCGGACGCGCTTCAGAACAACATCGTCGGCGTCTACAATACCTACGAGGCCATGCGCGAGGCCGGCGTGCGCAAAGTCATCCTCGCTAGCACCAACCACGTCACCGGCATGTACGAGCGCGACGGACTGCCATGCTATCCCGACGTGCCGGTGCGGCCCGACGGCTACTACGGCGCCAGCAAGGCCTTTGGCGAGGCGCTCGGCCGCTATTACAGCGACGAGTTCGGGTTGCAGGTCATCTGCCTGCGCATCGGCTCCTATCTGCCCGAACCGCGTAACGAGCGCAACCTGTCAACCTGGCTCAGCCCACGCGACATGGCCCAGCTCTTCTGGCGCAGCCTGGAGATCGATCTCTCGTTCGGCATTTTCTACGCGGTCTCCGGCAACCGCCGCCGCTACTGGAGCATCGACAGCGCCGTCACCGCGCTAGGCTACCGGCCGGAAGACGATGCCGAACTGCACGCCGATCGCATCCTGTCGCGGCCCGGCTGAGCCGGTGCGGCCGGGAGGACGCCCATGTCGACCGTGACCCTGCGCTATTTCGCCTTTTTCCGCGAGGCGCTCGGACGCCGCGAGGAGCAGCGCGTCGTGCCTGAAGGCATGACTGTCGGCCAGTTGCTGGCGGCGCTGGCCGACGCAACACCGGCACTGGCTGGCCTGCGCTCGCTGAGTCGCTTCGTCGTCAACGAGGAGTACGTCGGCGGCGACACCATCCTACGCGATGGCGACGAAGTCGTGTTCATTCCGCCGGTCAGTGGCGGCATGACCGATGACGCACCCGACGCCTTTCGGATCGTCGCCGAGCCGCTGGCGGTCGAGCCGGTAGCAGCGCTGGTGGCCGACCGCGGCGCTGGTGCGATCGTGACCTTTGCCGGCGTCGTGCGCGACAACGCCCGCGGCAAAGGCGTCGTCGCGCTGGAATACGAGGCCTACGCGCCGCTGGCCGAGCGGATGCTGGCGCAGATCGCCGGCGAACTGCGGGCGCGCTGGCCGGTGCTGCGCGTCGCCATCTGGCATCGCACCGGTCGACTCGGCGTCGGCGAGACGAGTGTCGTCATCGCGCTGAGCGTGCCGCACCGGCAGGAAGGCTTCGCGGCCTGCGCCCACGCCATCGAGCGGCTCAAGGAGATCGTCCCGATCTGGAAGAAGGAGCTATACGCCGACGGCGCGATCTGGATCGGCAGTGAAGCGGCCTACCAGGCGCTGCCGGACCGAACGGCCTAATGCGACGCCACCGGCTGCGACCGCGAGCGACCGGGTTCCGTCGACGGCACCAGCGACGACGTCGCGCCAGCTACCTGCCGGACGCCACGATAAGGAGCCCCGCATGCCGCGCATCCTGCTGCTGCACGCTTCCTACGGCACCGGCCACGTCACGGCGGCGAACGCGCTAGCGGAGGCCTTCCGTCGCCGCCAGCCCGGCCAGGTCGAAGTCATTGACGCGCTCGATCTCGTCAGTCCCGTGCTGCGTGAAACGTCGCGCCGGGCCTATCTGACACTGAGCAGCAAGGCGCGGCCGGTCTGGAAATTTCTGTATGAGGAGAGCGACCAGGACGACGCCGCGGAGGCCGCGGCCACCGCGCGCTGGCGTGGTCGGCTCGGAAAGCCGTTCGGCCAGCGGCTGGTGCGCTATGTGCGCGCGTTCGATCCCGACGTGATCGTTGCCACCCATTTCCTGGCGGCCGAGTTCTTGCGCGGCGAGCGCGATGTCGGCCGGCTGCACACGCCGTTGCACTGCGTCATCACCGACTTCATGGCCCACAGCAACTGGCTCAACTCAGCCGTCGATCGCTACTTCGTCGCCAGCACGCTGACGCGCGATGCGCTGGCGGACCGCGGCGTCCCCACCGAGCGCATCAGCGTCAGCGGCATCCCGGTCAAACTGGAGATCGCCGAACCCAAGACGATGCCGGAGGCGCGCGCCCGCCGGGCTCTGCCTCTTGACCAGCCGGTGATCACCCTGTTTGGCGGCGGCATCGAGCCGGCTCGCGTCCGGCGTGCCGTGCGTCAGTTGCTGGCCGAGGGTCCGGATGGAGTGCTGGTCGTCGTGGCCGGCCGCACCACCACGTTGACCCGGGCACTGGCGGACCTCGGCGATGGGCCACGCCTGCGCCTGCGCGCGTTGGGCCTGATCGACTACGTCGACGATCTGGTCGCCGCCAGCGATCTCGTCATCACCAAGGCCGGTGGCTTGATCGTCAGTGAGGTGTTGGCGCGCGGCACGCCATCGATCGTGACCGACCCGATCCCTGGCCAGGAGGATTGGAACGCCGATTTCGTCGCGGGCGCGGGCGCGGGCATCCAATTGCGCCTGCCGGAGATGGTGCCGCCCACTGTCATCGATCTCCTGGCCCAGCCGGCGCGACTGGCGGCGATGCGAGTTCAGGCACAGCGCGTGGGTCGGCCACGCGCCGCGCTGGACATCGTCGATGAGGTGCTGCACCGCTACGCGGCGCGGGCCGACGCCTGAGGCGCGGCGGCACCCCTACTGCGCCGGTGCCGCCCCACCAGCGTCGAGTGCGGCCTGAAGCTGCGCTTCGGCCTCCTGAGACAGGTTGGTGTGCAGCACTTGGCCGCCGAACCTGGCGACCTCGGCCAGCACTTTGTCGGGCGTTGCTTCGGCCACCATCACGAAGAGAGCGGCCTTGGCGCCCTCCAATTGCTGACCTAACTCGCGCATGAACTTGTCGTCGACGCCGTAATCGCTCATCGCGCCGCCGGCAGCGCCGGCCGCCGCGCCGATCGCCATGCCCAGCAATGGCGCCAGGAAGATCAGGCCGATCAGGCCGCCCCACATCGCGCCGCCGAGCGCGCCGGCGCCAATCAGGCTGGCGCCCTGATGGAGCTTCACCTTGCCGTTGGCGTCACGGGTGACGATGCAGGCATCGGCGATCCGAATCAACTGCCGGGACTGCAAGCTCTGCAGCGTCGTCAGCACCTCGGCCGCTGTTGCCTGACTCGGATACACCACTGCCACGAGTTGAGACATCGTTCCGTCCCTCCTGACCAGAATCGCTCGCGCCGGACCGAGTGGCCGACAGCGTTAAGCCTACCGCGACAGCGCGATTCGCGCATGGGCCGGGCCGATGCGGACGACACGCGCCGCGAGCCAGTAGAATGCCCTCAGCGGCAACGCTCGGCAGGACGTCGACACGTGCGGAAGGGCGACCATGGCGCTGGCCACCGATGAAAACCAGGCTGACGCCTACCGGCTGGCGGCTGAGGCGGTCGTCGCGTCTCTGGGTAGCGATCCGCGCCGCGGCCTGACGGCAGCCACCGCCCGAGACCGCCTGGCCCAGCACGGGCCAAATGTTCTGCCGGCGCCGCCCGCGACGCCAGTGTGGCGCAAGCTGCTGGCGCAATTCGAGGGGCCGCTGACGCTGCTGCTGCTACTGGCGACGGCCGTCTCGTTCGTCGTCTGGCTTGTCGAGCGCGACGCCCCGGTACCTTACGAGGCGCTGACGATTCTGGCGATCGTCGTCCTCAATGCCCTGCTTGGCTTCGTCCAGGAGCATCGCGCCGAGCAGGCTGTTGATGCGCTCAAGGCGATGTCGGCGCCGTCGGCGCGCGTCGTGCGCGATGGACAGCCGCAGCAAATCGCGACTGCCGACGTCACGCCGGGCGACATCTTGCTGATCGAAGAGGGCGACACGCTGCCGGCGGACGCGCGCGTGCTGGAGTCGATTGCCATGCGCGTGGCCGAGGCGACGCTGACCGGTGAAAGCGCCGCCGTGGCAAAAGACAGCGCCCCGATAAGCGAGGAAGTCGGCATTGGCGACCGCCTCAATATGGTCTTCAGCGGTACAGCCGTCGCCACCGGTCGCGGCCGGGCCATCGTCACTGCCACTGGCTCGCGCACGGAGATCGGCAAGATCGCGGCCTCGCTGCACGAAACTGAGCCGGAACTGACACCACTGCAGCGAGAATTGGACCAGGTCGGCCGGTTGCTCGGCGTTATCGTCATCGCCATCGCTGTCGTCGTCAGCGTGGCAATCATCTTCATCGCCCACGTCTCGAGCTTCACCGAGTTCGTCGACGTGATGCTGCTGGCAGTGTCGCTCGCGGTGGCGGCGGTGCCCGAGGGCCTGACCGCGATCACGACGATTGTGCTGTCGCTGGGCATGCAACGCATGGCCCGACGGCAGGTGATCGTGCGCAAGCTGGCGGCGGTCGAGACGCTCGGCTCGACGACCGTCATCGCCACCGACAAGACCGGGACGCTGACCAGGAATGAGATGACCGTGAGGACGGTCGTGACCGCCGGTGGCCGGGTTGACCTGACCGGCGCCGGCTACGAGCCGGCCGGTGAGGCGCGCCAGAATGGCCAGCCCATCGCCGATGAGGCGCTGCGGCACGAGCTTCAGCGCACGCTCCGCGCCGCCAGCATGGCCAACAACGCCTTCTTGCGCGAGCAGGACGGCCGCTGGACCGTCCAGGGCGACCCGACCGAGGGCGCGCTGATCGTCGCCGCCCGCAAGGTGGCGCTGAGCGAGGCTGATCTGCACAACCAGTTCCCACGCATCGGCGAGGTGCCGTTCTCCTCCGACCGCAAGCTGATGTCGACTGCCCACGCCGATGCGACCCGTGACGACCGAGTCGTCGTCTTCGCCAAGGGCGCGCCGGACGTGCTCCTGGCGCGCTGCACCGACGAGCGCGTCGGCGAGACGGTGCGGCCGCTCGACGACGCGCGTCGCGCCACCATCGAGGCCGACGATGACGCGCTGGCCGGTGAGGCGCTGCGCACGCTCGGCATTGCCTATCGGACGCTTCGCAGCGATGCGACTACCGGCGCCCTGACCGAGGACGACGAGCAGAACCTCGTCTGGCTCGGCGTGGTCGGGCTGTCTGACCCACCCCGACCGGAGGCGGCCGCGGCGGTGGCCACCGCCCGCGCTTCGGGTATCCGTCCGGTCATGATCACGGGCGATCATCCGGCCACGGCGGCAGCAATCGCGGCCGAGATCGGGCTGGCCGGACACGGCGAGCCGGCAGTCACCGGCGCGGCGCTGCAGGTGATGGATGACGACCGGCTGCGCGAGATTACGCGGACGGCATCGGTCTACGCCCGCGTCGCGCCGGAGCACAAGCTCCGCATCGTCCGGGCGCTGAAGGCCAACGGCGAGATCGCGGCCATGACCGGCGACGGCGTCAACGACGCGCCGGCGCTGCGCGCCTCGGACATCGGCGTGGCGATGGGCATCACCGGCACCGATGTCGCCAAAGGCGCCGCTGACATGGTGCTGGCCGACGACAATTTCGCCTCGATCGTGGCGGCGGTTGAGGAGGGACGGTCGATCTTTGCCAACATCCAGAAGTTCCTGCGCTACCTGCTCTCGTCCAACATCGGCGAAGTGCTGGTGATGTTCTTCGGCGTGGTGTTGGCCGGTGTCATTGGGCTGACGCCAGAGGCAGGCTCGGCCATCGTCGTGCCGCTGCTGGCAACGCAGATCCTGTGGATCAATTTGCTGACCGATGCCGGGCCGGCGCTGGCGCTTGGCATTGACCCGGCCGACCCAGCTGTGATGAGCCGGCCACCCCGCGACCCTCGCCAGCCGGTGATCGACCGAGGCATGTGGGTCACGATCGGCTATGTCGGCGCGATCATGGCGATTGGCACGCTGCTGGTGATGGACTGGGCATTGCCAGGTGGCCTTATTCCCGATGGCCAGGGGTCGATGCGGTACGCCCAAACGATGGCGTTCACGACGCTGGTCTTCTACCAGTTGTTCAATGTGTTCAACGCCCGCTCGAACGACGTCAGCGCCGTGCGGGGACTGGCGGGTAACCCCTGGCTCTGGGTTGCTATTGGCATCTCGATCGCGCTGCAGGTGCTGGTGATCTACACGCCGTTCCTGCAGACGGCATTTCACACCACAGCACTGAGCCTCAACGACTGGCTAGTGTGCGCCGTCGTAGGCAGCAGTGTGCTGTGGCTGGTGGAGGTCAAGAAGCTGGTCGCGCGCCAGTTCCGCCAGTCGCGCGGCCTGAAAGCTGGCCCGAGCCTGGGCGGCGCGGTATAACCGGGCAGCGGCAACCGGCCGCGACGGTTGCCACGCTGGAAACACGACCGATGGTCAGCCACTCGCATGGGACCGCTACATCACCGACGCGACCCGCCTGGTGGATCGCTGGCTGGCTGGTCGCCTTCGTGGCGGTAATTGCCTTCGGTGCGGTCGCGGCGGCGGTGCCCCAGCCCCGTTCGGACCGCCTCGATCAGGTCGCGCCGGCATTCGAGGTCCAGCGCTTCACCGGCACGATTCAGGTGGTGCCCGGCCGCACGGTCGCCCTCGAGCCACTGCAGGGGCGGCCGGTGGTGCTCAACTTCTGGGCGTCGTGGTGCGATGATTGCCGCCAGGAGGGCGTGCTGCTGGAGCGCCTCTGGCGCGAGTATCGCGAGCGCGGCGTCGTCTTCGTCGGCCTGGCGGTGCATGACACCGAGCACAACGGGCAAGCATTCGTCCGCCGCACGCCGATCACGTTCCCATCCGGCCTCGACGCCTTTGGCGCGATCAGCGGCCAGTACCAGATCGCCGGTCTGCCGGAGACGCTGTTTATCACGCCCGACAGCCGCGTCATCCGCCGGCACACCGGGCCGCTGACCGAGGCGGCCGCGCGCGCTTACCTGGACGAGTTGGTGCAGGTGTCGGGGCTGCCGGCACGCCCGGCGGGCTAGCCACCGCCAACACGGCACCGCCGGTCACCGGCCGCCGAAGGGGTAGCCGTGGTGGTTACCCCTTCGGCGCCCGAGCGACCACGGCGGCCACCAGGGCTGCCCCCAAGCAATCCACAGGTCCCTCGATATGTGTGGGCTACTGGCGCGGCAGGCGGCCCACGGCGCACTCAAGCGCCAGCAACACGGCGTCGACCTCGGCCTCATTCATCGGCGTCGAGAGGCAGCCCAGGCCGCGGCTGGACACGATAACGCCTTCGTCGAGTAGATTGAGGTGCAGTTGGTGTATCTGCTCCGTCGCGGCCGGGTCGCGGGGCATGGAGCGGTAGTTGACGATCGGCCGGTCGGTCAGCACGATCTCGAACAGCGAGCCGTCGCCGGTTACGTGCGCCGGGATGCCAGCGGCACGGAAGATGGCGTCGCCGCCGGCGCGGAGCCGCGTGCCGAGTGCCTCCAGGCGAGCGAACGCGGCCGGCGTCAACTGCTCCATCGCCGCCTGACCGGCGACCATCGTTAGCGGGTTGCCACTGTAGGTGCCGCCAGAGATCACTTTCGCCGGACCGTTGGTCGGGTCCAGCAGGCTCATGACATCGCGGCGCCCGCCAACGGCACCGACGGGCAAGCCGCCGCCAATGATCTTGCCGAAGGCGGTCAGGTCGGGCTTGCCACCGTAGCGCCCCTGGGCGCCGGCGAGGCCGACGCGAAAGCTGATGACCTCATCGAAGATCAGCAGGATGCCGTAGGTGCGCGTGATCTCACGCAGGAAGTCGTAGAAGCCGGGCTGCGGCACAGGCATGCCAGCGCGATTTGACAGCGGCTCAACCAGCAGCGCCGCCAGCGAGCCACCATGGTGCTCCAGCAGCCGCTCGACGCCGTCCTGGTCGTTGAACGGCAGCACCAAAACGTCATCCTCCAGGCCGGCCGCCAGCCCGCCGGAGCTCGGCACGCTTGCCGGCGTGTCCGGCTCGCCCCAGGTGGCCGGTGTGGAGGAGAAGCTGACCTGCACGTAATCGTAGTATCCGTGGTAGAAGCCCTCGAACTTGGCGATGCGGCTGCGGCCGGTGAAGGCCCGCGCCAGCTTGACGGCCATCATGACCGCCTCGGTGCCGGAGCTGCGGAAATGCACCTGCTCGACTGACGGCACGCGCTCGACCAACAGCCGCGCCAGAGCCAACTCCTGCTCGGCTGGCTCGGAGAAGGCGCTGCCGCGCTGGAGTTGCTCGATGATGGCGGCCGTCGTCACCGGGTCGGCGTGGCCGTGGATGAGCGCAGTCATGTTATTGAGGCAGTCGATGCGCTCGACATCCTCGATGTCGGTCAGCCGCGAGCCACGCCCCGCGCGCGCCACGATCGGGTAGGGGCTGAAGTGGTAGTGGAGGCGCGACGTGCCACCGGGAAGATAGCGCCTGGCCTCGGCCAGATGCCGTGCTGTCGCCGAGTCTGGCGCGAGAAAGGCGTTGCGGCCGGCGGAACCGGTGCGCCGCGCTTCGATCAGCATGGCGACCTCCAGGGAGCAAGCTCGACAGGTCAGGTACGCGAGCCTAGCTGGCGACCAGGACGGTGTCAATGCCTTGCGCCGAGCCGGGGCCAGTTGCCTGCCGTCGCTGGCCATGCACCAGTTCGCAGAACTGCGGCGCACCCCGCGCCCGTCGGCACACATGGGCCGGGCATGCCGAACCAGCGAGGGGAGAAACACCCCTCGCTGGAACCGGGCGCGCCGGCCAGATCGCTGCCTAGCCGCCGAGCGAGGCCGTGATGCGGCTGAACACCGTGTTGAGCTGGCCACTCAGTGTCGTCATCGCCAGAATGACGGCGATTGCGATCAGCACGATGATCAGCGCATACTCAACGAGGCTCTGGCCAGACCGCGCCCTGGCCTGGTCCGGCAGGTACAGGTCGACCAGGGCTGCAATGAACTGTGCCAAGGCACTCCTCCTTCACCGCTCGCGGACGGCCACGCTGCCCGCACCTTCTCGGCGATGGCAACGCCGAGATGAATCCATTTCCTGCTCCGTTGTACGCGAGGCCGGCTCCGTTTGTTTTCGGCGCCGACTGACAACATACGCCGGGGCCAGTCGGCTGACAAGGGGGGCATGGGCACTGGATGACGATTCGCTCATGTTTCGGTGGCGACCAGCCGCCAGAGGCTTTGCTGGCGGAACCGCCCGGCCCAGACTCATCCTCCCGGCCGACCGCCAGCCAGCCCGGTGGGCGTGACGCGACCGCCGCGGCGCAACGTCCGCCGGGCGCAGGTCTGACATACTCCTCTGGGTCGGTCGGTCCGGACAGACCATCCAGACCATCCACACCGCGCCCAGCGCACCCACTCACGGAGGTGCCGTGACCACTATCTCGCGCGACGCGACGACGCCTGCTGCCGTCGCCCGCCGCCTCGCCCTGGGACTAACGCTGCTGCTGGGCGTGGCGCTGCTGGCATCGGTTGCGCCTGGCCTGCCCGCGCTCGCCGAGCGTATAGGTATGCCCTTTCAGATCGACCCGAGCGAGGGGGTGATCGCCGGTGAGTCACGGCTGCTGCTCGACGGTGTCAACGTCTGGGCGCCGGTGCAGCCCGATCTGTTCACAGCGGCGCCGTACCCGCCGCTGTTCTACCTGCTGCTCCTGCCGGCGCTGGCGGCCGGCCTGCCGCCGTTCGCGGCCGCGCGGGCGCTGACAGTCGCCGCGACACTCGGACTGGCCGTGGGCGCTGGCGTGCTGGTGGCGCGGCGGACAGGCCAGCCGGCGGCCGGGGTAGTCACTGCCGGCCTGTGGCTGGCGCCGAATCTCGTCGCCGTGTGGGCGGTCCGGGCGCGGCCCGACCTCCTGGCGCTCCTCATGAATCTGGCCGGACTGGCACTCATCTGGTGGGCCGACGAGCGGACACCAGCGGCCGGCAGCACCACTGGAGCGCCGCCCACCTGGCCGCGACAGTTGTCTGATCTGGCTCGGCCGGTAGTCGAACCGGCGCTGGTCGTGGCCGCGGCGCTATTCGCGCTCGGCTTCTTCTTCAAGCACACGGCGCTGGCCGCGCCGGCCGCCGCCGGCTTGTTCTTGCTCATGCGCCGCCCGCGGGCCGCTGCTGGCTTCGGGTTGGCCTATGCGACGGCGGTGCTCGGGCCGTACCTGATGCTAGACTGGCTCAGCGACGGCGGCGTCACACAGCACCTGATCACGTTCCACCGCTCCTGGCTCTGGCGCAACTACCTTGAATTGGCGCTGCCCTTTCTCCGACACTACTGGCTGCTGCTGCTCCTACCGCTGACGGCGGCGGTCCTGGACCTGTGGATGCGGCGCCGACCGGGGTTGCCGACGCTGTACCTCGCGACGGCGGCGCTCGTGAGCCTGGGCGGCGGCACGCACGGCGGCAACCACAACCACCTGCTGGAGGTGTTGCTGGCGCTGGCGCTGGCTGCTGGTGTGGGGCTGGGCCGGGCGCTCGACGGGCGGCTGGCCGTGCCTGCACTCAGCCTGGCTGGCCTCGCGACGCTGGCGCTGTTGCTCGAGCCGGCCGGTGGTCAGGCCTGGCTCACTGGCGACCTGCGCCCGCCAAGCGCCGCCGAGCAGCGGGGCTGGCAGCAGGTCACGACGGTCGTGGAGGGCGATGCCGGGCCGGTCTACAGCGACAACGTCGGGGCCTTGGCTGTCACCGGACACGCCATATGGGTGACGGACCCGTTCACGATGGCTGCCTCGGTCGAGGCCGGCCTCTGGTCAGACGCGGCGCTCGTTGGGGCGGTGCGACGGCGAGAGTTCAGCCTCATCGCGCTTCGCTACGACGTCAATCGGCTGCGCGGCGTGCCGACCGACATCACGCCGGATTTGCTGGCGGCGGTCCGCGAGCATTACGATGTTGCCGAGCGCAATGTCCTCTTTCTCTACCGCCCGAAGGCCGGTGGGTAGCGGATGCGGCGTCAGGCTGCCGGCAGTGCCGGGGTCAGTCGGCCGGTCAACGAGAGGTAGGCCAGCGTCCAGTAGCTCCAAAAGAAGGTATTGAGGATGGCGCTGACGACCCACATCACGGCGATGATGACGATCACCGCCAGCACGATGTAGGCGATCAGGCCGGCGCCCAGACCGGCGGCGGCGAACCAGCCGAAGCCGATCAGCCCCAGCGGGATGCCGATGACTGCCAGCACGATCAGGACGACGATCGATGCGGCGATGGCCAGCCCGACCTGGAGGAGCCAGGTCAGCGTGCTGGCCCCCAGGTTGGCGTAGAGCAAGCGCCAGCCCAGCGTCAGCGCGGTCCACGCGCCGACATCCTCGACCGCGATCGCTCGCAAGGCGTAGTTAACCATGATGCTGAAGGCGATGATCAGGAGGAGGATGGGCAGAATCAGTGATAACCCGAGCACAAGCGCCGTGACCCGGCCG
Source organism: Chloroflexota bacterium (assembly GCA_020849725.1). Next base: position 45,503 of record JADLAZ010000109.1, read on the forward strand.
GCGTCCGACGCGAGCGCGAGCGCCAGCAGCGGCAAGCCCACCGCGGCCAGCCCGATCAGCGCCAGCCCGATCTGCACCAACCACAGGCCAACATAGCGCCAGACGAAGCGCCGGCCAGCCTGCCAGGCCGCACCCAACGTCGCCGGCTCGTCACGCGCCAGCGCCGCTGTCGCCCAAACCATGCCGCCCTGGGCAAAGAACGACACGATGAGCAGCGCCAGCCCGACTACGAGCAGGAGCGCGACGGCCGCCACCGCTGCCACGATCAGTGCCTGCCCGTTCTGGGCGACCCATGCCGTGAACTGATCAGCTTGCCCGGCGGCACTCGACACCGCCTGCGGGTCTGGCGTACCGCCAGATCCGCCACCACTCCCTCCGCCGCCAGCGCCAGCCGGGACGAACAGGCCTAGCACCCACAGCCAGCGCGCGCCCCAGGTCATCCGCCAGGAGCGCCGGATGAGCAGGTCGTAGTTCATGCGCGCCCTCCTCATGCGAGAGTCGTTCGCCAGCGGCGTCGGGTTATCTGGATGGGCGTGAACCAGCTCTGCTACTACTCTACCATCGAAACCATCGATTGACGGGTTGCGGTGCACCGCGACCGGTGCGCGCTATGATGGTCTCAGGATGGCGCCGGGCCGGCGCGAGGCCGGTCCGTCCAGGCGAGGACACTGATGCCGCGGCTGTTGATCACCGGTGCGAGTGGCCTGCTCGGCCAGCACATCGCGCGGCTGGCGCTGGCGGCCGGCTGGGCGGTGGTCGGGACGTATCGCACGCGCCCGCTGACGCTGTCGATCGAGTGGCATGAACTGAACGTCGCCGACCGGGATACGGTGGCGCGGCTGGTGGATAGGGTTCATCCCAGCGCGATCGTGCACACGGCCTACATCCAGCGCGGCCCCACCCTGTGGGATGTGACCGCCGCCGGCGCGGCTCAAGTCGCTCTGGCAGCTGCACGCGTCGGCGCCAGGCTGGTCCATGTGTCGTCTGACATGGTTTTCGCCGGCACGAGCGCCCCGTACAGCGAAGCAGCACGGCCGGATCCCCTCGGCGCCTACGGCGCGGCCAAGGCCGCCGCGGAAACCGCTGTGGCGGCGATCCTGCCCGCGGCTGCCATCGTGCGGACGTCGCTTATCATCAGTCAAGAGCCGCTCGACCAGCACCAGGCGCTGGTGCTGAACACACTCGACGGCCGGCAGTCGGTCCGGTTCTTCACTGATGAGATTCGCTGCCCGGTCGTGGTTGACGACCTGGCGGCCGCGATCCTGGAGATTGCCGACCAACCCTTCGGCGGCCCACTCAATATCGCCGGCGACAGCGCCGTCAGTCGATTCGCGTTGGCGCGGATGGTGGCGCGGGCGCACGGCCGCGACGTCACGGCCGTGCCGGCTGGCTCGCTGGCTGAGAGCGGCCTGCACCGCCCGCCGGATTTGCGCCTTGACCTGACGCTGGCCCGCGCCCGTCTGATCACTCGTCTGCGTGGCGTCGATGAGTACCTCGGCCAGCGCGGCGGTCCGTAGCGCCGCCCAGTGCGCCGAGACGCGCGACTGGTGACGAGCTACGTCGTCACCGAACCTTGCGACGGCCGCGCCGGGCCGCTACCATCCCGGCGTGAGGCGCTGGCGCGGCGATGGGACGCCCAGGTCCACCCTCGCACAGGTGGGCGCCCGCATGCAGCCGCTGGCAATTCTGTTTCTCCTGATCTTCGCCGAGCTGGCCATTGGCGGGATGCTGCTCATCACCATCGCCGATTATGAGGGCATCGCCACCAAGGGCTTTCTGGGCGTGGCGGCGGTCACGTACCTTGTCGTCGGCCTGGGCGCGTGGTGGGCACGCGGTCAGGCGGCGGCGCCAGCCGGCGTGCCTGGCTACCCGGTCGACAGCGCCTGGCTCAGTCTGGAGGCAGTCGGGCTGCTCGTGTTCCTGGTCGGTGTGACGCTGTACGCGCTGCTCTTATTCGGTACCGACCGGCGACTGCCGCGCATCGCGGCCACGGTCGCGGTCGGCGGTGGCCTTGTCAGCCTGCTGGCCAGCGGCATGGCCTACCGGGTCGCCCACCTCGGCGGCCTCAGCACGGTCGTGAGCGTTGTTACCGGCGCAGTCGTGCTTGGCGCGGCGATGAGTGGCATGATCCTTGGGCACTGGTATTTGGTGACGCCCGGGCTGTCGGCGCAGCCACTGCGGACGATGACGCTGGTGCTGATCGCGGCGTTGGTGGTGCAGGCGATAGCGATCGTGCTGTGGCTGCCCTGGTTGGGCGCGGACACCGGCGCACCGACCGCGGATGCGCTGATCGGCGGCATCTACGCCATTCCCTTCTGGATGCGCATCCTTGTCGGCATCATCCTGCCGCTGATCATCGCCGCGATGACCTGGCACTGCTGCCGCATTCGCTCCCTACAGTCGGCGACCGGCCTGCTGTACGTCGCCGTCGCGCTGGTGTTGGGCGGCGAAATCGCGGCCAAACTACTGCTCATCCTGGCTGCCGCGCCGGTCTAGCGCCGTCGCCCCGGCTCCGCCGGCCAGCCATGGCAGGATTAGGTCAGGCAGGCGCACCGAACGATTTGCCCCACATCATCGAGCATCTGTTCATGGTCGACATGGCCCGCGCCACCGGCAGCACTGGCCACCTGCCGGCCACATACGCGTAGCAGCCCACGCCCCCTGAAGCAACGGTCACCGGTTGACGTTAATGAACCAGATGCTGACTGTCACGTGGTCGCGCGGAGTTGACGCATCCCGTGACCCGAACTAGACTCCGGTGGATGAGGCACGGATCGATGGTAGCTCTTGGATGCCATCACGACCGGTGATGAGGTGATCACGCGGGCGACCCGGCCGGCTCGCCGACAGCAGAAGCGTAACAAGGGGCGTTCATGAGAGCCAACCGCACTCGTCGCTGGAAACCGGTCCGGCTCGCCCATCTCGGCGCCGCGATGGTGACCGCCGCCTTGATGGTCCTCAGCATGTTGCCGGTTGGCAGTGTCGTCACCGCCGTCGCGCCGCCGACAGCCCCGCCCGTGGCGCAGGCGCTGGCCAGCACGCCACCGCGGCCGACGGAGGCGGTGGGCAGTGCGCCACCGGCTACGTCGACCAGGATGCCGACCCAGACCGCCACGGCAACCGTCACCCAGACCTTGACACCACAGCCCGGCAGCGGCGCGCGCCCCGGATCGGCCGCCACGCTGGTGGGTGGCGCCCAGCAGGGGAGCACGCCTACCCTGGCGCCCACCCGCACGGCGACCTTGGCGCCGGCCACCGCCACGCGCACGCCGACCTCGCCCCCGACGAGTTCACCGACAGCCACGCCCACCCGCACGCCGACTGGCGTCGCCACCACACCGACGGTGGCCATCGCTCAGAGCCACACCGCCACGGTAACCAGCACCCCAACGATCTCACCGACCAGCTCGCCGACGCCAACTGAAACGGCGACCTTTTCCCTCTCGAGCCTCAACCGATGCGACCCGCGCGATGACCCAACGCTTGGTCCCGACGAGTTTGAGCCGGACAATACCCGTGGCGAAGCGAGCTTGATCGACCTCGGCGTCAGCCAGACGCACAATCTCTGCTCGGCAACGAACAGCCCGGACGAAGACTGGGTCCAGTTCCCGGTGGAAACGGCAGGCGAGTACACCGTCACCACGTTCAATCTGTCCGAGCAGACCGACACGCTGCTCGAAGTGCAGGGTCCAGAAGGCTTCAACGCGCAGAACGACGATGGTGGCAGCACCCCACTCGGCTCGGAGGTCATCTTCACTCCGACCGCTAACGGCGTCGCCTTCGCGCGCGTGCGCCAGTCGAGCAAGCGCCCCTTCCTGCGCGAGAATCAGAGTGAGCCGCGCGACTACGACATCGTCGTCGTGCGGCGTCCCGCACGCACGCCGACGCCGACCGAGACACCCGCGCCCGCCACGCCCACGGCCACGGCCACCCCGTCACCGTGCCAGGACGAGTTCGAGTTCGACAACGACCCCGAGGAAGCGACGGCGCTGTTTGTGAACAACCCGCGCCGCCATGTGCTGTGTGGCGACGGCGATGTCGACTGGGTCCACTTTGACGCCGTCGCCGGCAAGCCGTACCGCATCTTCACCAGCGACCTGGCGCCCGGTGTCGATACGCTGATCGTGCTGTATGGCCCGGACTGGGCGGAGCTGCTGGAAATCAACGACGACTACCCGGGGCGCGGCCTCGCCTCGCAAATCAACTTGACCTCGTCCGTCACGACCCGCTACTACGCGAAGATTCAGGATTCGACCGGTCACGGTGACAAGGACTTCTCATACATCCTGCACCTTGAGTCCGACGGCCTGCCCAATGGTGGGCCATGTCCCGACCAGTTTGAGTACGACGGCACAACCGACACGGCGACGGAGATCCTGCTTGGCGCCAGCCAGGAGCACAGCTTCTGCCCCGAGGGCGATGCCGATTTCCTCCGCTTCTTCGCGCTGGCCGGCAAGAGTTACACAGTGGCGACGAGCAATCTGACCGTGGGCACCGATACGCTGCTGACGATCTTCTCGGACGCCTCGACCGACATCATCCTCGCCCAGGACGATGACAGTGGCGGCGGCCTGGCCTCGCGAGCCGACTTCATCGCCCCATTTGACGGCATTTACTACGCTCAACTCAAGAATGCTGGCGATATTGGCGGCCCTGGCCAACGCTACACTGTCACCTTCTCCTCCGGCGGCGCGGTTCCCGCGCAGGCGACGCCAACCCCAGGCGCGACCACGGGACCGGGGACGCCAACGCCCGTCGGCACGCGCATTACGCCGGCAGCGGTCGGTCCGCCCGGCGATGCCGGCCTGCGCATCGCCGGCCTGGATTCAATGCCGGAGCCGGCTGTCCAGGTCGCAGCCTTGCCGATGGCGGCGCAGTTTGCCGACACCAGCTTCGCGGCGACCTGGGTGCGCGCCGACGAGCCGGTGCGGCAAGAACTCGTGGCGCGTAGCTGGACGTGGGGTCCCGGCCCAGGGCCGGCCCACTATGAGACCTATAAAGGTGCGCCCGGTGGTGAGCGCCTGGTCCAGTATTTCGACAAAGCGCGCATGGAGATCACGCATCCCGAGCACAACCCCGCCAACGCCTGGTACGTCACCAACGGCCTGCTGGCCAAGGAGTTGATCAGCGGCCTGCTGCAACAGGGCGACAGCACGACCGAGCAACGGAAGCCTTCGCAGATGGCGATCGTCGGCGACGGCGACGCGCGCGCCCCGTCGTACGCCGACTTCAGGACAATAGCGTCGCTAGACAATGACCGCCGAGTCCCCGAGCGACGCGGCAAGCTCGTAACCGAATCGATCGACGGTGTTGGCAAGGTCCGAACCGAGGCGACCGTGGCCGCCCCGGTGACCAACTGGTACTACGTGCCGGAGACGGGCCACAACATCCCCGACGTGTTCTGGGGCTACATGACCCAGCGCGGCCAGGTCTACACCGGCGAGGCATTTGTCGACGGAACCGTGACTGACTGGGTGGCCGCCTTCGGCTTGCCGATCACCGAAGCCTACTGGACGCGCGCGATCGTGGCCGGCGTGGACCGGAGTGTACTGGTCCAGGTGTTCGAGCGACGCGTGCTGTCGTTCACACCCGAGAATGCCGCTCGCTGGCAGGTCGAAATGGGCAATGCCGGCGAGCACTACTACCGCTGGCGGTACGGCGGCCGATTCTAAGCCGAAGCCCAGACGGGATGCCCAGGCCACCGTAGGGGCGGTTCGCGAACCGCCCCTACGCTACGCAATACGAAGCACGCTATTCCCATGCGCGCTTCGATACAGGCGCTCGCCCTGGCTGGTGAGCGCGGCGGCGCACGAACCGGGGTAGCGGCGAATGGATCCGCCGGCGCCTCGCCAGCGTAGAATCGGCATGATTCACGCGTCGCCATGGCTGTGCCATGCCCCAAACCCCTCTATCCACGTCAGCAGGTCGTACGCAGTCGTGGCAGCGACCGGCGTCGTGGTGCGCCTCCAGCGCTGGTGCGCTGGCCCGGGTCGTGTGGCGGTGCGGCCGGCTGTGCTATACTGTCACCAATCCTGCCGGGGTCGTGCTGTTCGTGACGTCACCGCGCTGGCGTCGCGCCCCACCGGCAACCCTCCGTTTCCCTCCCTCCAGACCATTCCCCGCGCCTGGATGCTGGCTCACACCAGCACCCAGGTTCCCCCCTCACGGAAGAGCTGGATATGACCGTCGCCGCGTCATCGTCGTCATTGCTCCAGCGCTGCGGCGCGATCCTGCTGTGCCTGGTGGCGGTGCTGGCGACGGCTCCCAGCGGGGTAGCTGCGGCCGAGTGGCGAGAAAAGACCACACGCTCGGCGGTCATCTTGCATCAGCCCGAGCATGCCAACACCGCCGAGCAACTCGCGGCCCTGGTCGACCCCGTCGCCGAGCAGATGGCCGCTCTGCACGACGTGGCCTTGCGATCACCCATTACCGTCCGCATCTATCCGACGGTCGAGGCCTACGCGCAGTCAAGCGTCCTGGCGCGCACGTCGTATGGTCAAATCGCTCAAGTGGGGCCAACGGGCGAGCTGGCCATCGCCGAGCCACGCATCCGCAATCTGTCACCTGAGCAGATGCGCAACTTATTGCGGCGCGGGGTGAGTCACGCCCTGGTGGAACAATCGACCCAGGGGCGGCTGCCGGTCGGTTTGCTCGAAGGGGTCGCGCAGTACAGTGAGCGACCTACCTCAGAGATCGAGGTGAGCGCGCGTGCCTTGGACCGCGCCCGCCGCGAGCGAGGGTTGTTGCCCTGGGCCGACCTGGGCAAGATCGATCGGTTCGCCGCCCAGTCAGAGACCGCCGCCGCGCAGAGCTATGCCATCGTGGCCTTTCTGCTCGATCGCTACGGGTTGGCGCCATGGCAGCGGTTCATGGCCGCCACACGCACCGCCCCGGATGTGGACGCTGCGCTGGCGCTGGGGTACGGCAAGCCGGTCGCCACGTTGGAGAGCGAGTGGGAGAGCTACCTGCCAGAGTTCTTCGGCGGTAGCTTCCGTATCAACTACTTCGCGCGCTACGACCTGGCGACAGCCCGCGAGTACCTGCTGGCCGGGCGCTATCAGGAGGCACGCGACGAGCTGGAGGCACTAGCGCGGTTCGTGGCCGGCGCCGGCCGTGCGACCAAAGAGGCGGAGCTGCGCGAGGTGGCGCGGCAGGTGGCCCAGGGCATGGAGGCCGAGGTCTTGCTTGGCCAGGGGCAGGCTCAATTAGCCAGCTACCAGTATGCCACCGCCCGCGAGACGTTCCTGGAGGCGCAGCAGCGATTCCAGGCGATCGGTGTCGGGTCTAAGATCGAGGAAGTCAATCAGGCGCTGGCGTCCGCCGATGCCGGCATTGCCGCCGTCAACCAGTTGGACGCTAGTCGCCGTCTCATCAGCGAGTTGAAGTACCCGGAGGCCCGTGGCGCGGCGATGAGCGCGATCCGGGCCTTCGCCGGCCTCGGCGATGAAGAGCATTACCGCCAGAGCTACCTCATCATCCAGGAGTTGGACGGCAACGTCACCCGCATCGCCTATCTGCTGGGAGTACTGGCGCTGGCGAGCATCGCCTGGGCTGGGTGGCGGTTGGTCTCGCAATCACGGCGCCCAGCGCTGCCAGGAGTCTTGCAATGATTGACACTGCTCGGCTGTGGCGCGACTCGCCGCTGGTGGCCGCCTCTCGTCGGTTCCGGCGGGCATCGCAACGCCTGATCCCAGCCACCACGATTGGCCAGCTCATCGGCCGGTTGTGGTGGCCAATCGAGGCTGGCAATGAGCTGGGGGCACTGGCGGCGCAGGACACCGGGCGCCCCTATCCGAGCTATGTGCCCGACCGAGCGGCGAACGACCTGGCTATCGCGCTGCGTGCGGTCCAGCGCCGTGTCACCATCCAGCGCGCACTGATCGTAGCCGGGCGCACCGTCTGGCTGGCGCTGCTGGTGACGTTGGTGCTGCTCGCACTCCGCTTTCTGACGCCCGTGCCGGACCTAATCATCCTGGCGGGCATCGGCGTGGTCGCGCTGCTGGGCTATTTCTATTATCGCTCCCATCCCGTGACCGTATGGACCGCCGCCCGCCTGCTCGACCGGCACGCACGCCTGGACGAGCAACTAACGACGGCGCTCGAGCTGGCGATCACGCCGGCGCCGGTTCGCCTGGCCGCGCGCCAGGTGGTCGGCGCCCAGGCGACGATGAAGCGCCTCCAGGCCGAGCGGCGCTTCCGGCCTCGTGTGCCATGGACAGAACTGCAAATGGCCGTGTCGCTGGGCGTGATCGTGGCCGGGCTGGCGCTCGTCGCCGGGCCGACCGAGCGACTGGCGCCGCCGCGCAGTCTGGTCGACCCAACCACGCTCAACCCGGAGCTGATGTCGGAGCTGGACCTGTCTGACCCGGCTATGCAGGCGCTGCTGAACACGGACGCGGGCGCCTACTCCGAGGATTACCAGTACCTTCAGACGACCGGCGTCGACCCGAACGCCGAGTTGACCGGCGTCGACAGTGAAGCCCTGCGCCAGGCCGCGGAGCTGTCAAACCGCAGCGCCAAGGAGCTGGAAGCGCTGGCCGAAGCGCTCAAGGATGCGTCTCTGACAGCCCAGGCGGCCCAGGATCTCCGAGCCGGCAACTATCAGAGCGCTGCCCAGCAGATCACGGACCTGGCCAAATCGCTGGAGAACCTGTCGCCACAGGCGCGCGCCGACCTCGCCGCCCGCCTGCAGCAGGCCGCACAGAACGTGCAGCCAATGGACCCGGAACTGGCGCGCCGTCTGGAGCAGGCAGCCAAGGCGCTGGCCTCGCGGTCGGACCGGGCCGCTGCCCAGGGACTGGAAGATCTGAGCAAGGCCATCAGCGACACCGGTAAGAACGTCCTCTCGCAGCAGCAACTGGCCGAGGCGCTCGAGCGAATGGGCCAGGCCGGCGCGGCCCAGAACGACGACGGCCCCCCGCGCGACGGCGCGGGCGAGTCGGGCGCTCCCGGCGAGCAAGGCATGCTCGGCGAAGGCGAGGCCGGCGAGTTCGGGTTCGGTTTGGCCGAGAGCACGCTGGCCATCCCGGTCGCGGCGGGTCAAGGCATGCAGGATGACGGTAGCGGTGGCACCGGCGCCGGCCAGGGTCAGGGATCGGCGGCCGAGCAGTATCAGGCGCGCCTCAGCCCCGATCAACAGCGCATCGTGGCCCCCGTGGAACAAGCGCCTGGGCCGACCGCGCCGCGTCTCGGCAATGTGCCGCCTGGCTCGCCCGAGTCGATCACCGCCGGCCCTGGCACGACTGGCCCCGGCAACGTCGCCCAGGGTGGTCTGCCCATCACGACCGGGCTGGATGCGAACAGGGTGCCGCGCGGCCAGCGCTCCGTTGTCGAGGGGTACTTCAAGAACCAGAAGGAAGTCAAGTGAGCGCGGCGCCCGTCTTGTTCGATGAGGAATTCCGCAAGCGCCTAGAGCGGCTCACACTGCTGTCGCGGCGTGTGCTAGCGCAAAGCCTGGTCGGTGAGCATCGCAGCCGTCACCGCACCTTCGCGGCCGAGTTCGCCGACTACCGCTCCTACACTCAGGGCGACGATTTCCGACACATCGACTGGAACATTTACGCGCGCATGGAGTCGGTCTTCGTCCGGCTGTCCGAGGCGAATCAGGACCTGACTGTTCACTTGCTGGTCGATGCCAGTGCGTCAATGGACTGGGGCGACCCGGCCAAGTTCTTCTATGCCCGGCGCGCGGCCGCCGCCTTCGGCTACATGGCGCTAAACCGCTTCGATAATCTCGTCGTCATGCCCTTCAGCGACCGCCTCATGCCTCCATTCGGGCCGACGCGCGGGCGCGGGCGCGTCCTGGGCCTGCTCGACTTCCTGACCGAGCTGCAGCCCGGCACCGAAACGAACATCGACACAATCTTGCAGCAGTATTCGCTGCGCACGCGCCGGCGCGGCGATCTCATGGTGTTGATCTCCGACTTGCTTCCTCCCAACGGCTACCAGACCGGTCTGCGGGCGCTGATCGAGCGTGGCTGGCAGATCGTGCTGGTGCATCTGCTGGACCCGAGCGAGCTGGACCCGACGCTGCGCGGCGACCTGGAACTCGTCGACCTGGAGACGGCCGACCGCCTGCCTTTGACGCCGATGACCGCCATCGTCGACCGCTACCGGCAGCTTGTCATCGAGTGGTGCGAAGAGGCCGAGACGTTCTGCCGGCGGCGGGGCATCGACTACCTCCGCGTCCAGACGACCCAGCCCTTTGAGACGATGGTGCTCGGCTTCATGGAGCAACGCGGCCTGGTAGAGTAGGCGCCTGGAGACATCGCCATGATCGCCCACGTGTTTCGACACGATCAAGACGGACCAGGTGCTCACGCGATGCCGGCGCGCTGCCAGCCAGTGGCCGGTCGCCAGGAAAGGTGGGCATGAGTTTTCTACAACCTCTGGCGCTGGGGCTGTTGGCCCTGTTGCCGATCATCGTGCTGCTGCACATGCTGCGCGTGCGGCGCTTGCAGGTGCGCATCCCGAGTACCTACTTCTGGGCCAAGGCGCTGCGCGACATTCGCGATCAGCCAAAGCTGCGCCGGCCGCCGGTGACGATGCTCCTGGTCCTACAACTGCTCATCGCGACACTGGCGGCGCTGGCGCTAGCGCGTCCGATGGTCTACGGCGTGCTGGCCGGCGGCGATTTCCAAGCAAGCCACACCATGGTGCTGGTCGATGCCTCCGCCAGTATGCAGGCCACAGACGTCACGCCATCGCGGTTCGCATCGGCCCGCGCCCAGGCCGATGCTGTCCTGGCCGGCCTGGATCCCGGCGCGTCGGTCACGCTGGTCCGGATGGGCGTTACTCCAAAGATTCTCTACGCCGGCGACGATCTCGGGCTAGCGCGCAACGCATTGGCGTCGGCTGAGCCGGGTGGTGGCTTCGCCAACGTGCGTGAGGCCTTCCGCCTGGCCAACTCGCTGGTGAAGCCCGGCATTCGCAATCGCATTGTCGTCGTCAGCGACCTGGCGCTGTCAGCCGACAACAGCGACCTGCGCAACCTCGGCCAGTTGCCGGCTCAGGTGGACTTCATCAGCGTCGGATCGGCGGCGCCGAACCGCGCCGTGACGCTGGTCGCCGCTCGGGCACTGCCCGGCTCCACCAGCCGCTACCAACTCCTGGCGCGGGTTGGCAACTTCAGTGCCGACAGCGTCTCGCCGACAGTACGCGTCCTGGCTGATGGCTTGCAGGTGGAGACGCGCCAGGTGCGCATCAACCCCGGTGCACAGCTCGATCTGCGCTGGGACCTGCCGCCGGGCGCCAGCCGCGCCGAGGTGCGCATCACTGGTGATGATGTCCTACCGGCCGACGACACGGCCCAATTGGGCCTCCCAACGCAGGCGAGCCGCCGGTTGGTGCTGGTGTCGGAGAAGCCGGACGTCTTGCGGCGCGCACTGGCGGCCATTCCCGGCGCGGAAGTGCAGGTCGTCAATCCCAAGAGCTACCAGCCTGACTCGGGCGCGGCAGTGACGGTGTTCGACAACTTTCTGCCAGAGGTGTACCCCCAGGGTGCGTTGCTGATCGTCAACCCACCGCGCGACAACCAACTCTTCCCGTCCGAGGGCGACTCGTCCAACACGGCACTGTCGCGCGTGCAGACGAACAGCCGCATTCTCGATGCCGTCGATCTATCGAGCGTGACGATCAGCCAGGCCCGGCGCGTCAAGCTGCCGCAATGGGCGAACGAAGTCATCGGCGCAGAGGCGGGCCCCTTGCTATTTGAGGGCATCTTCCGCAATACGCCGCTCGCGGTGATGCCATTCAATCTGAACGAGAGCAACTTGCCGTCGCGCGTTGGCTTCCCGATCCTCATCTCGAATTTGATCAACCACCTGGCGCCGGAAGGGCTGCCGCAAGTGACGGATCCGGGCCAGCCAGTGGTCCTCCGAACGGGACCACAGATTGGGACGGTGACGATCCAGAAGCCCGGCGGTGGCGCCGAGCGTTTCCCGGGCGGCTCGGCGATTGTCTTCGCCAACACCGAGGAGGCGGGCCGCTACCTGATCTCTGAGGCGCCGGCCAGTGGCGGCGCAGCGCGCGAACGCTCGTTCGCCGTCAATGCCGGCAGCGATACCGAATCGGACCTGCGCACCCCGCGCGAGCCGCGCCTGTCCGCAGCTGCCCCGGGCCAGATTGCGGCCGGCCCTCCGCGTGGTCGCGAGATCTGGCCAATGCTGGCATTGCTCGCGCTCGGGTTCCTCGTCATTGAGTGGTGGGTAGCGCATCGATGATCTGGACCAATCCGCTGGCCCTCGTCCTGCTGCTCCTCCTGCCGGTCTTCTGGTGGCTCGCCTGGCGTGCCTGGCCGTTGCTGCCAGCCAGCGGGCGCCTGCTGTCGATCGTGCTGCGCACAGCCCTAACCGTCTGTGTGGTCGCGGCGGTCGCGGCGCCCACCATTCCCCTGCCCCAGGATGGCACGAGCGTCGTCTTCGCCGTCGATGAGTCCGCCAGCATGTCGGAAGAGATGAAGCGCGACGCCCAGGCCTGGGTCCAGGAGGCACTCACGTCGATGACCGGGCGCGACCGTGCGTCAATCATCACGTTCGGCCGTGACCCAGTAGTCGAGCGTGGCCTGTCGGAAGAACGCAATCATACCTTTACCACGACCATGCCGGACGACAGCTCAACCAGCCTGGAGCGCGCGTTGCGCGTCGGTCGCTCGCTGCTCTCCAATGCCGGTGGCCGGCGCATCATCCTCGTCACCGACGGTGGTGACAACGCTGGCGACCCACGTCAGGAGGCGCGCGCTGCGGCCGCCGACGGCGTCGAGGTCAGCTCCGTGGTCGTTCAGTCGAAGACGATTCTGCCGGAGGTGCTGGTACAAGCACTTGACTCACCCAGCAGCATCCGCGATGGCGAGGATTTCGACCTGACCGTCAGCGTCTACAGCACGATCAAGCAGCCGGCGGTGTTGAAATTGTGGCTGGACAACAAGGGTGTCGGCCAGCAGCAGGTCGAGTTGGAGCCGGGCACAACGCGCTTCACTATTGCCCAATCCCCGCTGCCACCCGGCTACCATGCCTTCCGCCTGTCGGTTGAGGCGCTTCAGGACACGCAGGTCGGCAACAATGTGGCCTTCAGCACCAGCGTGGTGCGCGACCGGGCCAAGATCCTGCTCATCGAACCGAAGGACGGCGATGGCCGAGCGGTCGCGGCCGCGCTGCAGAGCGCCGGCATCGAGGTCGACACCCGCGCGCCGAAGGCTATCCCCAACGCGCTGTCCAGTCTCAAAGACTACCAGAGCGTCGTCCTGCTGGACGTGCCGGCTACCGCGATGACGCTCGACCAGATGAAGACCCTCGAGCAGTTCGTCCAACTGCAGGGCCGGGGGCTGGTCGCCGTCGGCGGCTCGCAGGCGTACGGGCTGGGTGACTACGCCGAGACACCGCTCGAAGCGGCCCTGCCGGTCAGCATGGACATCCCGCCGCGCGACGACAAACCGAGCGTGGCACTGCTGCTGATCATCGACAAGTCAGGCAGCATGGACTACGGCGGCCGCGATGGTCCCAACAAGATGGCCATGGCGCGCGAGGCGGCCGTGCTGGCGACGGAGGAGTTGGACCCCTCCGATCAAGTCGGCGTACTCGTCTTCGACGATGCCAACAAGTGGGCAGTGCCCTTCCAGACGATCGGCGCCGGCGCGGCGCGCGAGTCGGTCAAGCAGCGCATCCAGAGCATCCAGGCCGGCGGTGGCACCGAGATCTTCCCGGCGCTGCAGACCGGTTATGTTGATCTGCGCAAGCGCACCGCCCAGTTGCGCCACATCATCCTGCTGACGGACGGCAAGTCCTTCACCGGCGGCGATTACGACAGCCTGGTCGAACGGATGCGCCAGGACCAGATCACGCTGTCGACGGTCGGCATTGGTAGTGATACCGACGAGGCACTGCTGAAGACCCTCGCCGCCAAGGGCAAGGGTCGGTACAACCTGACGGTCGATGCGAAGAAGATTCCTCAGATCGTGACCAAAGAGACGAAGATCGCCAGCAAGAACCCGATCGTCGAGAGCCGCTTCCACGTGCAGCTTGGTGAAGTCAGTCCCATCCTACGCGGCTTCAAACCGGAAGACTTCCCGGCGCTGAAGGGGTATGTCGTCACTACGCCAAAGCCGACGGCCCAGCGCGTCCTGTCGTCCCCATCCGGTGACCCGATCTTGTCCAAGTGGCAATATGGGCTAGGCCGCGCCGTCGCCTGGACGCCCGATGTGCGCGAGCGCTGGGCCTCCGATTGGGTGAACTGGCAGGGCTTCCCGAAGTTCATCTCGCAAGCGGTGCGCTGGACGATGCCCGATCCGGCCAACCGCAACATCCAGACGAGCGTTACCTTTGACAACGACGAGGCGATCGTGTCACTCGACGCGGCTGAGGACGACGGCAGCTACGTCGACCTGGCGGCGACCCAGATGGTCGTCACCGCGGCTGACGGCACCTCGCAGCGGCAGGTGACGTTGCGCCAGATCGCGCCCGGCCGCTATGAGGGTCGAATGCCGGCCGGGCCGCCGGGCGCCTACCGCATGCAGATCACGATGCAGCGCGCCGGCGGGCGGCCACCGCTTCAGGACCTGGCTGGGTTCAGCGTGCCCTATCCGGCCGAGTTGCGCCCGTCGCCGACCAGCCCGGCGCTGCTCTACGACCTTGCCCGCCAGACCAGTGGCCGGCTCATGGTCAACCCGGCCGACGCCTTCCAGGCGTCGGTGGCCAGCCGCGCGACCAGCCCATATCCGCTTTGGCCCTGGCTGCTGCTGATCGCGGCCCTGCTGTTGCCGATCGAAATCGCGGCCCGGCGCGGCATCCTCGGCAGCCTGTTCAGCCGGCAGGCCTGGCGGCGTCTCCACTTTGGCGATCGGGGCGGCGGGTAGTCAACAGCCCCATCTCACTGAACCTGCCCACTGCCCTCTGGTCAAACGGAATCGGCAGCGCCACAGTCAGGCGCTGCCTGACAAGGGAGCAACGTCAGCCCTCGCCGGTCCCGTCGGAGAACGGCGATGGCGGCGCGCCACCCATGGTTCTGCGACGTTAAGTGATCGGCGCTGCCTTGGGGCACTGCCGCACAATGTCGAACTCTCAAGAAGGGCGCGGCGGTCGATGCGCACGCCGCCGGACCTGCGACCTAGCGAAGATGTCGTCTACGCCGCACGGCGACATTGGAGCGTGCCGACTGGCCGGGCCGTGCTGCCGCTGCTCATCGAGGTCGCCTGCCTGGCCGGGGCAGCCGGCACTGCGCCGCTGCGGGCTGGTTGGCCGTCACCGTGGTCAACCACCCTCCTGGCAACCCTCGGCGCACTGGCGCTCGGCGCTCTGATGTGGCTGGCCTGGATCTATCTCGATTGGGCCGGCGACGTCCTGCACATCACCACCCAGCGCGTGATAGGGCTGCGGCAGGTGGCGCTGCTGCGGGAGACACGCCGCGACCTGGCCTTGACCCGTATCGGCCACGTTGCCGCTGACTGTCGAGGGGCGCTGGCCACCTGGCTCGGGACAGGCACGCTCACGATCGAGACGGCAGCGGCCCCACCGCTGGTCGTGTCCGGTCTACCGGCGCCAGAGCTTGCCCGGCGTTGCTTGCTCGACCTGCTGGCGCTCCTACCGCCGGTTCCACTGGCAGCCAGCGACGCCAAAGCACGGCCAGCCGCTGCCGTGGCGATCATTGCCGGCCGGCACTGGTGGCGCCTGCTCACCGCGCTGCTGCTGCCCGTACTCGTCCTTGGCGCCGCCGTCATGGCCGGTGTCGGCCTGACGCGCCTGCCAGTGATCGACGCCACGCTAGCGTGGCTTTTGCTCGCCGGCATCGCGGCGCTGGCACTCGCCGGGCTAGCCGGGGTCGCCGCCACGATCGTCGGCTGGCGGGCGCGCTGCTACGGCCTGAGTGACGACGAACTGCTGGAGTTGGTCAGGCTGCCATGGCGCGCACCACGCGCAGTGACGCTCACCACGCTAGCGGGCGTGCAGGACCTGGCTTATCGCGTGCCACATCCGCTAGCCCACCTGCTCGACTACGGCGAGGTGACGCTGACGACAACCGACAGCGCGACCCCGGTGACGCTGGCCAGTGTGGCCCATCCCCGCCTGGTCCATCGCGCCATCGGCGATCACCTCCAGCGCGCGGGCGACGCTTGACACGGCCAGTGAACTTCGGTACAGTACGGCCAACTGAAGAGCGCCGACCGGCCATGACGAGGACGAGTAGGCGACGGAGTGGGTGCCAGAGAGTCCGCGCTGCTGCGATGCGGAACCCGACGATGTCGTTGAAAAAGCCCTCCGAGCCGCACCCCGAACGGGCAGCCCTCACGGGCTGGGAATCCAAGTAGGCGGTGCCGGTGGTCTCCCACGGGAGACCGCAGCCCCCGTTACCAGGCTGGCGTATCGCGCGTTCGCGCGCCGTACGTGTAGAGGTCGTACCCGCGAGGGTGCGGCGAAGTGGGGTGGTACCACGAGCGAGCCGCTCGTCCCCGGTAATCGGGGCGAGGGCTTTTTTTGTTGGGCCGCGCCAGGTGCGCCGCGAACCAGAGAGGATGACGACCATGCCGCTCGACGACTTTCGCATTATCGACTCCACCCTCCGTGAGGGCGAACAATTCGCCCGCGCCCATTTCACGCTCGCGCAGAAGATCGAGATCGCCCGCGCGCTTGACGACTTCGGCGTCGAATACATGGAGTTGACGTCGCCAGCGGCTTCGCCTGACTCGCTAGCCGACTGCCGTGCCCTGGCCCGGTTGGACCGGCGCATGAAGGTGCTGACGCACGTGCGCTGCACGATGGACGATGCCCGCCTGGCGGTCGACACCGGTGTCGATGGCATCGACGTGCTGTTTGGCACCTCATCGTTGCTCCGCGAGTTCTCGCACGGCAAGGACCTCGACTACATCGTCGATTCGGCAGTCGAGGTCATCGACTACATCAAGCGGCAGGGACTGGAGGCGCGCTTCTCCAGCGAGGATTCATTCCGCAGCCTGGAGGACGACCTGCTGCGCGTCTACACTGCCGTCGACGCGCAGGGTGTCGACCGCATCGGCCTGGCCGACACCGTTGGCATCGCCACGCCGCGCCAGGTCTACGCACTCGTATCCGAGTTACGCCACCGCGTGCGTGCGGCCATCGAGTTCCATGGCCACAACGACACCGGCTGCGCCATCGCCAACGCCTTCGCCGCACTCGAGGCCGGAGCGACCTACATCGACACAACCATCCTCGGCATTGGCGAGCGCAACGGCATCACGCCGATGGGCGGCTTCCTGGCGCGCATGTACACCGTCGATCCGGACGCGCTGCGGGCCAAGTACCGGCTCGATCGCCTGGCCGAGATCGACTCGATGATCGCCGAGATGGTCGGTGTTGCTATTCCCTTCAACAATTACCTGACTGGCGAGACGGCGTTCACCCACAAAGCCGGTATTCACGCCAAGGCGGTGCTGCTCAACCCGAACACCTACGAGATCTTCGACCCGGCCGACTTCGGCCGTGAGCGCACCGTCCAGGTCGGCCACCGGCTGACCGGGCACCATGCCGTCGCGCACCGGGCGACGATCCTCGGCCTGCACTTCGGCCAGGCCGACCTGCGCGCCGTCACCGACGAGATCAAGCGTCGCGCCGACGAGCGCCCCTTGACGAGCGAAGAACTGGACGCGCTGCTGCGCGAGTGGGTGACGGCGTAGCGCCAGGCCGGCGCGAGGAAGACGTCTCATGGCTGAGCCACTGACACTGGTCGAGAAGATCGCCACCGCCCACGCCGTCGGGTTGCGCCCCGGTGAGGTCGTGCGCGCCGGAGACATCGTCACCATCCGGCCAAAGCACATCATGACCCACGACAACACGTCGGCGGTGATCCCGAAGTTCACGGCCATCGGTGCGACGTCGGTCCACGACCCACGCCAGCCAGTGTTCGCCATCGACCACGATATCCAGAACCGCGCGCCAACCAACCTGGCCAAGTATGCTGGCATTGAGGCCTTCGCCCTCCAGCACGGCATCGACTTCTATCCGCCGGGCAGTGGCATCAGCCATCAAGTGATGGTCGAGCAAGGTTACGTGACGCCCGGCAGCATGGTCGTCGCCAGCGACTCGCACAGCAACATCTACGGCGCGCTAGGCTGCCTCGGCACGCCGGTGGTGCGCACCGACGCTGCCGCGCTGTGGGCAACCGGCGTCACCTGGTGGCAGGCGCCGCGCGTCGCTCGCTGCATGCTGACCGGCGCACTGTCGCCGGGCGTCGTCGGCAAAGATGTCATTATCGCGCTGTGCGGCCTGTTCAATCAGGACGACGTGCTGAACATGGCGGTCGAGTTCGTAGGCGACGGCATCGCCTGCCTGACGATGGACCAGCGCCTCAGCATCGCCAACATGACGACCGAGTGGGGCGCTATGGCCGGCATCTTCCCATTCGACGACACGCTGCACGCCTGGCTCATCGACCGCGCCGCCTGGCTAGCCGCGCGCGGCACGCCGCGCCTCAGCCGCGCCGACGTCGAGCGCTGGTGGGACGAGCGCGCCACCTGGCGAGCCGACCCGGGCGCGCACTACGCCGTCGATCTGACGCTTGACCTGACGACCGTCATCCCGCACGTCGCCGGCCCGGACGACGTCAAGACCATGACGGCGCTGCCGGCGATCGAGCGCCAGCACATCGCGATCACCAAAGCCTACCTGGTCAGTTGCGTCAACGCGCGCAGCGAGGACCTGGCGGCGGCGGCGGCGGTGCTGAAAGGGCAGCACGTCGCGCCGGGCGTGGCCTTCTACGTCGCCGCCGCCAGCGCCGAGGTCCAGCGCGCGGCCGAGGCCAGCGGCGACTGGCAGACGCTGCTGCAGGCCGGCGCGCGGCCGCTGCCATCCGGCTGCGGGCCGTGCATCGGGCTGGGCGAGGGCCTGCTCGAGCCGGGCGACGTCGGCATCAGCGCGACCAACCGCACCTTCAAGGGCCGCATGGGCAGCCGCGAGGCGCGCGCCTACCTGGCCTCGCCAGCGGTCGTGGCGGCGTCGGCAG
The DNA here is from genome assembly GCA_020849725.1 of Chloroflexota bacterium. Next base: position 64,469 of record JADLAZ010000109.1, read on the forward strand.
CGGCCGGCTACATCCGTGGTCCCAGCGAGTTCGCGGCCATGGAGCCGCGCTTCACCGTCGTCCGTCACGCCGACCCAGCGCGCTCAGCCGGCCCGGTCGCGATCGTCCCCGGCTTCCCGCCCCGCGTCGAATGTCGGGCGCTGTGGTTGCCGGCGGACAACATCACGACCGACGGCGTCTACCCGGGCAGCCTGACCTACCGCGACGACGTGCCGCCGGCCGAGATGGCCGCCGCCGCCTTCAGCAACTACGACCCGGCCTTCCACCACCTGGCGCCACCGCCGGGGCCGGGTGACGTCATCGTCGCCGGGTCGAACTTCGGCGCCGGCTCATCGCGCGAGCAGGCGGCCACCTGCCTTCTGCATCTCGGCCTGCACGGCGTCATTGCCGCCTCGTTCAGCGAGACGTACAAACGCAACGCCTTCAACAACGGGCTGATCGTGTTCGAGTGTCCGGCGCTTGTTGACGACCTGCGGTCTCGGCTGGGCGATGGCGCGCTGACGATCGCCGGCCCGGTACTGACGATCGACTACGCTCGCTCGGCCATCACCTGTGGCGACCGCGAGTATGCCTTTCCGCCGCTCAGCCCGACCGCGCAGGTATTGGTCGCCGCTGGCGGGGCCGAGAACGTCGTGCGGCGGCGGCTGGCGGCCGCGGAGGGATGACAGACATGAGCTTCGGCTACGACGCGGCGGTCCTGGCGCGCTTTCCCGCCATCGTCGGCGGCGTCATCCTGGCGCGCGGCCTGACCGACGGGCCGACGCCGCCCGACCTGGCGGCCGCTCTCGCCGCCGAGCAAGCGGCCGCCCGGGCCCGCATCGGCGACACGCCGCTGAGCGAGATCCCGTCGCTGGCCGCCTGGCGGCGCGCGTTCAGTACCTTCGGCGTCGCGCCGACGCAGTATCGCAGCGCCGCCGAGGCGTTGCTGCGCCGCGTAACGAAGGGTGGTGACGTGCCAGTCATCAACCGGCTGGTCGACATCGGCAATCTGGTCAGCGTGCGCTACGCACTGCCGGTGGCAATCTTCGACACACGCGCCCTGCGGGGTGGCATCACCGTCCGCTTCGCCCGCGGCGATGAGCGCTTCACCAACCTGGGCGACCAGGCGGCGGTCGCGCCCGATGCCGGCGAGGTCATCTTCACCGACGAGGCCGGGCTGGTCGCAGCGCGGCGCTGGTGCTGGCGGCAGAGTGACGAAGTCGCCGCCCGCGACGACACGACCGACGCTATCGTCACCGTCGAGGCGCACCACGCCACTGCCCAGGCTGACATCGCCGCCGCGCTGGCCGATCTGGAAATTCTGCTGCGCCGCTACGCCGGCGGTGATCTAGTCAGCCGCATCGTCGACGCCACCCACCCGCGCCTCGCCCGCGCCTGAGCGCGGCCGGCTCAATCGAGATAGCGGTGGAAGAAGTCGAGTGTCCGAACCAATAGGTCGCGGGTGGCGTCGTCGCTCCGGGTCGGGTCCAGATAGTGGGCCATGCCGTGATAGAGAAGAAGCTCGTGTGGCCGGCCTTCAGCCTGGAGGCGCGCGCCGAGCCGCTCCGACTGGTTGATCGGCACCAGCGTGTCGCCGCTGCCGTGGACGATCAGCGTCGGCGGCAGCGCCGCGGTGTGCTCGATCACCGACAGCCACAGGTAGAGGTCCGGGCTGGTGTCGGGTGTGCCGAGCGCGGCCATCATCTGCGGCACCGGCGCCATGGCCGGGTCGGGCGTGATCCGACCGGCCGACCAGTCCTCACGATACAGGAATGCGTCGCTAATGCCGCCGAGTGACAGGACGCAACGGTAGGCATCGGTCTGCTGGATCAGCAGGAAGGTCCACAACGTGGAAAAAGAGCCGCCGGCAACGCACAGCCGACCCGGCATGGCGAGCGGCGACAGGTGGCCGCTGTTGAGCTGCGTGGTCAAGTAGAGCAGGTCGGCAACATCGGCGGTCAGGTCAGGGAAGTTGAGCGGCGTGAAAGCGACGACGACGAAGCCGCCGGACGCGATGGCGACCGACACCGTCTCCCACGTCTCCGGCAAGCCGGGATAGTTGATGAGGATCGCCGGATATGGCCCGCCCGCCGGTGGCGCGTAGATGACGCCGGTGGCGGTGCGCTCGACGGGCGCGCGGGCCAGACGGCCGGCCATCGCGTCCAGGACGATCGGGTCAGCCGGTGGTGTCGTCAGTGTAAACGGACGTCGCCGCGCCGCTCCGGGGTAGGGCGGTCCCTGCTCGACGACCGTCTCGTCGCCGAACGTCAGGTGTGCGCCCACGGTTGGCCCACTGCGCCTGGGCACGTCCAGGCGCAGGTCGATAGCGGCCGTCGCCCCGCCGCGCACGACGACCGGCGGCCGCCAGCGCAATGTGCCCAGTTGCGTTGAGCCAGTCGGAATGGCGATGGCGCTCGCCACTGGCCCCCCACCCGTTGACGCTGCCACGACCCGGCTGATGCCGGCCGGCACACCAGCCAGCGTATAGCGCCCCTCAGCATCGGCGGTGACCCGATAGGTGACGCCGCGCGCGTCGGCGGCGATCACGCGGGCGCCGGCCAGCGGACGGCCGGCCGCGTCGCGCACCGTGCCCGCGACCGCACCCGCCGGCTGGGTGGCCGGGTCGGGCGACTGCAGCCAGGTCGGCAGGCCGGCGGCTAGTTGGGTCAGCACCGTGTTGCGCGCCGTCGTGGCCACCAGGCCGTCGGCAGTGTGCACCACGACCAGCGCCAGCCCGACCAGCAGGCTGGCCGCGGCGGAGAGTGCGACCAGTACCCGCCCTGTGGCGAGCAATCCAGTCACTGCCATCGCCAGCGCCGCTGACCTGCGTTCATCGATGTTCATTGGCGTTCACACGCTCGCACCATGCTAAGATGGGTCGCCCCGGAGACGATAGCAGAGGAGCGATGGGCATGACAGTTCATGGATCGGTCGCGGCGCTGGTCGGGCAACGGTCGATCGAGGTCCACGAGTTTCCGGTGCCTGACGTCGATGACGAAAGCATCCTGCTCGGCATCGGCCTGACCGGCGTCTGTGGCTCGGACCTGCACCGGTACCAGGACGTCGGGACGAAGCTCCAGTTGCCGCTGCCAGTCGTCATGGGTCACGAGATCAGCGGGCGGATACTCAAGCTCGGCCGGCGGGCGAACGACGTCATGAACGCCGACGGCCGGCTAGCCGAGGGCGACCGCGTCGTCGTCTACGCCCAGCGACCGTGTGGACGCTGCTATTGGTGCCGGACCCATGGCTTCACGTCTCGCTGCGACGGCGCGCGGCCGGCTGGCTACGGCTACCGCTACGGCTCGGTCGACGCGCCACCATACTTCACCGGCGGCTTCGGCGACTACTTGCTTCTCGGCCCCGGCACCTGGATCTGGAAGGTGCCGGACGACGTGCCCTGGGAGGCGGCCGTGCTGACCGAGCCGTTCAGCATGGGCATCCGAGCGGTCGAGCGAGCCATGTCGGTCCCATCGTGGAAGAACGAGCAGATGTTGCCGTTCGGTGGCACGGTGGCCGTGCTGGGCGCTGGTGCAATCGGCGTGCTGACGGCGGTGGCGGCGCGGCTGGCCGGCGCCGGCACGATCATCATGCTCGGCGCACCGCGCGGCGCCCTCGACGTCGCCGCGCGCCTGGGCGTGGCCGATGTGACGATCGACATCGACCGCGTCGGTGCGGCCGAGCGCATCGAAAAGGTGCGCGACCTGACGCCTGGCGGCTACGGCGCGGATGTCGTCTTCGAGGCGGCCGGCGTGCCGCGCGCCTTCCTAGAGGGGCTGGAGATGGTCCGGCTGCTCGGCACCTACGTTGAGCTTGGCCTGATGGCCGACTCCGGAGACACGGTGCCGCTCAACGTCGCCCGCCACCTAACGCAGAAAGACCTGCTGCTGTACGGAGTGGCGGCCCAGCCGGCACAGTCGATCGGCAAGGCGCTGCACACGATCGCGACGACGCACCAGCGCATCGACTACCCAGCCATCGTCGGCGCGGTGCTGCCGATCGTCGAGACGGGAGCGGCCTTCCGGCTGATGGAGCATCCAACCGAAAAACCGGTCAAAGTCGCCGTACGCGGCACCGGCTATTAGGCGGAACTTGCCCTCACCCCCGCCCTTTCCCACTGCGGTGGGCGAGGGAGCTGGCCTCTCCCGCCCACGACCAGTCCCCTCTCCCTCTGGGAGAGGGTTAGGGTGAGGGCATCTCCGCCCTGGCATCGATCACATCGGCGGCCCAGGCCGGCCCTTCAATGACCCTCACTGCCTCCGGCTCCCACAGTGCCGCCAGCAACTCACTCACCGGCCGGCCTAACCACGGGTGCCACAGATCGGGCGCTAGCTCGGCTAGGGGCGTGAGGACGAAGGCGCGTTCAGCCAGGCGCGGGTGAGGAATGACAAGCCCCAGGTCGTCAACGGTGATGCTGTCGTAGACGAGGATGTCCAGGTCGATCTCTCGTGGCGCGTTCCGAAACCGCCCTTGCCGGCCGAGCGCCTGCTCGATCGCCTGCAGCCGCTCCAGCAAGGGCCAGGGCGCGAGCGCCGTCGTGACCCGCGCCACGGCGTTGAGGAACTCCGGTTGGTCGCGGTAGCCGACCGGCTCGGTCGCGTAGAGCGATGACACGGCAGTCAGGCGCGCCGCCGGGGCCAGCGCCGCCAGCGCCGCCCGCAAGGCGGCGCGCCGGTCGCCGAGATTGCTGCCGAGCCCGAGGTAGACCGTCGCCACATTCGCTCCTGCCCAGTGTGCCCCGAGGCACGTCTGCTCAGGGCTGAGCGTCGATCGTACAGCATGATCCGAGAGCGGCGACAGGTCACCCGGTGACCCGATCTCGCCGCTGGCTTGGCGCGTGGCATGCCGCGCCTTGCACTGGACTGATCCCTTGGCCACCGAAGCGACTGATCCCTTGGTCACCGCGTCGTGGCAGAACGCCAGATGAGCCATGCTGGGACGGTGACTACCGTCAGGATCAACCGCCGATGGCGGTGGGAAGCGACGGACGCAGCCGGCAAGCCTGACGAGCGAACCCGACCATGGTCCCGGTGGGGCCCTTGTGCTACAGGCCGGACGGACTGACGCCCTGGATCGATTCGGTACTGGTTGTACATTATCAATAACAGGCAGGGTACGCCGGGCGCCGGCATACACCTGGAAAGGCTGGTAGATTGATGGACACAACTTCATCGCAACATCTCCATCGCAGCCGCGAAGATCGGGTCATCTTCGGTGTGTGCGGTGGTCTGGGCCACCAGTTCGGCATCGATCCGGTGCTTTTCCGGATCGGCTTCGCGCTCGCCACGCTGGCGGGCGGCATCGGGGTTCTGGCGTACCTGCTGCTGGCGTTCGTCATGCCAGCCAGCAGCAGCGCAGCCATCTCCGGGACTGACGGCCTGGCCGCGAACCTTGCCAGTCTGCGGGATGACCTGGCCACACTCGGCGGCTCGGCCGGGGACGGCGCGGACAGGGTCGGGCCAACTCAGGAGGTCCGCGGCCGGCTCATCGGCGGCGGGGCGCTGGTGGGGCTTGGCCTACTTTTGCTCGGCAATCAGTTCGGCTGGTTGGCGTGGTGGAACTGGTCACTCGTCTGGCCGATTGTGCTGATCGGATTGGGCGTGATCCTGCTGCTGAAGCGCAACGCCTGACGACACATGGCTGACAAGAGAAGGAGCGATGCACGATGAGTATCACACCCGTGATTGAGCCAGAGCGCCTGACTGGCGTCGCGACCGAGACACAGCCCGTGGCGCCGGAGCCGCCGCTGCCGCCACCCAGCCCGCAGCCCCGCCGCCCCTCGGGACGCCTGCTGGCGGCGCTGATTCTGATTGCGCTCGGCGCCGCGTTCCTGATCACGAACCTGACCGCGCTTGTGTTCGGCGGGGCGCTGATCCTGCTGGGACTGGCGACGGCGTTTGCCATCGGCCGCGTCGTCACCGGCCAGCGCTCACTGGCCGTGCCGGCGGGCGTCCTGGCCGGCATCGGCGGCTTCGTAGCCTTGAAGGAGGCCGGCCTGGTCACCGATGGTGGCGGCTGGTTCTTCATGATGCTTGGCGCTGGTTTCTTGCTGACTTACGTGCTCGGCTGGCGGCTGGGTGCGGTCTGGCCGCTCTTTCCGGCGGCGGCGCTGGCGATATTTGGCGCGCTCATCGGCGACTGGGTCGATGTGGCCTGGCTCGCCTCGTATGCTGTGCTGGCGCCTAACTGGCCGCTGGTGCTGGTCATCATTGGTGGTTGGTTGCTCCTGCGTGACCTCGTGCCGGCGCCAGCACGACGGCCGATCGCAATCCTGGGCACGCTGGTGCTGATCGTCTACGGTGGGCTGGCTGTGGGCGGCACGATTGCTGCTGCGGTGGCCCCGGCGATCGCGTCAGCGCGACCGGTGATCGTCTTTCCCGGCCTGGTCGGGCCGCGGGTGACCACCACCGTGACACTGGCCGCGCCGATGGCCGACGGGGCGACACTGCGCGTCGCCAATACCAGCGGTCGAACGTCAGTTCGCCGCGGGAGCGGCGACGTGCGCGTGACCGCGATGGTCCATCATCCGCTGGGAGTGAGCGCGCCGGAAGTTCGGCTCGCGCCGACTGAGACCGGCCTGCTCCTGAACCTCGCGCCAACCATGGTCCCGAACGTAACCGTTGACTATGTCATTAGCGTGCCGGCGTCAGCGGCGCTGGTGGCGCAGTCGACCAGTGGCGACGTCGCCATCAGTGATCTGTCCGGCGCAGTCCAGGCCAGCACGACCAGTGGCCGGCTGATGCTGACAAACCTGTCCGGTCCGGTGACGGCGCGCAGCACTTCCGGCGAGCAGCGCATGGCCAGTCTCACCGGTGAAATCCGAGCCACGTCCAGCAGTGGCGACATCGATGGGGCCGACCTCGTGGACGTCCGTGAGGTCACGACGACGAGCGGCGATGTCCGCCTGAGTGGCCAGTTCGTTGGTGACACGCGTATTACGACCACGAGCGGCGATGCGCGTGTTGGGTTCGCGCCCGGCAGCAGCGCTCACATCGCCGTGTCGACGACGAGCGGCAACATTCGCACCACCGGCCTGCCGCTGACGATTCAACGACAAGCCAACCGAGCCCTGTCCGGCGCCATCGGCGGTGGCGCTGGAACGGTCGCTGTGTCGACGACGAGCGGCGATGTCACGCTAACCGGCCAGTAGGCTAGTGGTGTGTCAGGCCTCAATTGCCGAGTATGGACAGCATCGCCTCGGTGTAGGGGCACCCCTTGTGGGTGCCCAGTACCGACGGCTGGCTAGCGATATCGGCAGCGGCCAACCGGGCACCCACAAGGGGTGCCCCTACCATGCGGTTCACGTCTGACGGACCACTAGGCGGGCAGGGGACCGAGGAGGCCAGGGTGACGCGATCGCTCCCTGGCCTCCTCGTACCCCTGATCCTCCGGGCCGCTACGGTACGATCGCTATGCGTCCGACCTGGCCGTGGCCGGCCAGCCACTCGGCCTGGGCGAAGGCGTCGTTGAGCTGGTCGAGCGGATACGTTCGCGACACCATCTGGTCGAGTGGGATGCGGTGTTGCGCTTTGCTCAGCCAGGCCAGCGCCCGTGGGATGGCCCAGCGCTCGTAGGTCAGCACGCCCTGGATCAGCTTCGGCCGGCGCGTCGCGTCGTGCGGGATGATCGTCGCCGTCGCGCCCTGGACGATGTTGCCCATCCACAGGTAGCGGCCACCGACGCGCAGCATCTCCAGCCCCTCCTGGACGACGCCGGCGACACCGGCCACTTCGACGCAGACGTCGGCGCCACCGCCGCGAGTCAGGTCGCGCACGATCTCGACGCGCTGCTCCTTCGTCGGGTAGTCGTCGAGGTTGATCGTCACGTCGGCGCCGAAGGCGCGCGCCAGCGCCAGCCGCTCCGGCACGCGGTCGATCGCGACGATCGTGCCGGCGCCCATGTCGCGCGCCAGCGCCACGGCATAGAGGCCAAGGCCGCCCGCGCCCTGGATGACGACCGTGTCGCCCAGCCAGACCCTGATCTGGTGCAGGCCATAGACGACTTGCGCCAGCGCGCAGTTGACCGGCGCGACCAGCGCGTCGGACAGGTCGTCGGGCACCTTAAAGACCCACTGGCCCGGCTGGAGGTAGATGTAGTCAGCAAAGGCGCCGAGGAAGTGCGGGTCCTCGTCGGCAGTGAGCGTATTGCGGTAGGTGTAGCGGTTGGGGCAGCCAGTGACGCCATGGAGGCAGGCCGGGCAACTGCCACACGGGATCGAGTAGGAGTAGGTCACGCGGTCGCCTGGCTGCAACGGCTGGCCGAGCGTGTCGGTCGTCGCCCGCGCGCCGAACGCGACAACCTCGCCGGCCATCTCATGGCCCTGGATGCCCGGGTGCGGCTGAAACCAGGGCACCTCGCCGCGCCACATGTGCAGGTCCGACCCGCACAGCCCGGCAATTCGGATCTTGACCAGGATCTCGTCGGCGCGTGGCGGCCGCACCGGATACTCGCGCATCTCCATGGGCGCGCCGGGTCGGACCGTGACCATCGCTCGCCCCTGCATGTCGTCCTCCTTCACGATCGTACCAATAGCGATCTTAGCACGGCAGGCCCTCGCCAGCGTCCAATGGGGCCGGTCCTGGACGCCGGTCTCAAGGACTCGGCACGGGTTGCGCACCTGTGTGACGCGCGGGCAGGGCCAGGCGCCCCGCGGCCCCCGCCGAGCGAGTCGGGGCAGGGCAGCGCCCGGACGATGGTCCGGGAAGGGACCATTGGACAACGTGGCGCTGGCTGGCGCGATCCGCCAGGGACTGAGCCAGGGGAGCATGGCGGCCAGGATCACCGTGGCCGGGACACGGCTGGGGGCGGATCGCGCCAAACTGGATACCGGCCGCGCGTCGATACGCGCCCAGCCCCACGCCCACCCATCCCTGGTGGGCCGTGGCCGCACTACCACCGCGCCCGCCGAACCAGACGCCGCTCGTCACCCATGCGAGGGGTGCCCCTGTTTAGCGAGCCGACCAGGTGAAGTGCGGCCCGAGCGCATCGAGGATGATCTGGCGCTCGCGCACATCGGCGGCGTCCTCCGGTGGAACCAGCACGCGACAGACGATCGTGTCGATGACACCACGGGCGCGCAGCACCTCTTTCTCCCAGCGCACACCCAGCAGTCGCTCCCGATTGAGCGCCGGCAGCAGCGCCGCAAACAGCGCTCGCGCAGCCGGCTCGTCGCCGCCATCGAGCAGGTTCCACAGGCGCGCGTGGACATCGGCGAACTCGCAGGCCGGCATGTTGCCGCAGGCGCCGCGGTGATACTCATCGAACAGGTAGGCTGCCGCCGCACCGCCGAAGACGCCGGTCAACACATCGCTGGCTGCCGCCATGAGCCGTCCGATCGAGTGCGGACCGGGCAGCACTTCCTCTTTGACGTAGGCGATGTTCGGGATCGAGCGCGCCAGGTCGGCCAGCAGCGCCGGTGCGACCGGCACGCCCATCGGTGGGCTGGCGTTCTGAACCATGATCGGCAGTGCAACCGCCCGCGCCACCGTTTCGTACAGCGCCCGCACGCCGGCCACATCCGGCCGCGCCAGCGCTGACGGCATGACGATAATGCTGTCGGCGCCAGCCTCACCTGCCCAGCGCGCCAGCATCACCTGGTGGGGCGTGCTGTTGCCGCCACAGCCCAGCACGACCGGGATGCGCCCGGCGACGGCACGCGTGACGATGCCGAAGCCCCGCCGCCGCTCGTCGTCGGAGAGCGTGTAGAACTCGCTGGCCAGCACCGGCCAGACCAGCCCGTGCGCGCCCGCCTCACAGATGAACTCCGCCACCCGGCGCAGCCCGACCTCGTCGAGCGCGCCGTCGTCATGAAACGGCGTCGCCGCGATCGCGAACATGCCCCGCCACTGCTTGTCCAGCTTGCCCATAGCTACCTCCCTCCATGTGCCCCCATCATCGGCTGCCGGTGGCCGGACCGCAAGGGGAATCCGTCGTGGAGGCGCGGCGCGAGTCTGGTATACTGGCCATCGTGAAATTGATCACGAGTGATCGTGAGGAGTGAGACGGGTGCCGATAACGAAGCCGAGCGCGATGCCCCCCAGTCTGAACCGTCGCCACCTGCTGGTCGCCGCCGGCGGGCTGCTGCTGGCCGCCTGTGGCGCGCCTGCCAGCCCGACGACCGCGCCTACGCCGGCCCCTGTCGCCACGACTGCACCACCGACGGCCCCGGCTGCGGCCGAGCCGACGAAGCCGGCGCCAGCCGCGACCACTGCCCCGACCAGCGGCAGCCTGACGCCCGTGCGCGTCGGTTACGTGCCGGTGCTGATCTATGGCCCGCTCTTCATCGCGATCGAGAAGGGCTACTTCCGCGAAGCCGGCATCGAGCCGGTGCTGACGCCGCTGGCTGGCGGCGCCGACATCATCACTCAGACAGTCGCGGGCAACTTTGAGGCCGGGCTGGGCGGCATGGGCGCCGCCGCTCTCAACGCCGCCCGGCGCAATCTCGGTTTCCGCATCGTCGCGTCACACCACAGCGAAAGCCCGCCCATGGCCACGCCGCTGGTCGTCGCCCGGAAGAAGAAGGAAGACGGCGTCTACAAGTCCGCCGCCGATCTGAAGGGCAAGAAGGTCGCTGTCAACGCCCGTGGCTCGGCCAGCGAGTACTGGCTCAACGCCGCCCTGGCCAAGGCCGGGCTGACGATCAAGGACGTCGACCTGCAGTACCTGCCGTTCGATCAGGTGGCGGCGGCGCTCGACGGTGGCGCGCTCGATGGGTCGCTGCTGGGTGAGCCGCTGGCGACGCTGGCCGAGCAGAAGAATTTGATCGCGCGCCTGAGCGACGACTTCCTGACCGATGCCCAGGGCACGGTCATCTTCTATAATCTGGCCTGGCTCCAGGCTCAGCCGGCGCTGGCCGAGCGCTGGCTGACCGCCTGGCTGCGCGGCGCGCGCGATTTGCAAGGCGCCGGCTATCGCCAGCCGGCCAACGCCGCCATCATCGAGAAGTTCACCAAGGTGCCGAAGGACGTCGTCGCGCTGGCTAGCTCGCCGCGGCACAACCCGAATGGCGCGCTGAACCTGACCGACATGCAGGCGCAGCAACGCTTCTTCTCGCAGAACGGCTCGCTGACCTATACTGACCTGATCGACTTGACGACGATCATCGACACCAGCGTGGCCGAGAAGGCCGTCGCCCGCCTCGGCGGTCCGAAGTAGCAGTTCGCGCCTCACCGCCCGTCGCGGCGGAGCGCAGCCGGAGCCACCCGACCATGAGCCTGGCCGAAACCGGCCCGTCACCAGCCATTGCCGCCCCCGCGCCGGCCGTCGAGGTGATCGGCCTGCGGAAGACCTACGCCGGCGAGGCTGGTCTGGTGACCGCCCTCGATGGCGTCGATCTGCGGGTGTGGGCCGGCGAGTTCGTCTGCCTGGTCGGACCGAGCGGCTGCGGCAAGACGACACTGCTGCGTCTCCTCGGCGGCCTGGAGGCGCCGACCGCCGGCACCGTGCGTCTGCCGGCCAGCGCCGACCGACCGGCGCAGGCGATGGTCTTTCAGGGGCAGGCATTGCTGCCATGGTGTTCGGTGCGTGACAACATCGCCTACGGGCTGGGGCTGCGCGGCGTGCGGCGTCCGGAGCGTCACCGCGTCGCCGCGCGCCTGATCGAGACCGTCGGGCTGAGCGGCTTTGGCGCTGCCTACCCGCATGAGCTGTCGGAGGGCATGCGGCAGCGGGCGAATATCGCCCGGGCGCTGGCGGTCGAGCCGGCGGTGCTGCTGATGGACGAGCCGTTCGCCAACCTGGACGAGCAGAACCGCTGGCTGATGCAGGAGGAGCTGCTGCGGCTGTGGAGCGTTAGCCGCCAGGCTGTGCTGTTCGTCACCCACAGCCTGGACGAGGCGCTGCTGCTGGCCGACCGCATTGTCGTCTTCTCGGCGCGTCCCGGTCGTGTGCTGGCCGACATCGCCGTTCCATTCCCGCGCCCGCGCTCACTGATCGATCTGAAAGGCACGCCCGAGTACGGCGCGCTCAACGCCCGACTGTGGCGGCTCTTGCGAGGGTAATGAGGGTTGCGTACTGGGTGTTGGAGCATGACTCATGCGCCATCTTGATCGCTGGCTGAGTTGGTTATCGCCGCTGGTTCTGCTGGCGATCTGGGAGGTCGCGGCGCGCTCCGGTTGGCTGAACCCAGCCTTCTTTCCGCCGCCATCGGCGATCGTCGAGACGGCGCTGGCGCTGGAGCGCAGCGGCGTGCTGTGGCAGCACCTGGCGGCGACGCTGAGCCGGTTGCTGCTCGGCTTCGCCGCCGGGGCGTTACCGGCGGTCGCGCTGGGGCTGGTGCTGGGTCTGTCGCGGCCATGGCGCCTGGTGGTGCTGCCGATCGCCAACGTGCTGTACACCATCCCCAAGATCGCCATCCTACCGCTGGTGCTGCTGGTGCTGGGCCTGGGTGAGACAAGCAAGATCGCTATCACCGCCATCAGCGTCTTCTTCCTGGTGCTGCTGAATACGACGGCTGGCGTGCTGGGCATCGAGCGGCGCTATTTGGATGTGGCCCGCAACTTCGGCGCATCGCGCTGGCAGGTCGTGCGAACAGTGGCGTTGCCGGGCGCCTTGCCGCTGGTCCTGACCGGATGCAAACTGGGCCTCGGCTTCGCGCTGATCGTCGTCGTCGGCACAGAGTTCGTCGTCTCCGGCGCGCGCACTGGCGTCGGCGTGCTGCTCTGGGAGAGCTGGCAGATCCTCAACATCGAGGCGATGTATGTCGGGTTAGTGCTGACGGCGCTGCTCGGCTGGGGCATGAATCTGGCGGTGGACGAGGTGGAACGCTGGCTGACGCCGTGGCAGGTGAGCCGCGCCAGCGCCCATGAGGAAGGACGCATGATGAGCTGGCGGGTGTGGCTGCGGGCAACGCGACCGTTCTCGTTCACGGCGACATTTGTGCCGATCACGCTCGGGGCGGCGCTGGCGGCGCTGGATGGCGCGTTCAATCCCTGGCTCTACCTGCTGACGCTCGCCGGCGCGACAGCGGTGCATGCCGGCGCCAACATGGCCAACGACTACTATGACCACCTGTCGGGTGTCGACCAGCCCGACTCGCTCGGCCCCAGCGGCGTAATTCAGCGCGCGCTGCTGACACCGGCGCAACTGCTGCGCGGCACGGCGGTTGCCTTTGGCATCGGCATCGTCATCGGCCTGTATCTGGTGGCCGTCGCCGGACCGGCGATCCTCTGGCTGGGGCTGGTCAGTGTGCCGCTGGCGTTCTTTTACACCGGCCGGCCGTTCACCTTCGGCTACAAGGGCTTTGGCGAGTTGATCGTCCTCGTCTTCATGGGGCCGGTGATGGTGCTGGGCAGCTACTTCGTTCAGGCCCAGCGTTTCGACCTGGCGCCGCTGCTGGTGTCGCTGCCGGTGGCGCTGCTGGTGGCGGCTATTCTGCACGCCAATAATATGCGCGATGTCGAGGGCGATCGAGCGGTCGGCAAGCAGACGCTGGCGGCGCTGCTCGGCCGAGACGGCGCGACATGGGAGTACTATCTACTCATCTTTGGCGGCTATGTGATCGTGCTGCTGCTGGCGCTCCTCCGAATCGCGCCACCCGCGACGCTGTTGACACTGCTGACGCTGCCAACGGCCGTGTCGCTGGCACGAGTCGTCGCCCAGACCCACGAGGCGCGCACGCTGAACGTCGTGTTGCGCAAGACAGCCGGGCTGCATCTGCGCTTCGGCATGCTCTTGATCCTGGGCGTGCTGGCGCCGGTGGCACTGCGCTGGGTTGGCCAGTAGGCCGGTCCCGGTGGTCGGGGCGGTTGGACGAGCATGCTATGATGGAGCCATCGGCAATCGCGTGGCGAGCAAAGGATGTGGCCGATGGCGAATGCGCAGGTAATCGCAGTCATCGACGACGACGCCGATTACCAGAACCTGCTGGAGCAAGTGCTGGGCGATGCCGGCTACCGGGTGATCGGCTTCCCGGTCGGCGAAGGTGCGGCCGAGGTGATCCGCGCTGCCGGGGCGAGCCTGGTCATCCTCGACCTGCGGTTGCCGGGCGTCAGCGGCTATCATGTTCTCAATCGCTTGCTGACCGACCCGGCGACGACGCACATCCCCGTGTTGGTCTGCACCGGCGCGCCGTGGGTGCCGGACGAGCGGGCGCCGTTTGCCGCCATGGGCGTGCGCGTGCTGCCGAAGCCCTTCGACCTGGACGACTTGATCGACGTCGTCGCGGCGATGCTGGCGGTGGCGCTGGTCGTGCCGGAGACAGTGCCGGCCGAGGCGCCGCCGGGCTGAGCCGACCCACCAGCGGCGGTCGGATATACTGGGGGGGCTGACGCAACCCGGCTCGTCGCTCGCCGCTGTCACCAGGACGTCGCCCCTCATGACTGTCGCCCCGCCCAGCCTGCTCGCGCCCATCACCACGCCGTGGACTCCGCCAACGGTCGCTATCATCACGCTGGGCTGCAAGCTCAACCAGGCCGACTCCGACCGGTTAACCGAGGCTTTCCAGGCGCGTGGCTTCCGGCCAGTGGCCGAGGACCAACCGGCCGACGCCGTGGTCGTCAATACCTGCACCGTCACCCACGTCGCCGATCGCAAATCGCGCCAAATGCTGCGCCGGGCACGCCGGCTGAACCAGCAGGCGGTCGTGGCCGCCGTCGGCTGCTACCCGGCGGTCGCACCGGACGATCTGCGGGCGATGCCCGAGGTCGATCTGGTGCTCGGCACGCGCGATAAGCTGGCGGTGGTTGAGCAGGTGGCCCGGCGGCTGGCCCGGCCGGCGGCAACCGCGCTCGACGCACCGGCACTCGTGCCTGCGCGGGCCCTGACGCGGGCGCTGGTGAAGATCGAGGAGGGTTGCGACGCGCGCTGCACCTTCTGCATCATCCCACGCGCCCGCGGCGACCTGACCAGCCTGCCGGCCGACGCGATCGTCGCCGAGATCGCCCGCCTGGCTGCCGACCACTACGAGGTCGTGTTGACCGGCACCAACGTCGGCCGCTACGGCTACGAGATCGACCGGGCGCGCCAGCTGCCGGAGCTGCTGCGCCGAGTGTTGGCCGAGACGCCGGTGCGCCGCCTGCGCCTGACCTCGGTCGAGCCGTCGGACCTGACGCCGGCGCTGCTGGCGCTCTGGCGCGATGAGCCGCGGCTGGCGCGCCACTTCCATCTCGCGCTGCAGGCCGGCAGCGACCCGGTGCTGCGGGCGATGCGCCGCCGCTACAACACGGCCCAGTTCGCCCGCGCCGTCGCACGCCTGCGCGCGGTCGTGCCCGAGGTGGCGATCACAACCGACATCATCGCCGGCTTCCCCGGCGAGACGGAGGCCGATCACGCCGCGACGCTCGCCTTCGCCCGCGCCATCGGCTTCAGCCGCATCCACGTCTTCCCCTACTCGCCACGCCGTGGCACCCCCGCCGCGAGCCTGCCCAACCAGGTGCCCGACCCCGTCCGCGACCGCCGCTGCGCCAACCTGCGCGCCCTCGGCGCCGAAGCGGCCGCCACCTACGCCCGCCGCTGGTTGGGCCGGACCGTGCCGGTGCTGTGGGAGGAAGAAGGGCCAGGAGGCCAGGAGGCCAGGAGGCCAGGAGGAGCAGGTGACCGGAAGGCGGTGGAGTACCGAACCGTAGGGGCGCTTCGCGAAGCGCCCCTACCCACCGTTCCTCCCGTGCCTCCTGGCCTCCTGGCCTCCTGGTCCGGCCACACCGACACCTACCTGCGTGTCGTGGCGGCGGCGCCGGCCGGGTGGTACCTGGCCGGCCAGGTGACACCGGTGCGGCTGACGGCGCTGCTTGAAGACGGCGTGGCCGGCGATCTACTGGCGGAGGAGGCGGCGCCATGACGCTCGAGCCACCGCGCCGGCTGACCGTAACGGTGCGGACGCGGCAGGGGCAGGTGCTGGACGTGGAGCTGGATCTGGAGCAGGCCGATGAAGTCGACGCGGCGCTGATCCAGATGGTGACGGCGCTGTTCGACCTGGCGCGGCCGGACCTGGTGCGATCGGTCACGTTCGACATCGACCGGCCGGAGTGAGCGAGCCGACCGGCCACTACCTGCTGGTGATGCGCCTGCCGGCGACGAGGATGGTGCGCATCGGCGCGCGGCCGGCGGCGTCGTTCGCCGCTGGTTGGCACGTGTATGCTGGCAGCGCGCTTGGCAGTGGGGGGCTAGCGGCGCGGCTGGCTCGGCACCAGCGTGCCGAAAAGCGGCCCCACTGGCACATCGACTGGCTGCTGGCAGCCGCGGAACTGGCGGCGATCTGGGCGAGACCGGGCGCGACCGGGCGCGAGTGTGGCTGGGTGACGGCGCTGGAGGCACTCGGTGGTCGACGCCAGCCGCCCCACTTCGGCAGCGGCGATTGTCGTTGTCCCGGCCACCTGGTCTGGTTCACCGCCGAGCCGGACCTGGCGCGGCTGCGCGACGCGACAGGTGCGCCGGCCTTCCGGCCGTGACCCGCTCCCTGATCGCGTCGTATGGACCCGGTTCAGCGGCCGGCCGCGACGGGTGCCCGCTCGAGCAGCCGCTGCGCCCAGATGGTGGCATGCTCTAGTTCACCATTGGCCAGCGGCCCTCGCCGCCGGCCACGAAGAAGCTCTCCGGCGGCGCCACCGGCGTCAGGCCCATGGCGCGGAACGCCTTGACGATCGCGCCGGCCGCCTTGCCGAAGACACCGCCGCGCAGCATGATCAGCGCCATCATGATCTCGGCCAGGAGGGGGAGAACGAGGCCCAGGAAGGCGTCGGGGGTGAAGTCCTCGGCGCGCGCCAGCAGTGAGTCGCCCCTGGCCAGCGCCAGCGCGCGCTCGGCCGCCGCGGTCGCCGCCGCGTGCTGATGGCTCAGGCCGAGCATGGCCAGCGCCGGGTTGTTGGCGATGTAGACGGCGGCGCCGATGACCAGCAGCACCGTCGCCAGCGCGGCGTGGGCGGCGTGGGAGCGCCGGTGCGCGGCCCACAGCGCCAGGATCACCGGCGTCATGAGCAGCAGCGTGAGGACGTTCCAGAGTCCGAGGCCGCGCAGGCCCAGGAACCAGTTGGCCTGCAGGATGGCGAACCAGTCGGCCACCGTGCCGGCGCCGGGATCAGGCGTCGCCATGCCGGGCACGAACGTCAGGACGATATCCAGCAGCGCGATCAGCACGATGGCCAGCGCCGCGCTGCCGGCCTTGGGGAACAGGCCGCGCCAGCCGGCGTCGGCCGGGTCAGCCGCCGCGTCGACCCGTGGCGGGCGCGCGGCCGGGGCGGAAACGGCGGTGATAGTCATCGCCGGCCTCCTGCCACGACAGACCACCAGGCGGGCGGCCGGCGTCGGGTAGCCAGGCGCTTCGCCCGCGCCTCCAAGATACGCCCAGTCGCTGCGGCACGCCGGCCCAACGGTATACTGCACCCTGGAACTCATCGACTCCGCGCCCGGAGGCACCGCATGCAGACGGTGACGACGACCGACACGAGCACGCCCCGCCTCTACCGCTGGACCCGCCAGGAGGTCGAGCGGCTGGCTGAGTTAGGCGCCTTCGAAGGCGTGCATGTCGAGTTGATTGAAGGGCAAATCGTCGAGATGTCGCCGAACGGACCGCGCCACACTGGACTGACCAATCGGGGACGCAAGGCGCTGGAGCGGGCGTTTCCGGCCGACCGCTACACCGTCCGGCCGGAGGCGCCGCTGGCGCTGAGCGACTGGAGCGCGCCGGAGCCGGACATGCTTGTGGCCGTCGGTGGTGACGCC
Organism: Chloroflexota bacterium; assembly: GCA_020849725.1. The sequence continues at coordinate 82,100 of JADLAZ010000109.1, forward strand.
GACTATATGACCGCGCACCCGACGGCTGCCCAGGCGGCGCTGGTCGTCGAAGTCGCCGACAGCAGCATTGCCTACGATCGCGGGTACAAGGCCGACCTGTATGCCGCCGCCGGCATCCGGGACTACTGGGTCGTCGATGTGTCAGCCGGCGTGGTCGTCGTGCTGCGCGCGCCACGGCCGGACGAGACCAGCCGGACCGGGCAGCGCTATGCCGAGCGACACGACTACCGGTCGGGCGAGCAGATCGCGCCGCTGGCGGCCGGCGCGGCGCCGGTCACCGTTGCTGAGTTGCTGCCGTAGCCGCCGGCCGGCGGTGGGTGGGCGGAGTGGACGAGGTGGACGGGATGGGCGCCGTCGAGGGATGACGCAGGCGTGGCGCCTCCTCAGGCGTCCCGGCCGAGCAGCGTGTCGAGGCGGGCGGTCAGGTCAGGGTCGTGGGGCGAGACGGTCGGGGCGTCGGCCGCGACCAGCTCCGGGTGCTTCAGCCCGGAGCCGCAACTGAACAGCACGATCTGCTCGTCGCCGCGCACGACGCCGTTGGCCAGCAGCCGGCGCAGGCCGGCGACGGTCGCGCCGCTCTCCGGCGAGCCGTTAATGCCCTCCCAACGCGCCAGGTCGGCCGTGCCGCGCAGGATCGCCTGGTCCGTCACCGTGATGCAGACGCCGCCGCTGGCGCGCACGGCGCGCAGGATCAGATAGTCGCCGATGGCGATCGGCACGCGCATACCCGGCGCGACGGTGTGGGCATCCTCCCACAACCGGGCGCTCTCGACACCCTCGTCGTAGGCGCGCACGATCGGCGCGCAGCCCTCGGCCTGGACGACGATCATTTTCGGCCGCGCCGGCCCGATCAGGCCCAGCTGCTCCAACTCGTCGAACGCCTTCCACATGCCGACGATGCCGGTGCCGCCGCCGGTGGGGTAGATGATGACGTCGGGCAGACGCCAGTCGCCCTGCTCGGCCAGTTCCAGCCCCAGCGTCTTCTTACCCTCCTGGCGGTACGGCTCGCGCAGTGTTGACACATCGAACCAGCCGCGCGCCGGACCCTGCTCGCGCACAATGCGGCCACAGTCGTTGATCAGGCCATTGACACGCACGACCCGCGCGCCGAAGGCGAGCGCCTCGCGCACCATCGCGCTGGGCGTGTCAGCCGGCACGAAAATGACCGCCGGCAAGCCGGTGCGGGCGGCGTAGGCGGCCAGCGCGCTGCCGGCGTTACCGGCCGACGGGATCGCCAGCGCCATCGCGCCCAGCTCGCGGGCGCGGGAGACGGCCATGCTCAGCCCGCGCGCCTTGAAGCTGGCGGTCGGGTTCAGCCCCTCGTCCTTGATCAGCAAGTTGGCGCAGCCCAGCGCCGCCCCCAGCCGTGGCGCCGTCAGCAGCGGCGTGCCACCCTCGCCCAGTGTCGTCACGTTGGCGGTCTGCTGGACCGGCAACAGCTCGGCGTAGCGCCACATGGTGAGCGGGCGGTCGCGCAGCGCCGCCGGCGTCAGCGTGCGGCGGGCGCGGTCGAGGTCGTAGTGGGCCAGCAGTACCTTGCCGCAGCGCCGGCAGGTCGTCTGGAGCTGATCGGGCGGGTGGACCTCGCCGCAGGCGCTGCAGGCCAGGTGGGTCAGCGTGCTGAGCGTCGTCCCGGCCATGTGACCTGCCTCCCGCGCCTCTCCCCCGATCGTCACCAGCGGTGAGTGCCGCCATGTCGGCTGCCTCGCGCCCGTGGCCGGCGCCGGGCATCCTAGCACGGGCCACCGGGCCGATGGTATTGCAATCGCCCAACTGCCGCGACCTTGACAAGCGGTCCCCGAGTCGGTAGCCTTCCGACAGTGCACCCAAAGTGTTGGCGGTGGCACGGCTGCTTCCCAAGCAGCAAGCACGGGTTCGACCCCCGTTGGGTGCTTTGCGAGGCCGCTCCATCCGGAGCGGCTTTATGCTGCCCGCGACCGGCCGGCGCGATCTCTCCTTGGCAGGGACAGCGCGGTATCGCTCGTGGAAGCTGACGACCGGCAGGGCTGTCAAGTCGTCTGACGCACAATGCCGTAGAGTTTCGATAGAATCGGTGCTGCGTCTATCTGTCAGTTCCATAGACCGAGGCGTATACTCGCAGAGGACATTGCAAGGGTAGCAGCGTCCGAAATGGGTGACAGATGGCGGCCATGCGCCGCCGCACGTGAGGAAGGGCAGGACCATGGCGACAACTCAGAAGTTCCCCGGTAGCAAGGGCGACGGCAGCGCGATCGATCAGTTGGAGGAGGCGCTGTTCGAGATTTCCTGGCTGGGTCAGAAGCAGTTCGCCGTCGAGTTGGCACCGTTCAAGCTGACCGTGCCGCAGTTCTTCACGCTGCTGTTCGTCTCAGCCAACGAGGGCGGCTGCACGATGAGTCAACTGGCCAACCAGACGCGCCACTCGCTGGCGACGATGACCGGCATCGTCGACCGGCTGGTCAAGCTCAATCTGGTCGAGCGCGGCAGCAATCCGGACGACCGCCGGATTGTGCTGGTGATGCTGACCAAGACGGGCCGCAACCAACTCGACGAAGTTCACGCCACGCGCCGCAAGCACCTGGAGGAGGCGTTCGGTCGGCTGAGCGCGAAGGACCAGGGCGATCTGGTGCGGCTGCTCCGCAGCTTCTCGGCCGCACTCGGCGTGCACGAAGGCGCCGGCCCGGCTCGCGGTGTCCGCCGCCGCACTTCCTGACCCAGGCGCCCGGCTCAGGGTTCGATCAGGATGACCGCGTAGTAGTGGAGCGCACCGTCGACGGCGTGACCCAGGCCGACCCGGCTGAAGCGCGCGTTGAGCAGCACCGCCCGATGTGGCGGGCTGCTCAGCAGCGCCCGTGCCGCCTCGGCCACCGTTCGATCAGCGGGGTAGTTGTTGCGCTGGAGTGTCTCACCGGCCCAAGTAAACGGCACACCGCGCGCCGGCAGCAACGTCAGTACCGTCTGCCCCTCAGGCGTGGTGTGGCTGAAGTAGCGCCGGTGCGCCATGTCGTCGGCGCGCTCGTGGGCTAGCTTCGCCAGTGTCGCCTCGATTACCAGCGGTGACGCGCCAGCCTGCTGGCGGGCCAGGTTCAGGTGCGCAGCCAGGGTGACCTCTTCGCTCGGTAGATCGCGCGTCGCCAGCACCGGCGACGCCGCGCCCAGCGTCAGGATCAGAGTGGCCAACAGGGCCAGCAGACGCGCACGCATGCCCAGGCTCCTCCGGCGCGGCGGCCGCCACCGGCGTCGTGGCGAGGCCACGCGCTCGGATCGGCCGAGGCGTCGTCTGTCGCTGGCGGTCAGGCGTGCTCGGCGGCGGCCGAACCCCGCATCGGCGCGTCTCCGCTCGACTCAGCGCGAGCGGTGGACGGCATCCCTGCGCACTGGCTCCAGCACCCGAGGACCCCGCACGGTCCTCGCTTTCACCATCGGCGGCCGGCCGGCGCGGTGAACCCGGACACTGGTCCTATCCAGCCTGGACGCCGCAGCGCCCCACAGGCGCGAAATTAGTCGCCGGTCAATGGCTCGTCACCGGCCGGCGGCGGGCTGGCTGGTCGTACGGTACTCGCGCTGTCGCGCCTGAGGCCGGCAGGGCCTGCGGGCGCCGGTATAATCGCCGGCAGTGCGGTCGGCTGGGCGAGTCACCACGGCCAGCAGTGGCGTTCGCTGGAGAGGATGCGATGGCGTCGATTCTCGTCAAGTTGTTCGAGCATCACCGCTGGGCCAACCTGCGCGCCGTCGTGGCCTGCGCCGTCCTGACCGACGCGCAGCTCGATGCGACCGTGGCTGGCACGGCCGGCTCCGTGCGCGACACGCTGATGCACATTGCCGGCGCCGAGCAGAGCTACGTCCGGCGGCTGAGTGGCCGCCAGCCGACGTTTCAGACACGCGACGGCTGGCCGGGTATTGCACGCCTGCAGCACGAGCTTGACGAGAGCGGCACGGCCTTGATCGAGCTGGCCGGCCGCGCTGACCCGGACGAGGTGCTGACCGGCGAGCGCGAGGGCCGGCCGTACCGGGTGGCGGCCACTACGATTTACGTCCAGGCGATCAACCACGCCACCGAGCACCGCTCCCAGATCGCGACCATCCTGACCCAGCAGGGCCTCGAGCCACCCGACTTCTCCGGTTGGGCCTGGGACCGCGAGTTGCCGCCGGGGCGGTGACGCCGCGTGGCGGTATCCAGTGCTTTCCCACCCGGCCATCCCACGGCGCCAGCGGTCTGGACCCCAGCGTTCACCGGGGAGACTGATGGACGCGGTGGCCGGTGTGGACCGGGTGGATACCGCGCGCCGGAGCCAGCCAGCCACCGGTGACCGAATTGCCACGGCTACTGCCCCGGCGAATGCCTGGCTTTGCTCCGCCCGCTGGCCCGCTACAGGCCGTGGCTGTGGAAGCGCTCCACGTGCAGGTGAATGCCGAGCCGATCGCTGCCCTTGATCACCTCCCAGCGGCCTGAGCCGAGGCGCAGGCCCAGGTAGCGAACCGACATCCGGTTGACCTCGGTCTCCTGCAGCGCGCGGTCCTCGACGATCTCGGCCCGGCCGCTCAGCGTCACGTAGCGCATGCCGTCTTCGACACAGATGGCCATGCGCGGGTCGCGGCGCACGTTACGCTCCTTCAGCAGGCCGCGGGTCATGTTCAGGACGAGATAATCGTCGGTCAGGTCGTACCACATCGTCGTCAGTTGCGGCGTGCCATCCGCATTGATCGTGGCCATGACGCAGTAGTGCGGCGCCTCCAGAAAGGCGCGCACCGGGTCGGGTAGCACGAGCGCCATCTTCTCTCCTGGGTGTTGGGCGGGTGGGTCCGGCATGCGATACTGGCGCCATCGTAGCAGACGCGGACGGGAGGTGAGGGGCATGGCGCTGCGCGTGACGCTCGACCGCGGCGGGGCACGGAACGGACGGGGAGGAAACCGAGAATGAACGCGAATGATGCGAAGACGAGGTCGCCGCATAGACTGCTAAAGTTCTATCTATCTGCGTAAATTCGCGGTTCCATCCGTCCCTGACACGAGGAGGCAACACACTATGGGTGACACGATCACGTTTCCGACCAATGGGCGCGCGGGGTCGGGCTACCTGGCGCGAGCGAGCGCGGCCAGCGCGCCGGGCGTCATCGTCATTCAGGAGTGGTGGGGCGTGAACCGGCACATCAAGGCGGTGGCTGACCGCCTGGCCGCCGCTGGCTACACCGCGCTGGCGCCGGACCTGTACCATGGCGTCACCACGGCCGAGCCGGACGAGGCGGCCAAGCTGCTGATGGCCCTCAACATCGGCGAGGCGGCCAAAGACCTGCACGGCGCCATCGCTCATCTGAGCGCCCTGACCGGCGACCGGCCGGTCGGCACGGTCGGCTTCTGCATGGGTGGCGCGCTCAGCCTGTTTGCCGCCTGCGAGAACCCCGACACCGTCGCCGCCTGCGTCGACTTCTATGGCGGTCACCCGAAGGTGGCGTACAACCTGGCGACGCTGACCGCACCGGTCCTGGGCTTCTTCGGCGAACTCGATACCGGCGTCTCGCCGGCGGTCGTTGACGTGTTGCGGCAGCGGCTGGCCGAGGCCGGCAAGGAATACACGTTCACCAGCTACCCCGACGCCGACCACGCCTTCTTCAACGACGACCGGCCCGAGGTCTACGATGCCGCTGCCGCCGACGACGCCTGGCGCCAGATGATGGCCTTCTACGACCAGCTCCTGCACTGAGTCGAAACGACGCCACTGGAGACTGCCGCACCAGTGGCGTCGTCATGCGTCATGCCATCACGCGGCGCGCGTCAGACGGCGCCTTCCTCCTTGAGCATGGTCAGGGCGCTGTCGAAGGCGGCCACAGTCTGGTCGATCTCGGCTGGACCGTGGCTGGCCGAGACGATCAGGCTCAGGCCGGAGGGGTCGACGCCGCCCAGTTGCATCGCCGCCTTGAAGCGGTGCATCACCAGCCGGCCCGGAATCTTCGGCGCACTGAAGCTGACTGGCACCACCGACACCGGCCCGCCGGCCTTGCCGGCGACGCCGTGACGGGCGAACGCCTCGTTGAAGCCGGCCCGGATAGCGTCGGCCGTCGCGTTCGCGCGCAGTTGGATCGCCGGGTCGCGGACGATGTTGAGGCAGGCGATGCCGGCTGCGGCCGACAGCGGATTGCCGTTGTAGGTGCCAGGGTGCGGAATGCGCTGGTGGCGCACCCACGCCGCGTCATCGCTCTGGTAGAAGCGGGCAAACAGCTCGGCTTTGCCGGTGACTGCGCCGCCATTCAGTCCGCCGGCCAGGATCTTGGCCACCGTCGTCAGGTCGGGCGTGACGCCGTAGTACTCCTGCGCGCCGCCGGGCGCGTAGCGGAAGCCGGTGACCACCTCATCGAAGATGAGATAGACGCCGCGAGCGGTGCACAGGTCGCGCACGGCCTGCAGATACTCCGTCCCCAACTGATCGGCGATCAAGATGACGGCGGCGATGTCGTTGCGGCTGTCGAGCAGCGCCGTCAGCGCGGCGATGTCGCGCGCCGGCACACTGACGACCGTGTCCCACAGCGCCTTGGGCACACCGGCAGCGATCGGCTCGTTGTACGGTGGCTGCATGGCCATGGTGGCGTAGTCGTGCCAGCCGTGGAAGTGCCCCTGCATCTTGCAGATGACGTCCTTGCCGGTGACGGCGCGCGCCATGCGCATCGCCAACATTGTCGCCTCGGTGCCGGACGAGGTGAACTTGACCATGCCGCCGCGCGCCGACGGCACGATGGCCTTCACCTGCTCGCCCCAGATGATCTCCTGCTCGTGGCTGGCGCCGAGGTGGGTGCCGCGCGTCGCCTGGTGCCGCAGCGCCTCGACGATGGCTGGGTGGCCGTGACCGAGCAGCAGCGCGCCGTGCCCGCCGAAGTAGTCGATGTACTCGTGGCCGTCGACGTCCCACTTGCGTGGCCCCTGGGCGTGGGTGCAGTAGATCGGGAATGGCTCGTGGTAGCGCCCATCATGGGTGACGCCGTCGGGGAAGACCGCCTTGGCGCGCTGGTGGAGCGCGATCGACCCCGGCATCTTGTGCGCACGGGCCTCGTCGATCGTCTGGGAGCGGACCGGAGCAGCCATGAACCAACCCTCCTCTGTGCTGTGACGCCGGCCGAGCCAACGCCGCCTATCCCTGCGCGCCCGCGGTGCCCCTGGCAAGGGCTGTCTATCAGGTCGTAATCACCACGGTGCTGCTGGTGAAGTGTACACGACATTGCACCGTGTCGCACACCCCACCGATCGCGGCCGGTTCTCTCTCCCCCTGCGAGAGAAGCATGGTGAGGGTGACACACCGGGTCAGGCCGGCTCGACACGGCGCAGGTGCTTCTTGCCGGAGCGCAGCAGCAGCGGGCCGGCGCCCGTGTGCGTGATACGTGCCTCGACACCGGCCACGGCCACGCCATTGACGTAGGCGCCGCCCTGCTCCACCAGGCGGCGGGCCTCGCCGCGTGATCGCGCCAGGCCGGCGGCGACGAGCAGGTCGACGATCGGCACGCCGGCGGCCAGGTCGGCGGCCGGCAGCGTCACACTGGGGATGGCGCTCAGGTCATCGCTGGCGCCGCCGAAGGCCGCCTGCGAGGCCGCCCGCGCTTCCTCGGCCGCCGCCCGGCCGTGCGTCAGCGCGGTCGCCTCGACGGCCAGCACTTCCTTCGCCTGGCGCAGCTCGGCCCCCGCTAATGCCGCCAACGCCCGCACCTCGTCCATCGGCAGGAAGGTGAACAGCGCCAGGAAGCGGCCGACATCGGCGTCCTCGGTGTTGATCCAGAACTGGTAGTAGTCGTACGGCGGCGTGCGTGCGGCGTCGAGCCAGACCGCGCCCTGCTCGGTCTTGCCCATCTTTGCGCCCGACGCCGTCGTCAGGAGCGGCGTCGCGAGCACGAAGGCGCGCTGACCCTCGACCTTGCGGATCAGGTCGGCGCCGGCCAGGCAGTTGGCCCACTGGTCGGTGCCACCGACCTGCAGCCGGCACTGCTCGTGCTGGTGCAGGTGGAGGAAGTCGTAGGCTTGCAGCAGCATGTAGTTGAATTCCAGGAAAGTCAGCCCCGTCTCCAAACGGGTCTTGTAGGCCTCGGCCGCCAGCATGTGGTTGATCGAGAAATGGATGCCGATGTCGCGCAGGAAGTCGAGGTAAGCGAGCGGGCGCAGCCAGTCGGCGTTGTTGACCATGATCGCCTGGCCGGGGGAAAAGTCGAGGTAGCGGCTGAGCTGCTCGCGCAGGCCGACCATGTTGGCCTCGATCTCGGCCAGCGTCATGATCGGCCGGCCGGTGTTGCGGAAGCTGGGGTCACCGACCATGCCGGTGCCGCCGCCGACGACAGCAATCGGCCGGTGGCCGGCACGCTGGAGCTGGGCCATGACCATGATCTGCAGCAGGCTGCCGACGTGCAGGCTGTTGGCGGTCGGGTCGAAGCCGATGTAGAAGCGGATCGGCTGCGCCATCGCCGCCCGCAGTCCAGCCTCGTCGGAGATATTGTCAATGTAGCCGCGCTCGCGCAGCGTATCTAGCGCGCTGGCCATGTCGCCCCTCCTCACCCGACACCCGCACACGCAAACCGCCCCCATCCGGCGAAGGACGGGGGCGGCCGTGGTACCACCTTCGTGCGCCGCAACCTTGCGGTCGCGACCTCAGCGGGTGCGCGGGGGCGCATCCAGGCCCGCTAACGGGGGCCGGCCGGCCGGGCCTACTGCGCCCGAGGGCGGTTCAGCGGGCAGCTCGGGAGGGTAGTTCGCGCCGGCGCGTGCCACGGGCTTGCACCAGCCGCCCGCTCGCTGTGGGAGAACCGGGCCGGCGCTACTGGGTCTCCGTCGTCGCCATGGGCGAGCGGCGCCCAGAGGCAGCCGCCGTCGGATTGGGGGCTATTGTACGCGGCTGGCCGGCCAATCGCCAGCTCACAAGGGTAGGTATTGGCCGACCTACCCACTACCCTCCCCCCCCGTATCAGGGGGGAATCAAGGAGCAGTGCGTCAGGCTGTTCCCCCCTGATACGGGGGGTTAGGGGGTTCTCCTTACGCCGAACAGGAACTACCTACCCTTGTAAGCGGTCGCCAGGAGGGTGATGGGGCGCCGGACGGCCTGGACGGCGAAGCGCGGTGAGTCCTTGACAGTTCCACAAAGCCGGGCTATGGTCTTCCCCGGCTCTGAAGCCTGGAACGACTTTGGGCGTTCGTCCCGTGAGGGCGTGGCAACAGTGTGGCGTGGGCGGCCCGCGGCGGCTGAGCGTGGACCAGGCTGGCGCCCGCCGCGAGCGCGAGCGGGTCACCGGCCCTCGGTCCTGCCGCGCGGTCAGTGACGAGAGGACCATCGGCATGGGCGTGGGTAGCCAGACGGATCGGCGGCCGTGCCGGTCGCGGTGATCGTTGCCGGCGGTCTCGGCACGCGCGCCCGGAGCATGACCGGCGACCAGGTTCCGAAAGCGCTGCTGGAGGTGGCCGGCGTCCCGATCATCTTTCGGCAGCTTCAGTTGCTGGCGCGCGAGAGCATCGAGCAGGTCGTCGTGCTGGCCGGGTACCTGGGGTCGGCCTTGCGCGCGGCGCTCGTCCCCGAGGCGGCCCGGCTCGGGCTGCGGCTGACCGTGACCATCGAGACTGAGCCGCGTGGCACGGCCGGGAGCCTCTCGTCCATCGCCAGCCTGATCGACCAGGATGCCTTCCTCGTCGTCTACGGCGATACTGTGTTCGACCTGTGCCTGAGCCGCCTGTTCGCCTTTCACCGGCGGCATGGCGGTGTCGCGACCATCGTGGCGCACCCGAACGACCATCCCGAGACATCGGACCTGCTAGCGACCGACCCGGATGGCCGGGTGACCGCGGTCCTGCCGCGCCGCGAACGCCCGCCGGGCGACTACCGTAACCTGGTGCCGGCCGGGCTGTACGTGTGCGCGCCGGACATCCTGCGCGCCCTCACGCCCGGCCAGCGCGCCGACTTCATCCATGACCTGTTCCCGGCCCTGGTCCGGTCGGGCCAGCCGGTCTACGCCTACCAGACGCCGGAGTACCTGCGCGACGTGGGCACGCCGGAGCGGTGCGCGACCGCGGCGGCCGACATCGCGCGCGGCGCCGTCGCCGCCCTGCGCGCCGACCACGAGCGGCCGGCCCTTTTTTTCGATTGCGATGGCGTGCTGAATGCGGAGCCGGGCGGCCACGGCGTGCTCACACCGAATGACGTGACCCTGCTGCCGGGGGCCGCGGCCGCGGTGCGCCGCGCCCACGACGCGCAGCTCTTGACGATCGGCGTCACCAATAAACCTCAGGTGGCCAAGGGGTTGGTGGAACCGGCGGCGCTGCCGGCGCTGCTCGGCCGGCTGGAGACGCTGCTCGCGCGCAAGGGCGCGGTGCTGGACCGCCTCTACTATTGCCCGCACCACCCCGAGCGCGGCTTTCCCGGCGAGGTGGCGGACCTTAAGATGCCCTGTGACTGCCGCAAACCGGCGCCGGGCATGCTGCGGCAGGCGATGGACGACCTGCCCGTGGCGGTGGCACGCTCGACGATCGTCGGCGACAGTTGGCGGGACATCGCCGCCGGCCACGCGGCCGGGGTCTACGCCTACGGCGTGCGCACCGGCCACGGCTGCCGCGCGCTGCCTGCGGGGGTGCGCCCCGACGCCATGTTCGCCGATGTCGGCGAGGCGGTAGATTTCACGCTCGGCTACCGCCGGTTGGCCGAGCCGGTGCTGGCTTGCCTCGCCAGCATCGCCGCGCCGCGCCCGATCATTGCGGTGTGCGGGCCGTCGCGCAGCGGCAAGAGCCTGCTGGCGCACGCGCTCACGCGCGCCCTGGCCGACGCTGGCCGGCGGCCGCTGCACGTCCGGCTGGACGACTGGATCGTGCCGCTGCCCGAGCGGCACGCGGGCATGACCGCGGACACCCGCCACCGGCTGGACGGCTACCGCGCCGTGGTCGCGGGCCTGGCACGGGGCGACACGGTGACCGCGCCGGGGTATGATCCTGCCACCCGCGCCGGGGCGCCCGGCGTTCCCTATGACGCCACCGATGCCGACGTGGTCGTCCTCGATGGCATCTTCGCCGGCCACGCCACCGCCAGGGACCTGCTTGATCTTGTCGTCTATCGGGAGATCGAGGAGGCAGCCCTCATCGCTCGCCTGAGCGCGTTCTACCAGTGGAAGGGGCTTGCGCCGACCGACATCGCGGCGCTGATCGCCGCGCGGCGCGGCGACGAGTGGCCGGCGGTGGCGACCCAGCGCGCCCAGGCTGATGTGGTGCTGGCGTGGACGGAGGGGTCGCCATGATCGTCTCCTGCGCGCCCTTTCGGGTCAGCTTCGTCGGCGGCGGCTCGGACCTGCCGTCTTTCTACCAGCGCCACGGCGGCGCGGTGCTGTCCTGCACCGTTGCCAAGTACTCGTTCGCGATCATCCACCCGTTCTTCGACAGCGCCAACTTCAACCTGAAGTACGCCCGCAACGAAGTCGTGAGCGATGTCGATCACATCGAGAACCCTATCCTGCGGGAGGTGCTGCGCTTCCTGAACATCACCGGCGGGCTTGAGATCGCCTCGATCGCCGATATCCCCAGCGGCACCGGCCTGGGGTCGTCGAGCTCGTTCTGCGTGGCGCTGCTCAACGGGCTGTACGCCCACGCCGGCAAGTTCGTGCCGAAGGAGCGCCTGGCCCAGGAAGCCTGCCTGATCGAAATCGAGCGGCTGGGCGAGCCAATCGGCAAGCAGGACCAGTACGCGGCGGCCTTCGGCGGCATCAACTTCATCGAGTTCCACCGGAACGGCAGCGTGACGGTCGAGCCGCTGCCGCTCGATCGCGAGATCGTGACCCGCCTCGAGCAGAGCCTCATGCTGTTCTATACCGGCACCCAGCGCGCCGCCGGCGGCATCCTGGCCGAGCAGCGGGCGCGGGTGGAGCACGACGAGGCGGCGGTGACGACGCTGCGCCGGATGGTCGACCTCAGCTACGGGCTGCGCGACCGGCTGGTCGCCGGCGACCTGGACGCCTTCGGCCACGCGCTCCACGAGAACTGGCTCCTGAAGCGCTCGTTGACCAGTCAGATCTCAACGACGACGATCGATCGGGCGTATGCGGCCGCGCTGGCGGCCGGCGCCCTGGGCGGCAAGCTGGCCGGCGCGGGCGGCGGCGGTTTCCTGGTCATCTATTGCCCACCGGCGGCCCAGCCGCCGGTCCGGGCCGCGCTCGCCGAGTACCGCGAGGTGGATTTCCGCTTCGATCTCGAAGGGGCGCGCATCGTCTTCGCCCGCTGACCACGAGCGTCACCCTGCCGGGTGACGGCGCCGCCGGCCAGACAACGGCCACAGAAGGAAACCTTCGTATGATCGCTAGAACCCTCAGCGTCGCCCAGGCCGACCCGGCCGTCCGCCTGCTCACGCCGGTCGACGACGTCGCCGACCCCGAAGTGACGATCCTGGTGCCGGCGCTGAACGAGGAGATCACGATCGGCCGGTTTCTGACGTGGTGTCGCGAGGGGATCGCGCGCGGCGGCTATCGCGGCGAGATCTTGATCGTCGACAGTTCGACCGACCGGACGCCGGAGATCGCGCTGGCGCATGGGGCGCGCGTCCTGCGCACGCCACGCCGGGGGCTGGGACGCGCTTACATCGACGCCATCCCCTACGTCCGCGGTCGCTACCTGATCCTCGGCGACGCCGACTGCACCTACGACTTCCGCGAGATCACGCCGTTTGTGGAGAAGATGCGCGAGGGGTACGACTATGTGATGGGCTCCCGGTTCCGCGGCACGATCGAGCCGGACGCCATGCCAAAGCTGCACCGCTACTTCGGCACGCCCCTGACGACGCTGATCCTGAATGTCATCTTCGGCAGCCGCTTCACCGACATTCACTGCGGCATGCGCGGCATCACCCGTGAGGCACTCGAGCGGATCGACCTGCGGTCGCAGTCGTGGCAGTACGCGTCGGAGATGACGATCAAGTCCGTGCACATGGGCCTGACGTGCGCCGAGGTGCCGATCAACTTCTACAAAGACCAGGCCGGCCGCGAGAGCCACATGAAGCGCGCCGGCTGGCTCGAGCCATGGCGGGCCGGCTGGCAGAACCTGGAGGCGATGTTCGTTTACGGCGTCGACTTCTTCGCCTTCCGGCCGGGCCTGGTCCTGCTGGTGGCGGGGCTGGCGCTGATGCTGCCGCTGACCTTCGGCCCGATCGACCTGGGCTGGGTCTACTTCTCCATCAACTGGATGCTGCTGGCGATGGCTATGGCGCTCGTCGGCCTGTCGCTCGTCTACTTCGGCGGCGTCGTTCAGGTGCTGCTGGACGAGCACGGCGCCAACTGGCGGCGCTGGGAGCGGGTGTTTCCCTACAACCGGACGATCGTCATCTGCGGCGTCATGGTTGCCGCCGGCCTGGCGCTGCTGCTGCCGATCGTCGCGACCTACCTGAGCGAGGGCGGCCGCTTGCCGCCGGAAGTGGGCAACCTGACCTATCAGGCGATCACCGGGCTGTGGCTGGTGATCGCCAGCTTCCAGACATTCGTCTTCCTGCTGCTGCAGCGGGCGACGGCGCTGGTGGTGGCCCGCCTGCGCGAGGCGACCCAGTGACGATCGACACCGACCGCGTCACCGACCTGGCGCTGCGGCAGTACGTCGCGACCCTCGCGGCATGCCTGAGTGGCGCGGTCGCGACGACCGGCGCCGGCCAGCCGGTGGCGCTGGCGGCGGCCGTCCAGTGGGCGATCGCGCGGGCGACGGCGGCGCACGCGGCCGGCGGCAAGCTCATCTTCATCGGCAACGGCGGCAGCGCCGCCATCGCCAGCCACGCCGCCATCGACTACACCAAGGCCGGCGGGCTGCGGGCGCTGGCGTTCAATGACGGCGCCGCCCTGACCTGCCTCAGCAACGACCTCGGCTACGAGCAGGCGTTCGCCTTTCAGGTCCGGGCGCACAGTCAGCCAGGCGACCTGCTGGTCGCCATCAGCAGCTCGGGCCGGTCGCCCAATATCCTGAATGCCGTGGCCGCTGGGCGGGAGCGCGGACTGGGCGTCGTCACCTTCAGCGGCTTCGCGCCCGACAACCCGCTCCGGCGCGCGGGCGACATGAATATCTATATCGCCAGCGATCACTACGGCATGGTCGAGTTGAGCCATCAGACCTTATGTCATGCGATTCTCGACCTCCACGCCGGCTGGTCGGGCGCGTGAGGCGCGGCAGGACGAGGGAAGGGCGCAGGTGATGTCACGCGCGACCGGACGCATGCTCCTGGCGATGGCGCTGCTGACGGCGCTCCGGCTCTGGCTGGCCAGCGGCCAACTGCTGTCGGCTTGGAGCGAGTACGCGCACGACGACTACCTCTATCTCACGCTGGCGCAGCACATCGCCGGCGGCCGGTGGTTGGGTCCGTTCACGCACATGACCCTGATCAAAGGGCCGTTTTATCCGCTCTGGATCGCCGCCAGCTTCGTCCTCGGCATCCCCCTCCAGGTCAGCCAGAATCTGCTCTACATCGGCGCGTGCGCCGCTATGGTCGCCGCCATCCGGCCCCTGATCGGCCATCCGGTGGCGCTCACCGTAGTGTACGCCTTGCTCATCTTCAACCCGATCATGTTCACCATCACCCGAGTCCTGCGCGAGGGCGTCTCGATTGCCCTGACGCTGCTGACGGTGGCCTGCGCCATCGCCCTGTTCGTCCGCCGCGATGGCTCCCTGCGCGTCCTGGCCGCCTGGGCGGTCGGGGGCGGGGCCGCGCTGAGCGCCCTCTGGCTCACGCGCGAGGAGGGCGTCTGGATCCTGCCGACGCTGGTCTTCCTGCTGGGGGCAGCGGTAGTCCTGCTCAGGCGTGGACGGGTCGGGCAGTTCTGGCAGCGCCTCGCGCTGCTCCTGACCCCGTTCCTGCTGTGCGGCCTGTCCATCGTCACCGTCTCGGGCATCAATTACCGCGCCTATGGTGTCTTCGCTGTCGCCGAAGTGACGGCGCCGGAGTGGCTGGCGGCCTATGGGTCGCTGACGCGCGTGGAGCGCGACACGTGGCGTCGCTACATCGCCGTGCCACGGTCGGTGCGCGAGCAGATCTACGCGGTCAGTCCGGCCTTTGCCGAGCTCAAGGCTGCCATCGAGGGACCCATTGGCGAGCGTTGGGGGGGGTTTGGCTGCCGCATGATCCCGGACACCTGCGGCGACATTACCGATGGCTGGTTCCTCTGGCTCGTGCGTGACGTCGTGGCCGCCCGCGGCTACTATTCCTCCGGGCAGACGGCACTCGCATACTACCGCCGGCTGGCGAACGAAGTCGACACCGCCTGCGCGACGGCGCAGTTGCGGTGCGGCCCGCCGCGCGCCACGATGGCGCCACCCTGGCGATCGGAGTACCTGGCCCTGACGGCGGAGTCGATGGGGCGGGCGCTCGGTCAGGTCATCCGGTTCGAGGACATCTCCCCCTATGCCGAGCCGAGCCACGGCGCCGAGCGGCAACTCCTTCCCTTCCGCATGATCACCCGCGACCGTCTGGCGCCGACCGCCGACCTGATGAACTTTGGCACGTTTGGCGTTGACGCGGCGAAGCTGACCGCGCTCGCCCGGATCACCGAGGGGTACGGGCGGGTGGCGCCGGTGCTGGCGACCACGATCGTCCTCGCGCTCGTCGTCGCGCCGATCACCGCGCTTGGCGCCGGCGCCGGGCGGGCCTTGCTGGCGCCGTTCCTGGCCCTGCTCGTGGCATTCGTCTCCCGCATCGGTTTCATCGCGTTCGTCGACGCCACGTCGTTTCCGAGCCTGACCCCACAGTATCTGGGACCGGCCCACGTGCTGCTGGCGCCGCTCATCGTCCTGGCCTGCGCCTGCCTGGTCGCGACCACTCGCCGTGGGGTTCCTCGTGAGCTAGGCAGCGACCGGCGGGACAGCGCTGCGCTCGCCGCCCCATCCGACAGCTCGACGTCAACCGGCGCGTCAAGATGAATCGCATGCGACATCTCTTGGGTCGAAAAATCTATCATGGGTACCGGATCGCGTCTGCGCACGCGCTGGCACGGCCGACATCGGGGCTGAGCATCGTCTTTGCGGGGTTGCGCGCCGGCGCCGATCGGCTCCTGTCAGCCCGCCGCCTGACCCCGCTGCAACACGAACTGAACCGTCTGTGGAAGGCGATCTACTTCGCGCGCTATGGAACTACCTCGCCGTACAGGCTGCTCGCCGATCGTCCCGTCGCGACGGACTCAGCCGATCATCGCTGGCCGCGCGGCTCGCTCTACAACAACAGCACCAACCGCCGCTTCAATCTCAAGCTGTATGACTACTTCCAGCGCAAGAGTGACTTGCGTGTCCTCGATATCGGCTGCGCAGGCGGCGGATTTGTCCGCAGCATCCTCGAAGATGGCTACGAGGCCATCGGCATCGAAGGCTCCGATGTGTCCAAGCGCCTTCGCTCTGGTGAGTGGGACACGATTCCACATCATCTCTTCACGGCTGACGCGACCGCTCCCTTTTCGTTCGTCAACCGCGAGGGCGCCGCGCTGCGCTTCGACTGCATCACCGCCTGGGAGGTCCTGGAGCATATTCCCGAAGACCGCATTGCCGGTTTTCTGGCGAACGTGTATGAGAATCTGTCACCTGGCGGCATCGCCGTCGCGTCCGTGGCCATGTTTCCGGACGGCGATCCCGTCACCGGCGTGATCTACCATCTGACGGTTCGGGACCAGCCCTGGTGGCTGGCCCGCTTCCGCGACGCCGGCCTGGTCCCATCCGATACGCATCTGTTCGAGACCCGGGACTACGTGCGCGGACACGGCGTCGGTCTCCAGGATTGGGATCCCGCCGACGGCTATGGCTTCCACATCGTGGTGGTCAAGGCAGGTCCGCGCGATGGACCAGGCTGACTCAGCCCGGCGGCGCCCGGTCGCGGCGCCCTGAAGGCGGCAAGAGAGGTTCATCGTGGAGACTACCGGCGCGAAGCCGCAGCATGAAGAGCGGCTCGACTACTACCTGCGATGGCGCCGGCTGTCCGGTCCCTATTTCCGCTGGCAGGTGGAGCAGTTCCTGCCGTTCCTTGGCAACCGCATCGCGGATGTCGGCTGCGGTCCGGGCACAATGACGCCGCTGCTGGCGCCGTCGCGCGCGCTCTATCTGGGCATCGACCTCGACCCGCGCTTGCTGGACGAACTGAAGCGGGCCGCCAGCGATCTGCCTTCGGTCCAGGTCTATGCGGGCGATATCACGTCGGAGGAGTGCCGCGACACCATGATCGCTGCGGCGATCGACACCATCGTCTGCTCCAATCTCATCGAGCACATCGACGACGACCGCCTCGCGCTGCAGCGGATGGCCGAGGCGCTGCCGGTGGGCCGGCACCTGTGCCTGCTGGTGCCGGCCATGCCCTGGGCCTATGGCACGCTCGACGAGATCGACGGGCACTACCGGCGCTACACGAAAGCGAGCCTGCGCCAGCGGCTCGACGGTCTCCCGCTGACGCTGCGCCACCTCTACTACTTCAACAGCCTGGGCGTGTTCGGCTGGTGGGTCAAGGGCCGCCTGCTGAAGGAGCGTCGCCACAATGAGGAGAACTTCCACCTCATGAATATGGCGACCCGCTTCCTGCGGCCGGCCGAGCGGCTGGTGCGGCCGCCCTTCGGCATCTCCCTGATCGCGATTCTGGAGCGCCAGCCGCGCTGACCGACGCCGTATGAGCAGGACGACGAGGAGGATGCATGCGGGCGCTGGTCGTCGGGGGCGCGGGTTTCATCGGCAGCCACCTCTGCGATGCCCTGCTGGCGCGCGGAGCCGAGACGTGGTGCGTGGACAACTACCATCTCGGCCAGCCGCGCAACGTCGCCCATCTGGTGGGCCGGCCCGGCTTCCACCTGCGCCAGCTCGATGCGCTGCAGCGCGAGGCGGTGCGGCAACTCTTTGCGGACGTGGCGTTCGACGTGGTTTTTCACCTGGCAGCAAACTCGGATATCCGCGCCGGCGCGCAGGACAGCTTCCTCGACATGCGCCTCAACTTCCTGACGACGCTGGAGGTGCTGGAGGCGATGCGCCTGCACGTGGTCGGCCGCATCGTCTTCGCCAGCACGTCGGCGGTCTTCGGCGAGACCAGCGACCTCCTCCATGAGGACTACGGCCCGCTCCGGCCGATCTCGTTCTACGGCGCCAGCAAGCTGGCGGCGGAGGGCTACCTGTCGGTCTACGCCCACACCTTCGCGATCAAGACGACGATCGTGCGCTTTCCAAATGTCATCGGCGGGCGGGCGACGCACGGCGTCCTGCTCGATTTCGCGCGCAAGCTGGCGGCAACGCCCGACCGGCTGGAGGTGCTGGGCGATGGCCGCCAGCAGAAGCCGTATCTCCACGTGTCGGACCTGATCGCGGCGCTCCTGCTCACGCTGGACCGGCAGGAGACGAGGTTCGAAGTATTTCACGCCGCTGGGGAAGGCACGACCTCCGTCCGCGAGATCGCCGAGATCGTGACCGCCGCGGCCGGCGCGACTGATGCCCGGATCGTTTACGGCAGCGCCGACCGGGGCTGGCCGGGCGATGTGCCGCGCTTCGCCTACGACGCGCGCAAGCTGGCCGCGCTGGGCTGGCGGCCGCGCTTCACCTCGACGGCAGCCGTGCGCGAGGCCGTCCGGGAGATCCTTGCCGGCGGCTTCTGAGCGGCCCTAAACCGAAGCCTAGACGGGATGCCCAGGCCACCGTAGGGGTGGTTCGCGAATCGCCCCTACGCTACGCAATACGAAGTATGCTATTCCCATGCGCGCTTCGGTATAGTCAGCCCGAACCGGCTGCTGGCGCCTACCCACCCGCACGGCCGTGGTCGAGCGGCCCGGCCATCGCCTCAGCCGCCGCCAGCCGATCCCGCCACAGGCGGGTGTGCAGCCAGGCGTTGTAGGCGAGGACGAGCTGCCGCTGCGGTGTCGGGTACGACTGCCCTTCCAGGTGATACAACTCGACCGCCGGCAGATACCAGATGTCGCGACCAGTCTCCGCCGCGCGCAAGCACAGGTCGGAGTCCTCAAAGTCGCCCTGCATGAACAGGCCGCGCAGGCCACCCAACTGGCGATACAGGTCGCGCTCGATCAGCAGGCAGGCGCCGGTGACGGCCGGCACGTGCCGGCAGACATTGGCTGCTGGCAGGTCGCGGTGCAAGCCCTTGAAGTAGTGCTCGTTGAGCCACACTGCCTCGCCTTCGCGGCGGTGGAAGTACATGCCAGCATGCTGGAGCGAGTCGTCCTCGTAGAGGAGCTTCGGCCCGAGCGCGCCGAGGTTCGGCGTCGCCTCGCCGGCCTCGATCATCGCCGTCAGCCAGCCCGGCCGCGCCGGCAGGACATCGGAGTTGAGGAGGACGAGCCAGCGCCCGCGGGCGTGGTCGACGCCGGCGTTGTTGGCGGCCGAGTAGCCGCTGTTGCGCCGGAGGATGACCAGGCGCAGGGACAGGCGGTAGAGGCCGGAGAGCAGCGCCGCCTGCTCCACGAGCGCGGGCGCCAGCTCCGGCGAGTCGAGGACATAGATGAGGTCGGCCCGCGCCAGGTCCGGGTCATGGGCGAACTGGGCCAACTGGTACTCGAGGAAGTCGACTCGTCGATAGAGGGGAATGACGAGTGACACGGCCGGCGCCGCCGGGGCGTCCCCGAACTGGATGACGCGCTCGACCTCGGGCGCCGTTTGAAGCTGGGCCTGCGCGCGCTCCAGCGCCGCGAAGACGTGATCGCAGACGGGGTGCGCGCTCGGCGGGCGCGTCCGAGCCAGTGCGGCGAGGATCTGATCGCGCGCGCGCAGCGGGTCATCGACGACGGCTGGCGCCCTGGCCGTCAGCACGCCACCATCCGATCGCCGCATCACGAGCGACCACCCGGTCGCGCGGCGGCTTGGCTCGGGGATCTGGACCCAGGCGACAAAGCCGGCTGCCGGCCGCTCAGCGTCGGCGGGCGCCTGCCAGCACGTTGCCGACGCGGTCAAATCGATCTGGTTACCTTCGGGCGATGAGAGAAGCAACTGCGCTGGCGGCGCGTCAGCGGCTGGCAGCCGCCCCGACACGACATAGGCGTGCTCGTCTACGCGCACGGGGGCATCGAGAGCCAGTGGCGGCCGGCGGACAACCCCTGGCTCCGGCGCCGTCTCACCGCGGGCTGGGCTGGCAGCCCCCACCGGCGCGCTGGACGGCAACGAGCCAAAGCCAGCAACGCGGCGCAAGAGCGGGCCGACGCCGGGTAGGGTGATCAGGCGGCCATACAGGCGCACGGGCCGGCTCTGCCGGATCCGCTCCAGGTCGGCCGCAGTGCGGCGCGCCCAGGCGGTGCGCTCCTCCACCAGCGCCCGCAGGTCGTGGTTCGTCAGCTCACCGCCGGGGCGACCTAGTCCGTCGTCCATCGGCCTAGGCGCTCCCTGGCGCCACCGCCAGCCGCGCCGTTGCCTGGTCGAGCAGGGCATCGTAGACCGCGGTCAGGTCCGCGGCCGCCTCGCTGGCCGAGTAGACGGTCGGAATGCCGGCGCGCAAGTCGTCCCACAGACCGGGGGTTGTGGCCGCCCGCTCGATCGTCCGGGCCAGGCTGAAGGGGTCGCCGACACGGAAATGGAGGCCATTGACGCCATCGGTCACCTTCTCGGCCATGCCGCCGATGTTGGCGCAGATCACCGGGCGGCCGTGGAGGAACGCCTCCTGGATCACCATCGGCGCGTTCTCCCACCAGATCGACGGCACGACAACCCAGTCGATCTCCGCCATGAGCGCGCCGAGGTCGTCGGCCCGATAGGCGCCGGCAAACGTGACGGACCGGCGCGTGGCCCCGAGGAGGCGGCGGATCTCGTCGCGGAAGTCGGGCGGTTGCCCGTCGAGGTTGGCGCCGTACAGCCAGAGGTGTGGGCGGGCCGCGTCGGCGGGGGCCGCGGTGTCCGGCGCCCACCGGCGACGCGCGCCACGGTCGGCGCCCAGGGTCTCCATCGCCGTGAGCAGTACATCAACGCCCTTGTACGGCGTGATCTGGCCGAAGAAGCCAAGCCGGGCGCGCGGGCGCGGCGTGGCGCACTCCGGCGACACCGGCCGCGGGTGACGGCCATTCTCCTGAAAGCGGATCCGATCAGGCGGGATGCCCCACTCGACGAAGCGGTCGATGAGAAACCGGCTGGGTGCGAGGAAGAGATCGATCAGCGACAGGTGCGACTGAATGTAGCGCTTCCGGAGATAGAACTCCTGGGGTGAGCGGGTAGGAAAGCACTCGTGGCAGCGGCGCGGCGACTCCTCTCGGCAGAGCTCCTGGTTGAACGTGCGCAGCATCTGCCCGTCGCGAAAGCACAGCGGCAGGAACTCATGCAGGGTGTAGACCAACGGCGCATCGGGCAGCACGTTCCGCGTCGCGCGAATCAGCTCGTAGCCGAGCAGAGCGGTGTGCTGAAAATGGACGACATCCGGCCGATGCGCCGCCAGGAACGCCTGATACGCCTGCAGCAGGTAGGCGGACTTAGGGTGCTGCGTCCCCAGAAACCAATCGTAGTGAGCAGCATCCGTGTGCAGGAAGTACTGGTTCGGATCGCGCCCGACCATCGAGAAGGGCGTGCCAAGATGCGGCTGAGAGGCCGGCGGCCCGGTGCGCGCCAGCAGGATCGACTCGTAGGCCGGCGAGGCGCGCATAGCCTCATACAGCTCAAGGGCAGCCACCTCGGCGCCGCCGGGCCGGATCGCCGGATGGCCATGGCTGACATACAGGACCGTGCGCTTCGACGGCATGGCCTTCCCAGTGTCGCGGCCGCCTGGTGGGGCGCTGGCGGCGCGGGTGGTCGTCGGCGGAGACCTTCGGCATGGCGGCGGTGCGGTGGCGCTCCCGCGGTCCGACGAAAGGGCATGCCAGCGCGTGCCAGGGCCGGGCGTCGCGCGGAGATTGTGTGGGCCAGGGTCGCTGATTGTCAAGGCGGGCGGATGCCACGGGCGCGGAGCCGGCGGCGGCCGTCAGCGCGGGAGCCAGGGCGGCAGGCGGAAGATCTGGCTGACGGGCAGGACGAAGCCGGTCAGCAGCGACGTGGTGAGCGTGTCGGCGGCGGTGAGTGTGGCGGCCAGGTCCAGGCGGGCGGCGGCGCCGCGCCGATAGACCTCGACGGTGGGCGCGGCGCGGTCGACGATCCAGTACTCCTTGACGCCGCGGCGGGAATAGAGCGTCAGCTTGGTCTCGCGGTCGCGCTGGGCGTGGTGCGCGCCGGGCGAGAGCACCTCGACGACCAGATCGGGCGCGGCGTGGAGCTTGCCGTCGCGCGCGCCGGTGGCCGGGTCGAGCAGGACCACGGCGGCCCGCTCGGCGCTGACCCAGACCAGATCGGGGATGACGCCGTCCTCGACGGAGAAGATCAACCCAGCGCCCGCCAGCACCCAGCCGTGGGCACGCTCCGGGTCCCAGGCGCGCAGTGCCGCCTCGATATGGCTAATAATGTCCTGGTGGTCGGAGTGGGGGGCGTGCGTCACGTACAGCTCTCCGTCGATCACTTCGTAGCGGTTGCCGTCGTCGGGGAAGGTGTCGAGGTCGGCGACGGTGAAGCGGCGCTGGGTGGTGGCCATGGGTGACTCCTGGTGGGGAGGGTGGACGGGATGGGCCGGTGGTGCGACTGGGTCAGGCGAAGAGGGGTTGCATGGTCAGGCGGTCGGCCAGGGCGGCTATGGCGGAGTCGGTGGGGCGGGCCTGGTAGCGGGCGGCGGAGTCGAGGACGCGCGGCAGGAGGGCCACGTCGCCGGCGGTGTTGAGGAAGACCTGCGGGTTGCCGAGCACCCAGTGGGCGGCCAGGTCGATGTCGGCCTGGCCGGTCAGCGGCTCGTACCAGGTCGGGGCAGTGGCGGGGCGCTCGGTCCAGGGGGCGCGGGTGATCGCCTTGATCGTCTGGACGGCGACGCCACGCGCGGCGCAGACGGCGAGCAGCGCGGTGACATCGGCGGCGTAGGCCGGGTTCTGCATCAGGACGTAGCTGTAGGGGAGCAGGACCGAGTCGAAGGCGAAGCGCTCCAGGCTGCGCCGGTGCATGGCGGCGATGCCCAGGCCGTGGCCGGTGACGCCGATGAAGCGGACCAGTCCCTGGTCGCGGGCCTCGATGGCGGCCTCGAGCGCGCCGCCCGGCCCGAGCGCGACCTGCCACTCGTCCTCGTTGGCGAGGTTGTGCAGCTGGAGGAGGTCGACCTGATCGACCTGGAGGCGCTCGAGCGAGCGGCGGATCTGGTCGCGCGCGCCGGCGTAGCCGCGCTCGCCGGTCTTGGTGGCGAGGAAGAAGCGGGCGCGATGCTGGCGCAGCCACGGGCCGAGGCGCAGCTCGGAGTCGCCGTAGCTGGCGGCGGTGTCGATGTGGTTGACACCGTAGTCCAGCAGGACATCGAGGGCGCGGTCGGCGGTGGGCTGGTCAACGCGGCTGAGCGCGGCGGCGCCGAAGATGGCGCGGGTGCTGGCGTGGCCGGTGGATCCGAACGGCCGGGTGACGATCATGCGGCCCTCCTGGGTCGGTGAGTGGCGTGTCATTGCTGAGGTATTGTCCACCGGGAAGGGCAGGAGTGCCAGGAGGAACAGGAGGCCAGGAGGCGAAGGAGGAACGGGAGGCCAAGGGGGCCAAGGGGGCCAGGCGGACCGCGAGTCCGCGTCACCCCGGCGCAAGCCGGGGTCATGCTGTCGCTGGTGGTCGGAGCCGCCTGGATGCCGGCGGAAGCCGGCATGACGAATGCCTACTGGCCCACCAGCCGGGCAGCCACAGCGGGCTGTCCCTACCGGCCGGCTCTGATCGGCTTCGCCTGGCCGGTGGCGAGTGGTACAATCTACGTGGAGCGAATAACGTTCGAGAGGGTGGCGCATGGCCGGGGTCTCGCTGAGTCAACTGGAGTCGCATCTGTGGGAGTCGGCCAATATCCTGCGCGGGCCGGTGGACGCGGCGGACTTCAAGACCTACATCTTCCCGATGCTCTTCTTCAAACGCATCTCGGACGTGCATGACGAGGAGTACGCGGCGGCGCTGGCCGAGGCGGACGGTGACGAGGAGTATGCCCGCTTTCCGCAGAACTTCCGCTTCCAGATTCCGGAAGGCTGTCACTGGCGGGACGTGCGCGCGGTGGCGGTGAACATCGGGCAGGCGTTGCAGACGGCCATGCGCGGCATCGAAAAGGCGAACCCGGAGACGCTGTACGGCATCTTCGGCGACGCGCAGTGGACGAACAAGGAGCGCCTGTCGGACGCGCTGCTGCGCGACCTGGTCGAGCACTTCTCATCGCTCGACCTGTCGGTGGCCAATCTGCCGGAGGATGAGCTGGGCCAGGGCTACGAGTACCTGATCAAGCAGTTCGCCGACGACTCCGGCCACACGGCGGCCGAGTTCTACACCAACCGGACGGTCGTCCACCTGATGACGGAGCTGCTGCGGCCGGCGCCGGGCGAGTCGATCTACGACCCGACCTGCGGCTCGGGCGGCATGCTGCTGTCGGCGATCGCCCACCTGCGCCGCCAGGGCCAGGAGTGGCGCAATGTGCGCCTGTTCGGGCAAGAGCGCAACCTGATGACGAGTGCGATTGCTCGGATGAACTGCTTCCTGCATGGGATCGAGGACTTCCAGATCGTGCGCGGCGATACGCTGGCGGCGCCGGCGTTCGTGCAGGCCGACCGGCTGAGGCGCTTCGACGTGGTGCTGGCCAATCCGCCGTACTCGATCAAGCAGTGGGACCGGGCCGCCTTCGCGAGTGACCGCTGGGGCCGCAACCAGTTCGGCACGCCGCCGCAGGGCCGGGCCGACTACGCCTTCTGGCAGCACATCCTGGCCAGCCTGGCGCCGGGGAGCGGCCGCTGCGCGATCCTGTTCCCGCATGGGGTGCTGTTCCGGCAGGAAGAGGCGGCGATGCGCCGCCGGCTGATCGAGGCCGACCTGATCGAGTGCGTGCTGGGGCTGGGGCCGAACCTGTTCTACAACTCGCCGATGGAAGCGTGCGTCGTGATCTGCCGGGCGCGCAAGCCTGCGGCGCGGCGGGGGCGCATCCTGTTCATCAACGCCGTCGGCGAGGTGACACGCGAGCGGGCGCAAAGCTTCCTGACCGAGGCGCACATCGCGCGCATCGTCGCCGCCTACGAGCGGTTCGCGGACGAGCCGGGCTTCGCTCGCGTGGCGACGCTGGCGGAGATCGGCGGCCGGCAGAGCAACCTGAGCATCCCGCTGTACGTGACGGCGACCGCGCCGGCGCCGGTGGTGACGGCGAGCAGCGGTGGCGGGCTGGCGGCGGCGCTCGACGGCTGGCTGGCGTCGCGGGCGACGGTGGCGGAGTCGCTGCGGGCGATCCTGCCCGACCTGGCGGTGCCGGCGCTGGAGGCGGTGGTGGGCGATCTGGCGAAGTGCGCGCTGTTTGATCGCGCCGGCTGGCAGCGGGTGAAGTTTGGCGACGTGGTGCGCCAATTGAAGGAGGTTGTCGATCCGACCTCCGGCGAGGTCGAGCGCTACGTTGCCGGCGAGCATATGGCGACGGAGGATGTCCACATCCGGCAGTGGGGAACCGTGGGCGACGGCTACCTCGGTCCAGCCTTCATCCGGCGCTTTCGCAAGGGACAGGTACTCTACGGCTCGCGGCGCACCTATCTCAAGAAGGTCGCGCTGGCTGAGTTCGACGGTGTCACGGCGAATACGACGTTCGTACTCCAGGCCGACGAGAGCCGACTGCGGCAAGACTTGCTGCCGTGGCTCATGCTGTCGGAGCGATTCACACAGCACTCCATCCAGGAATCGAAGGGCTCGACGAACCCGTACATCAACTTCCCCGACATCGCGAAATTCGAGTTCGCGCTGCCGCCGCTGGACCAGCAGCGGCGGCTGGCGGCGGTGCTGTGGGCGGTGGATGAGACCTGTTGTCAATGTCGTGACGCATTGCTTGTCGCAGACGATTACACTCACGCGGCATCCGACAGCGTCTTTGAGGCCGATCAGAGGGAACAGCACTCGATCGCGACCGAAGCGTGCGACCAGATTACAGTAGGCATTGTAGTGAAGCCTGCAAGCTATTACACGGACGAGCAGACTGGTGTTCCAGCGCTCCGATCTCTTAATGTATTTCCGGGTCGCTATGATCTCAGTGAGCTCGTTTATCTTACGCAAGAAGGGCATAGAAAGAACTCAAAATCAGCACTTAAGCGAGGGGATGTAGTCGTAGTTCGGACAGGACGGCCGGGCGATGCCTCCGTCGTGACTGACGAGGTTGCCGGCATGAACCTGATCGACCTCATCCTGGTTCGACCGAAGCCGTTTCTTCTACCAGAATACCTGGTCGAGTTCCTTAACTCGGCATTTGGACGACGAACGATCAAGACAGGCATCGCCGGCACAGCACAGCAACACTTTAATGTATCGGAGTTTGAGCGTCTGGATATACCTGTTCCGAGTACTGACGAACAGAGGAGAACGGTCGAAGAGCTTGCGTCGCTCAAGACCACGGTTGATTGTTATCAAAGTCATTTGATCAAGATCAAGATTTTGCAAGCAGCACTTATTGAGGCATTGGCGCAGGATTAGGTAATTGGCTATTAGTATAATAAGGGATTATTACAATATTGAAGAAAATATTGCCAGCTAGAGAGGAGAAAGGGTCGGGGATCGGGAGCGGCGCCGGCGGTTGAAACCGCGCCTCAGGGGCGTTGCGACGCCACGAAGTCCGCCGTCGCGGACTGGGTTGGGTCCGGACCTAACCCGCGAAGGCGGGTTTCGTGGCCGGCAGGCCCTCCAGGCGCGGTTTCAACCGCCGGCCCCTGGGACTGGTTGGGAGATTGGCCTGGCACGGCGGCAATCCTACACCATCAGAGTCTGCGTGGATGAAGACAGTGAGCTATCACCCCTCGTTTTACAACATCTATTGTTTGCCAGCGGGGGCGGGATATCGTATCATTTGTGCGCAATCCCCCCTGTTGCTTCGGTGGCAGGGCGCCGGGCCGCCGCAAGGCGGCCTCGGCTTTTTATGGGCAGGCCATGAGCAGCACGTCGGTCCAGATCGCGGCGGCCAGAGGGAGGTGACGGCGTGAGCTTCACCGAGGCCAACACCGTCGAGCACATGACACTCAATTCCGCCGCTACGGTGCTGAGCCACACGGAGCGACGGGCATGAATGCCGCTGACCTACACGCCGCCATCGCGCTCGGCGAAGACAGCCAGCGCCAGTTCAAGCGCGACGTCACGAGCGCCGACGCGCTGGCGGCGGAGATGGCCGCCTTCGCCAATGCCGAGGGTGGCACGATCCTGCTGGGCGTGGCGGACGACGGCAGCGTGCCGGGGCTGAGCCGGGCCGACGTGGCGCGGCTCAACCAGGTGATCGGCAACGCCGCCGCGCAGCATGTGCGCAGCCCGCTGACGGTGCGGACCGAGAACGTCGCCGTCGGTGACGAGCGCGTCGTCATCGTGCTCACCATTCCGAAGGGCCAGGACAAGCCCTACTTCGATCGCCAGGGTGTGATCTGGCTCAAAAGCGGAGCCGACAAGCGGCGGGTGAACTCGAAAGAGGAGCTGCGCCGCCTGTTTCAGAGCGCGGCCCAGTTCCACGCCGACGAGCTTGCCACCGGGGCCGGCGTTGACACGCTCGATCGACTCCGTTTCCGCGATTTCCTGCGCGATGTCTACCAGCAGCCCTTCCCCGAGGCGCCGGCGGCGTTGCTGACACTGCTCCAGAACATGAATCTGGCCACCGACGCCGGCACATTGAACCTGGCCGGCGTGTTGCTGTTCGCCGAGCGGCCGGAGTGGATCGTGCCGCAGTTCAGCGTCAAGGCGATCCGCTATCCCGGCGTCGCCATTCACGTCAGCGACTACATCGACACCGAGGACTTCGCCGGGCCGCTGCCGGCGCAGTTCGCCGGGGCGATGGCCTTCGTGATGCGCAACCTGCGCAAGGTGCAGGCCGGCCACGGCGTCAACGCGCCGGGCGTGCCGGAGATACCGGCGGCGGTGTTCGAGGAGTTGCTGGTGAACGCGCTGGCGCACCGCGACTACCTGATCAGCGCCCCGATCCGGCTGTTCATCTTTGACGACCGCATCGAGATCGTCAGCCCCGGGCACCTGCCCAACAACCTGACGGTGTCCAAGATCCGCGCCGGCAACTCCGTCATTCGCAACCCGATCCTGGTGTCGTACATCGCCAAGGGACTGTTGCCCTACCGGGGCCTGGGCTCCGGCATCACGCGGGCGCTGGACCAGTGGCCGGCGATCGATTTCACTGACGATCGAGACGGCAACCTGTTCACCGCAACCGTTCGCCGGCCCGAAGCCGAAGACACGACCGTGTCCGAGGTCGGTTCGGAGAAAAGTTCGGAGAAAAGTTCGGAGAAAA